>DJHI01000160.1:7511-10470 GCA_002431715.1 Armatimonadetes bacterium UBA5829
TTAGGCCACATTGCCGAAAAAGGCCTCTCCCGATAACTCGGAAGAGGCCTCTGTGCCCGCAACATTCGAACAGCCACAGTGCTGTCGTTTGGATTATACCTCACAGACTTCTAAACGTCAACTTTAGCTTAAAATTACTCGCTTGCTCCAACGTAGCTCAGCATGCTCAGTTTGTATTCATAATATTACCCTTTGGAAGAGATATTCGCGCATACCAGATTGCCGGGTTCCTTAAATGAATCGTATTTCGCCATATCCTCCACGGCGGCTTGCTCCTCCTTGCCCTCGGGAGGAACCATTACCTTTACCTTGCCGAAAGACTCGCCGCCGAGTTCATCAACCGCTCGGAAGGAGATTACATAGACCCGTCCGTCGGCTGGATTCTTTTCGTCGCCGGGACTGCATTCACCGCGCAGCCACACATTTGAATCGTTCATGCAAATCGCATCCGGCGCACAGTCATCGGGACCAAGACCGGAGACAGGCTCATCCTGCACCACACTCGTTATCTGAATCTTGAACGGGTCGCCTTCGGGATCGTAGACACCCTCAATACTGACGGATTCCAGATTGTGATCATGCGCCACGAGTTTGTCCAGGGAAGGCTTTGCAAGCTCAACTTTCGGAGCGAGGTTTACACCTTCGACTCTCAGCGCGTGCAGGATCGGTGAGGCGTATCCGTCACTATTCATGGTGATGTAAAGCTCCATATACCGCCCTTCGCTCGCGGAAAATCTCATTCCCTTTGTCACCGGGACATAGTTTGCTTCAGCCAGGTCTTCAAGCCTATCCGCGGTTCGAACCTGGACACTTACACCGCCGCCCGTATTCGTGCTGTCCCAATCGATAATGCCCCAGCCGGCGCCCCGAATGTCGCTATCGACAAGAGTTCTCCAAGTTCCTTTCGGGCAAATTCCATTCCTTAGAACACTTGTGGCATAGAGACTGCTATAGTAGAGAGGAACTCCGGCCTGTACGAGCGCGGTCTGCTCCATAGTTTTGGTGTTGAATTTGAGAGCGTATCCGCCCCGCTCGCAAAGGACCCACAGATATCCATCCGAATCGATGCTTACCGAAGAAGGGCAGTTGCTGATCTGAGTCCGATCCAGAAGGGTGCCGTCCTCGCCCGAGAAGGACGCTATATACCCGCCGGACGGGCATGCAGCCCATATATCGCCGGACTGATCAATTGCAACGCTTGTGAATACCGCGCCGTCATCCGTATCGCTCTTTATCCAACTGCAGCTTTCCGGATCGAAGTTCATAAGACCGCCATTGTCATCCGCGATCCAGAAATGGCCATTACTGTCCACACAAGATGAAGTCGGTTTGGCGCCGTCCATTTTTGTTGAGCTGGTCAGAGTGCACAGGACGGTATCGACAGTACAGATTGTGCACTGCTCGCTGCTGAGAACCCACATTGAGTCTTTAGGGCCTGCAATCAGCGAAGTCGGCCTGCCGTCGGTCTCGACATAAGTCAGAACCTTGCCACTCGCGGTATCGAGCTTTGCGACGCAGGCGTCAGCTCGAAAAGCTACCCACAGATATCCATGAGAATCGAAAGCCAGTCCCGTCGGGCAGCTTTCATCCGACCCGACTTGATAGACGGGCCCGACCAGAGCGTCCTTGCCCCAGGCCATAACCTCCGATGGAGTGATCTGCTTATTTGAATCCATGTCACCGGATGTGCCGGTGTTACCGTTATCGACGGCGCTCCCAGCGCTCACTGCAATACGGACTACTTTGCNNGAATTCGGGCAGACGCAGGCCACATAGGCGTTGCCCTTTAAATCGGTCGCGATGTCGCACGGTTTCCAGTTTTCGCTGGACGGGCCCATCTGGTAGCGAGCTACCTCCTGACCGTTTCTGGCGTCGATTCGGGAAACCGTATTCGTGGTAGGTCCTGCTACCCACAGGAAGGGTACGCGGTCGACACATTCATTTAGTCTGAGGCCGCTGTTTCCGATGGAATAGCAGATACTGTCGTGGAAACCTTCTGAAAAATCTTTTGAGTCTACATAATTGCGTTCGTATACGCCCCACGCCGCGCTCGAGCATATCATCATGACACACACAAGCGCAAGTGCGGCGCACACGGCTCGCCGCCGCTCACACATTTTGGTTGTCCTCCATAAGGGAAAGATAGTATTTTTGTCGTCAAGGATTTTATGCCACAGCAAGACTGCACAAAAGGCCGATAAAATTACCTGACTTTGATATTCTCTTGCGGTCTTGACGAAGAACAAGCAGGAGAATAATATAGGACTTATTCGTTGTAAGGAGAGAAAAGATGTTCATTACACCTCTGGCGCTCATGATCATCACAACCACATCATCCATGGTCAATATATCAGGAGACTGGAGCATATCGGTTCCCGCGCTGGCTGCAATGGTCGGAGACGATACGATCTGTATTAAGAACCCAACGGTTCTGCAGATTGCACCACCGTCTGTAGTTTCCGTTGTAAATGAAGAACACAAAAGTCTGGCTGAGTTCAAACCCGAAGGTAGATGGATGGCCGGAAACAAACTTGCAGGCACTGCTGCTATGGAGTGTTCCGTGCCGGGAGCAGTTCAGGTTGATTCTATACGGGTTAAGTCATCTCCGGATGGGCAGCAATTCGTTATTAATAGAGATTATGAGGTAGAGCCGCTGTGGGGATTGGTCGGGCGACTAGAAGGCGGATCGATCAAGGCCGATACTCCTGTTTACATTGATTATACCTATCATACGTGCAGGATAGACAGCATTGTAGTCGATCAACAGGGTCAGGCCCGGTTGGTAAAAGGAGAGGATAACGTTTTTTGGGCACAAATTCCACCTGTGCCTGAGGGATGCAAGCAGCTTGTCAATATATGGGTTCCGGGGTATGCAAAAAAGCTCACTGAAGATATGATTTATCCTATCAGGGAACCACAATATTATACAGATAAGCCATCAGCCGAGGCGATGAGGGCT
>DJHI01000160.1:10484-11202 GCA_002431715.1 Armatimonadetes bacterium UBA5829
TGGAAAAAGCTTACAACTGACGGAAGCATTAAAATTCTTGCATGGGGAGACAGCGTAACCGATGGAGGATATCTACCCAGTCAATCGTACAAATGGCAGAATCAGTTTGTCGATAGACTCAGAAAAGCTTATCCTGAGGCTAAGATAGAACTAACTAGCGTAGCATGGGGTGGCAAAGCATCGCCGGATTTTATGGCGGAACCACCTGGCAGTCCTAAGAATTTCAAAGAAAAGATCCTGGATGCAAAACCGGATTTGGTAATATCCGAATTTATCAATGATTGCGGTCATTATCAGAATATCGAATCACTGACTAAGGGTTATTCCGTCATAAAAAAAGCGTTTGCAGATAACGGCATAGAGTGGATCGTAATGACACCACATTATGACACCTGGGCTCACCAGCCGAATTTCGGTGATAAAATGGTAAGAGATACCCGGCCTTATGTTTGGGCGTTGCGAGAATATGCGATGGAAAATAATATCGCGTTGGCGGATGCATCACTTCGGTGGGATCATCTGGCATTAGAGGGTGTACCTTATACAACTCTATTGCTGAATGCTATAAATCATCCGTCCGCTCAGGGTATGAAGCTTTATGCTGACGCATTGATGGATATTTTTGGAAAGTGAGCTAATTCAACATTTTGAGCTTAGCCGAAGAAGCAGTTATATTTAGAAAAGGAAAAAAACATCCGCTGCTTCGACAGGCTCAGCA
>DJHI01000160.1:11240-12459 GCA_002431715.1 Armatimonadetes bacterium UBA5829
GTTAGAGGGAAACAAAATGAAGGTAGTTATTTTGGGCTGCGGCAGGGTCGGAGCGACGATTGCGGCCACAATGGCTCGTGAAGGACACGAAATAACGATAATCGATCGGAACCCGGACTCATTCCGCAGACTCGCCAATGATTTCGATGGCAAAAAGATCATCGGAAACGGGCTTTCCGAGGAAACTCTTCAAAAAGCTGATGTAGAGCATGCCGACGCGTTCGTGGCAGTGACGAACGGCGATAATAGAAACATCATGTCTGTTCAGCTCGCAAAAGTAAGGTTCAAAGTGCCGAAAGTTGTAGCGCGCATTTATGATCCTATTCGCTCCTCGGCATATGCAAATATGGGAATTGATACCATATGCACGACCTGTGTAGGAGCGGGAGTTATACACGATAAAATTTTGGGCAAGCCGTATTCAGCCGTCGAGGAATACTGCCAGTTTGGTCTTGATGATAAGGTTTTGGAGGCCGGCAATGACTAGAAAGACTCCGATGTATGTAATAATTGTAGGTGGCGGCAAAGTTGGATACCACCTCTCCAAAGCTCTTACCAGAGAAGGCCATGAAGTCCTGATTATCGAGAAAGATCGAAAAACGGCTGAATCACTTATTGGCGAATTTGGCGAAACGATAATGTATGGCGACGGCTGCGAGATCCGCACGATGACCGAGGCCGGAATGGGCAGAGCCAATGTGGTGGTTGCCGTAACCGGCGACGATGAAGACAACCTGGTTATCTGCCAGATGGCAAAGAGTAAATTCGGCGTACCCAGAACCATCGCTCGCGTGAACGACCCTAAGAATGAAGAGCTTTTCCAGCAGTTGGGGATCGACCAGACGGTCAGCAGCACCAGAATCATTTTCAACTTGCTCGAACAGCAGATAGAAACCGGACAGGTTATTCCTTTAGCTGCTTTGAAGAAGGGTGAGATTGAGGTCGTTGAAGCGGATATTACAACCACCTCTCCGGCTATGGGAATGAAAATCGGCCAGCTCGATCTTCCGGCCAATGCACTGATCATATCGGTTATCAGGGATGGCCATGCAATAATCCCACATGCCGACACCAAGCTTCGCGCTGGTGACAGCGTAATCACTATGATCAAAGCCGAAAGGGAGAAAGAACTTCGCGCTATCTTTACGGGCGAAGAGCAGGAGTAGGTTTTCAGGTTACATATCTTTTAATGGTCCGGGATTGAATCCCGGACCATCTG
>DJHI01000160.1:12464-13954 GCA_002431715.1 Armatimonadetes bacterium UBA5829
TGTTTTGTTTTTTACGCTATCGCGCTTGCTAAAACGGAAGAACCCAGGCGGGTGGATTCGATGGCTAAAACAGTCGCTTTCACCGCTTCGCCCACTTTTCCACCGGCTCCGGCGATCACGACCATTGTATCGTCCGGCAGATGCCCGACTCCTTCATCGATGCCCAGCCCTTCGCGATCTATTATGACTTCGATCTCATCTCCAAATCGGTAACTCATTACATACCTCCGGTCTTTCCTGCCAGTGTGAACAACCATTTGAACATAATGCAAAAAAGACAGGCGCCTTAGGCCCTGCCTCAAACTGTAACCGATATTAAATTTGAATCAGACTGCGCATTAGGCAACTGGATGCCGAACACGCCCCGGCTCCTCGCAACTGTTAAGCGATTCACCTCGAGATACATCCTGTAGATTAGAATCAACCCATTCAAAGCAATGATTCCTTCACCGCCGTGCGGTTTACTGCAAGATTTGAGAGATTATAACATCCTTACAAACACATTACAAGTCCTTATGCATGAGAATTTTGTTTAATTTTCATTGAGAGCTACTCATCCATTTCACCGCGTTCGGCGAGCCTCTCATGGCGGCGGTTCAGCTTGCGCTTTCGCTTATGTTGGGCTTTCTTTCCAAGCTCGTGAGGACCGGCCTTAAGAAAGTGGGCTCTTTCGGCAAATAGAGATTTTCCTGGGATTTTCCGTCTCACTAGACTATCACTTCCAGTTTTTTAAGAATATCCACGGCGAATTTGTCGGCCTTTGTCTGCTTATATCGACCGTTTCTGCCCTCTATATGATCCAGATAGTGCGAAAACTCATGCAAAAAGATAGCAAGAATCAAATCTTCAGCACAGTTGAATTTCTCAGTCCGCAGCTTCTGATAGACCAGTTCATTGCCGCGGCGATCCGTTTTCCTGGTATATTCGGATGTCTTGAACTGGACCTTTATGGGATATCGATTGTACCTGTTTATTCTCAATCGTATCAGCTTGCCCTGATCGCGAGTCGGTGTCTTTCGGTAATATGTGCCCGAAATGTAACGAGTCGACCCCTTTGGACAATACTTGATCTCTACAACCAGCCCATCCGTCGGATAATCGATAACGGCCTCACGCAGAGCGGTGGATATGCTGATCGAGGTGGAATTCTTAATGATCATATGCTGGGAAAACCGCGTCGACCGGAGACATAAAGTCTGCTGGTAATATATGCGCCCACGAAAGCCGCTGCGAATACTCCGGCAAATGAGATGAGCATGGTCGGCTCATAAACCAGCTTTACAAACAACCTGGATGCCGCCTCAGTCGATTGAAACGAAAGTGAGCATAGAGACATTACCATCCACAGGTAAAAAGCGTGAATTACTCCTATGCGCAGTGCGGTCGGTAATGAGCCGTCGCGTGATCCCCAACGAATCGCAAGCGCTCCCGACATAAGCGCCAGAAAAGCCATTATGCCTGCTCCGATAAATTTAACACTAGGCAGAGAT
>DJHI01000160.1:13959-17000 GCA_002431715.1 Armatimonadetes bacterium UBA5829
GGTTTCTTGTCCTCGATCATATATAGTGATGCCCTTATAAAGATTCACATCGGCGGCAAGTATCTTTTCCTCTTTGCCGAGACCTACGGCCATCAACGCCCCCTGGAGATCAGCACCATTGATTAGCCCATAAGCTATACCCGCGATTGTCGGCTGGAATTTGACTATTCCTCTACCGGCCGGCCCCTCTGGATTCTCGGGGCCCGTTTTGGAAATCAGCCAGGCTTGAGATGCTATCGCGAAGAGCAGTTGCAGAACAATCGCAAACGGGATGATCGACTTGCCACATATCCACCATCGGCCTACACCCTCTCTCCTGGCAGCCTCACCCGCTGCACAGTGGCTGCCTATGTAGGTGAATGCGATTCCCCAGAAAGATGCAGTGTAGAACACGCTCAATGGGACAGGATGAAAAGGAAAATCCGGTGGAGCGAACTCGACTCCTCCCGCTGATGGTAGCGCCGCTGATTCGATCGGCGCTGCAAAAAGCCTCGATAAAGCCGCTAGGACTCCGGCATAGATAATCGCACCCAAAAGAGCAGGCACTATTATGCCGTATCGTCCTGCGCCGGATCGCAGCTTGCCTGCGGCATAACCCGAGACAAAGAGCGCGGCAACAGGAATTATCGCCCATGCGTTGAGCGGCAGAACCACTTTGGCTTTAGCTTTTGCTGCAGCCTCGGTAGCGCCGCTGACTTTGCCTGAGCCCACTAATTGGGCATGCTGTGATGCACAAAGATTCAGTCCTGCTCTTGCAAATGCCGGACTGCCGTAATCCATGGCTACGCCCGGAGAAGTGGCGTTTGCAATTCCGATTCTAAGGAGGAAAAAAAATAATCCGTAGGCTATGGCCAGAGCTACGATAGCTCCGTACATAGCGGCAATAATAGGATTTACAGGTCGACTACCCAATTTACCACCCGCCTGGTGCTTATTACCCCCTGCGCCCAAGGTCGGCATCCTGCCTTAACCGTTCGATGCCTCTGTTTTCAGAAGCCTGGCGCTTTCCACCCATTTTTTGACTTAGTTGTCAGGGTGCAAACATCCTTCTTGTTTGTCTTGTTCTCTGATTTTAATATTGCGGAAGTGTTTTTATCGCGCCTCTGCGATTCAATTATACCTAAAACATGCGTATTCTGCCGGTTGATTCTCGGCAGCGGTGGCGTAAGCTAAATGCATCTGTTATAATATCAGTAATCTCTACCCCAAAAAATATGAAGGTGATTCCCAGATGAGTGAACAGCAGAAATCCACGTGGCGAGAAAAGGTCGGCCTTGCAGAGATGCTTAAGGGCGGCGTTATTATGGACGTCACTAATGCAGAACAGGCAAAAATCGCGGAGGATGCAGGCGCAGTCGCCGTCATGGCTCTCGAACGTGTCCCCGCTGACATACGTAAGGAAGGCGGAGTCGCCAGAATGTCCGACCCGCTCGTAATAGAAGAGATTATGAAGTCGGTCTCCATCCCTGTTATGGCAAAGGCTCGAATCGGCCATTTTGCCGAGGCGCAGGTTTTGGAAGCGCTTGGAGTCGACTACATCGATGAGAGCGAAGTTCTCACACCCGCTGATGAGTCATTCCACATCGACAAGCACCAGTTCAAAGTGCCGTTTGTATGCGGATGCAGAGACCTTGGCGAAGCCCTCAGGCGAATAGGCGAAGGCGCCGCGATGATCAGAACCAAAGGCGAGGCCGGATCGGGTAATATCGTCGAAGCGGTCCGACATATGCGAACTGTGATCGCCCATATGCGTAAGATTCAGAATATGCGCGAAGACGAACTTATGGCCGAAGCCAAGAACCTTGGCGCGCCGTATGATCTTGTAGTCGGNNCACAAGACCGGCAAGCTCCCCGTTCCGAACTTCTCCGCCGGTGGAATCGCAACTCCGGCTGATGCTTCACTTATGATGCAGCTCGGAGCCGAGGCTGTGTTCGTAGGGTCGGGTATATTCAAGTCCGAGGACCCGGCGCCAAGAGCGAAGGCGATTGTGGATGCCACCACTCACTACATGGACTTCAAACTGATCGCCGAGCTTTCCAAGGGTCTAGGCAAGGCTATGGAAGGCCTGGATATCCGCCAGCTCGATGAGAAGGAGCTTCTCGCGACAAGAGGTTGGTAAATGGAATGTGTTCGGTAGTGTTGGATAGTAAAGAAACAAAGACTAAGATACATAACTGCAGCCCGGTACGCATAGGCGTGCTCGGGCTGCAAGGCGATTATCAGAAGCACCTGGAGATGGTGCAGTCGATCGATGGAGTGGAGGCGAAAATAGTCCGCACGGTCGATGATATCAACAACTGGTGCGATGGACTCATCATCCCAGGTGGCGAGAGCACGACTGTCGGTAAGCTGATGGATCGATACGGTGTCGACAAAGCCATCAGGCAGCGTGTGGCTGATGGGATGACAGTCTTCGGCACCTGCACCGGAATGATTTTACTCGCTAAAGAGATAGAAGGCAGCGATCAGCACAGGCTCGGGCTGATGGATACGGCTGTCCGCCGAAATGCCTACGGCAGACAAGTGGACAGTTTTGAGACTGATGTTAAAATAGCATGCCTTGGATGCGATCCCGTCCGCGCGGTCTTTATCCGTGCTCCGCAGATAGTTGGAATCTCCGGTGGCGCTCAGGCGTTGGCTCATCTTGAATCAGGCGAGGCTATCATGGTTCGGCAGGGAAACTGCCTGGCAATATCTTTTCACCCCGAACTCACTGATGACATGAGGGTGCATGAGTATTTTGTGGAGATGACAAGAGAGGCTATTGCGAAAGTTTGATGGTTTGATTGTTGGTAATGGCAAAAACAAGATGGTTCGGGATTTAAATCCCGAACCATCTATTATTTTATATTAGTCATTTTGCATTTTATATTTATCAGCACTTCATATCCCTGTCTACCATAACCAAATCCTGCGTGAGCTTGATTATCTTGCAATCAGGATAATAGCCCTTCTTCAGAGAGACATTGGGATATATGAGTGTGTTTTTGCCGATAAGGCAGCCAGGGTTGGTTACTACATTACAGCCCGTCTGGGTTCC
>DJHI01000160.1:17028-17855 GCA_002431715.1 Armatimonadetes bacterium UBA5829
TCCGTCACCGACAATTGCCCCGAATTTTGCAAGGCCCGTATCGTATACTTTTCCGTTGATTTCGATCAAAACAGGCGGTCTTTTGCCGCTTTTCTGATCTTTAATGCTCACTACGGGAAGGTTTGAAAGCTTGGTTCCGGCGCCTAAATTCACTTTTCTGCCCAGAATGCTGTCACCTACATAGGCAAAGTGAGGGCACTGAGCGGTATCGAGCATTATGCAATTTTTAAGCTCCGAAGAGTGGCCCACGATGCAGTTGTTGCCGATGACGACATCACCGCGAATATACACACCATGCCTGATCTGGCAGTTCTTTCCTATAATCGCCGGGCCCTGGATGAAAGCACCCGGCTCGACTACTGTCCCCTCGCCTATCACTACGGCATTGCGATCATCAACATATGCGCCGTTCATTACTGTTCCAAAGATCGTGTTGTCACCGTCGACGCTCATTATATGTTCGAGCGCAAACCTGCCGACCTTGGACAGCGCATTCCACACAAATTCGCACCCCTCGAAAACGTCCCGAAATTCAAATCCGTCGAGGTCGAAAAAGTCTTCAGGTCTCAGCATCCACAACTCCTTTTGATCGTAATTCTGAATTGATTATAGACACAGGAGCGTGGAGTGTCAAATTGGCTTGACTTAGGAACGGGCGAGGTAGGATAATTACACCCGAGGTGGCTTAATTTGGCGGAATCAAGATACCATAAAAGACAGGTAAGAGCGGCTCTTAAAGATGGACAGTTGCAGACGGCGCTAGAACGCGCGATCACGACTTATGACAAGGCTCGCGCAGATGTTATGGAAGGCTTCGACTTTGAAAG
>DJHI01000160.1:17888-20099 GCA_002431715.1 Armatimonadetes bacterium UBA5829
AAGATCGAGAAATGAAGTCCGTAGTTTGAAGGAGCGATGCGTCGGCAAACTCGATGAGCTTTTTACGAGGTTCAAAGAGAATGCCGAAGGGGTATCCGCAGTCGTTCATGAAGCCGCTAACGCAGAAGAAGCCGCCCGGATTGTCATCGATCTGGCAAAAGAGAGATCGGTAAAAAGCATCGTCAAATCAAAGTCCATGCTCACAGAGGAGATAGAGCTTAACCCTAAACTTGAAAAGGCCGGGCTGACAGTCACTGAGACAGACCTTGGAGAGTGGATAATCCAACTCGCTAAGGAAAAACCGTCGCACTTCACCCAACCAGCTATCCACAAGACCCGACAGCAGGTCGCCGACCTTTTCTCGAAAGTAACAGGTGAAAAGCAAGGTGATGATGTAAGAAAGCTGGTCGATGTCGCGCGAAAGCGGCTTCGTCAGGCGTTTATAGAAGCCGACATGGGCATAACCGGCGCAAATATCGCCATCGCGGAGACGGGCGGTATCGTGCTGGTCACCAACGAAGGTAACGGCAGGCTGGTCTCGACTCTGCCGCCTATACATGTGGTGATTGTCGGCTATGACAAGATCGTGGAGACGATGGACGACGCAAATGAGATCCTCAAGGTTCTCTCCAAGAGCAGCACGGGTCAGAAGCAGACGGCTTATGTCTCGTTTATAACCGGCCCTAGCCGGACAACCGATATAGAAAAGACACTCGCGNNNCCGAAGGAACTGCATATCATATTTGTCGATAACGGCCGCAAGACGATGCTGGCCGATGATGATTTCAGGCAGGCGCTTTATTGCATCAAATGCGGAGCATGTCTCAACTCCTGCCCAGTATATAACTCCATAGGTGGCCATGCATATGGAAACTCTTATATGGGCGGGATCGGCTCGGTGCTGACTGCTTTTCATCGCGATCTCGATGCCGCGCAGGATACTATCGAGCTGTGCACGGGATGCGGCTACTGCACGAGTATTTGCCCGTCTAAAATCGACACGCTGTCCATGGTTCTGGGCTTGCGCGGGAAGACGGTAGATAAGAACTNNCCGCACGCATTCCTATGAGTGTTTTAAAGGACCGCGGACTCTTCAGAAAGGCGATTTCAACCGCTCGAATAATGCAGGGGCCGTTTGTCGGCCGGGACGGAATGCTTAAAGATTTCCCTATTAACCTTGCCCTCGGCAGTTCAAGAAAGATGCCCGGAGTGGCGGGTAAGTTTTTGAGAGATATGCTGCCGGAGGAGTCTTCCGCATCGGGCGAGATGACTGTAAGCCTCTACGCAGGATGTATGATCGACTTTATATATCCTGAGATCGGCCGGTCGATCTGGAATGTCCTTGCCAAGAGTGATGTGAAGGCGCTGTTCCCGAAAGCGCAGTCGTGCTGCGGCGCACCGGCTTTTTATATGGGTGACCGCGAGACCGCCAGACAGCTTGCGATAGACAACATAATGGCTCTGGAGGAAGGGTCGCCCGATTATATTGTCACAGGCTGCCCGACGTGCGCTGTCATGCTCAAGGAAAAGTTCAAGATGCTTCTCGAAGGAACCGAATGGCAGGAGCGAACGGAGCGACTCGCGGAGAAAACGTACGATTTCTCCGCTTTTGCATCGGATATTCTCCAAATCAAGCCTGAAAATAAGTTGATGGGAAGTTTTACCTATCACGACCCGTGCCATCAGGTGCGCGGGCTGGAGACATCCGACCGTTCGAGAGAACTGCTTAAGTGCGCGGGGATGGAGCTTGTCGAGATGGATAAACCCGATCAGTGTTGCGGGTTCGCTGGAAGCTATGCGATCAAGCAGGCGGGTATTTCATCGAAGATTCTGGAGCGGAAGATCAAGAGCATTGAGGATACCGGCGTAAAGACGCTTGTAACGGACTGCCCGGGATGCATTATGCAGATCAGAGGCGGCCTGGCCTCGCGCGGGAGTGATATCATTGTCCGTCACAGCGCTCAGATTATCGAGGAGATAATATAAGTGGCTTACAGAGATCTCCGGGAGTTTATAGAGCGTCTTGAACGTGAAGGCGAGCTGGTTCGAATCAAGCATAGGGTCAGCCCTAATCTTGAGATTACTGAGATTGCGGACAGAACTGTCAAAGCCAATGGTCCGGCGCTGCTCTTTGAGAATGTCGAAGGCTCCGATGTGCCTGTGCTTATAAATCACTACGGCAGCATGCGCAGGATGGCTGTGGCTCTGGGA
>DJHI01000168.1 GCA_002431715.1 Armatimonadetes bacterium UBA5829
TCGGCCCGCTGCCGATGATGCGGTTTGTGGCGAAGACCACTGAGCCTTACGGCGTTAAGACCATCGTCTCGCTCGACCCGATTATGGTCGACGGAACCGGAATGTGCGGCGGCTGCCGGGTAACGGTCGGCGGTGAAACCAAATTCACCTGCGTTGATGGGCCGGACTTCGACGCGCACCAGGTCGATTGGGACGAGCTTAAGNNNNAATTTCGAGACCGAGCAGAAAGCAAAGCAGGAGTTTGTAACGTCGGGAGGTGCCAAGTAATGGCCAAGGGCGGACCAAGAAACCCTATGCCGCATCAGGACGCGGCTGAGCGTATTAAAAACTTTGATGAAGTAGCCCTCGGCTACAGCGAAGAGACGGCACTCGACGAGGCCGACCGCTGTCTCAACTGCAAGACCAAGCCCTGCGTCGCGGGCTGTCCAGTCAATATCGATATTCCGGCGTTCATCGGGCTTATCAAGGAAAAGCAGTATAATGCCGCTGCCGATGAGATTAAAAAGACCAACTCACTGCCCGCTATCTGCGGGAGGGTTTGCCCTCAGGAGAACCAGTGCGAGAAGCTTTGCGTGCTCGGTAAGAAAGGCGAGCCTGTGGCGGTAGGTCGACTGGAGCGCTTTGCAGCCGATTACCAGGCCGCTCACTCCAGCGGCTCTGAGCCTCCCAAGGCCGAGAACCCGGAGCTTGCCAATTACAAAGTGGCGGTAGTCGGATGCGGGCCTGCCGGGCTCACAGTCGCCGGTGACCTGGCTAAGGTGGGCTATACGGTCACTATATTCGAAGCTTTGCACAAGACAGGCGGCGTGCTTAGATACGGCATCCCTGAGTTCAGGCTTCCTCGCACCATACTTGATCGCGAGGTCGATTATGTAAAGTCGTTGGGAGTAACAATCCTCACTGATATGATAGTCGGTCGAACATTCAAGGTTGAAGATTTGCTTAAGGAGGGCTTCGATGCGGTATTTGTCGGCACAGGCGCGGGCGCTCCCAAGCTTATGGGAATTCCGGGTGAGAACCTGTCGGGTATCTACTCCGGCAACGAGTGGCTCACTCGAATCAACCTAATGCGCGCTCATCGCAGGGACTACGCGACCCCGATCAAGCTTCCGAAAAAGGCCTGCATTATCGGTGCTGGAAATACAGCTATGGACTGCACTCGGACTGCGCTGAGGGTCGGAGCGGAGCAGGTGACGATTGTCTACCGCCGAGGTCGAGAGGAAATGCCCGCGAGAGCCGAAGAGATCGAAAACGCCGAGGAGGAAGGAGTGATCTTCAAGCTCCTAACGAACCCCAAGCGGTTTATCGGCGATGAGAACGGCTCTGTAAAAGCTATGGAGTGTCTTAAAATGGAGCTTGGCGAACCGGATAATTCAGGCCGCCGCAGACCTGTGCCCGTTGAAGGCAGTGAATTTGAGATCGAATGCGATACGGTGATCGTCGCTCTTGGCCAGAACCCTAATCCGCTCATCAGGACAACCACCGAAGGCCTGAGCTGTGAGAAGTGGGGTGGAATCATCATAGACGCCGAGACGGGCATGACCTCCATTCCGGGAGTATTCGCGGGCGGCGACGCCGTTACGGGCGAGGCGACAGTTATCTCAGCCATGGGCGCAGGAAAAGTGGCCGCCTCAGGGATCGATAAGTTCATACGGAAGAAATATGGATTGGTTTGATGGTTCGATAGTTTGATGGTTAAGGCCGGAGCAATGATTGCTCCGGCCTTTTGATTTATTGCGAACCTGCACTAAAAAATTCCACTATAAATTACTTGCGCTTTCGACGAAGGGAAAAGAAGAAAGGAACACCTAGTAGAATTGTACACAGACTGGAAGGCTCCGGCACTGGAGTCCAATATACTACATGAGGTTCTTCATTAATAGTACAGCGCCCCACAATGATATCCTTGTTGTTTATTGCAAGAGGTTCTATGCCTGTGGTGTTAGCCAGCATAGGAAGATAAACAGCATTAAGCTCGGGAGTCCACACTACAGGCCTGTTATAACCTGTTGTGCCGACGATATACCCTGCATCATTGATACCGTAAGCAGTACCAAAGGTAGATGGCGTAAGGTTTGTAACACTTCCGTCAGGATTCCATATTACTGCATGAGACATAACAGAGTCAGCATTGATAGCAGAACCGCCAACGGCATATCCTTGTGAATTTATAGCCCAAACGTAGCTGTTGCAATCTGGATCTGTATCCAAACGTTGCATGTAAACAAGACCATCGGCTATCGTCCATCTGAAGGGACATGTAGTACCATAAGAATCGCGCACATATCCCACAACAACACCGCTATCATTCAGACATTCAGCATAAGTATCACATCTTGCAACATATATGTAGTGATATCCATTGCTATCAACAAAATACGCACCTGATGTACTACTTAGCCCACAATATTGACCAATGTTATTGATGTCTGTAATACAACCTCCGATAGGATTTGTCCAGCCAGTGGCAGTAGGTATATAAATTCCATTACTGGATGCTACCTGCCCAGCATTGTTTATACCGCTGCTCCAGCCTGTAGAATGGAGCAGCGTTTTACTGCCGTTGATATCATAGCAATAGATACCAGCGCTAGGTGCAGTAGTTACTCCTACAAATTGCCCATTATCATTCATGTCTCTGATTACGCAATTAAATACACCTAGATCGTGTATTTGATATTGCAGCGCAAAGGTGATTTGCCCCGGAATTCCAAGCAGAGCCATGCATATTAAAGCACAAGCTATTCTATTCAATTTTCTCCTCCAATTTTTGGGCTTTATAAGCCTCTTAAAGTGTTGGTCAATATGAACTTATAATGAGTATCACGTACGTGATGGGTCAGACCATTAGCAACTTAACAACGATCTATCACCTCAGTTCTGTTGCAGTATCATCAATAGCCTTTCCTAAATATGTCTATATGCACGATGTCAGTCGAGATCATTTCGTTGCATTCAGTAATGTTTAATTGATGAGTGTTCACATACTGTTAAAATTGCCGGTCAATTTTCCTTCTCATGAAGCATGACGCCCATTACACCATTTTTTCTTATATCATTGCTTTAATTTATAGGTATCTGATGCACAAGCATGAGGTACAGGAGTGAGGAACTCTCATGTATCCGTGTTTCTCTGGCAAGGATGACGGCCCCTGGAGATAACATTCACATTTACGCGTCAATGAGAAGCAGCAAGACATAACTCCTTCCCATTGACAACCCCCTGCTCTAAAAAGTACCATGACTTAGGTACATCCCTAGACTTGTATCAGAGGTTGCACTTCAACATATACGGATTCTATGCCGAAAAGCGCAAGGTCAGACCACCGAGAGGTACTTTTTATAATGTCAAAGAACAGTTTTTTCGTTACAACGCCCATATATTATGTCAATGATGTCCCACACGTCGGCAATGCCTACACCACCATAATCGCCGATGTCGTATCGCGCTACCATAAACTCAAGGGCGAGAAGGTTCACTTCCTTACCGGCACGGATGAGCATGCAATTAAAGTAGCTCAGGCGGCAGAGGACAAAGGCCTGCCTGTCAAGGAGTTTGTCGACGGCCTCGCAGAGGCTTTCAAGAAGGTATGGGCCAGCCTGGACGTTCAATACGACGATTTCATTCGCACAACCGAACCACGCCATGTGGATGTGGTAAAGAAAATATTCTCCCGCCTGCTCGAACAGGGTGATATATATAAAGGCGAATATCAGGGATGGTATTGTATTCCCTGCGAGACATTCCTAGCCGAATCCGAGCTTGTAGACGGCAAATGCCCCGAGTGCGGCAGAGCAGTCGAGTGGGTGCAGGAAGAAAACTATTACTTCAAGCTCTCGGCTTATCAGGACAGACTTCTCGATTATATCGAGTCTCACCCCGGTTTCCT
>DJHI01000131.1:0-1636 GCA_002431715.1 Armatimonadetes bacterium UBA5829
GCCACAGCTACCGGTCTTGCGACAGCCATTTTCACCCTTATCGGCAACAACAATCTGCAGGAGCGGATTAAATCTATAGTCGCTGAAATTGAAGCTAGAGGCAACTCAATGGTCAATATTCTTATAGAGGCAGAGGAGGAGCCGAGAGGTGAAATTAAGCGCATATCAGCCTAAAAAAGCCCGTATCGAGATCGTGCCTATGATCGACACGATCTTCTTCCTGCTTGTGTTTTTTATGATGGCCTCTCTCGCGATGACGACGGCAAAAGGCATGCCCGTCAACCTGCCGAAAGCGTCTGCAGCCACTGAAAGGCCGGTCTGTAAGATCGTTTTGACCCTTACTCCCACCGGCAATTACTATGTGGACAAGCAGCAGGTCGTATTCGGACAGATTCAGGATGTCCTCATGGCGCGCCTAAAGGACAATCCAAGCGCGGTCGTGGTCATCAATTGCGACAAAGCCCAGAACTGGGAGCGAGGCATCCAGCTCGCCGATGAGGCCAAGCGCGCCGGTGCAAAATATCTGACCATTGCCACCGAGCCTAAGTCCATCTCCGAAAGTTAGGTATTACCCTCCAGGTAAGATACCTTGAGGGATAACAAACTCTCCTCCATGCAAGATATCTGGAGGATAAATCTGAACTAATAACTAAAAACTAATANNNTCCTGACATATGCAATCGCGGCATCCATCGCGATTAATATACTGTTTGTAAGCCTGGTAGGTTACACTTCCGCCGGCAGGCTCGATTCGGCTTCTGCGGCCGTTTTAACGCCGAAGTTCATCAAAGTGGACTTTGTAGGCGCGCCTTCCGAGGCCTTGAAACCAAAGCCTGCGCCGACTCCCAAAGCAGAACCGAAGCTTCAACCCAAAAGCGAGACTCCGCGCGTTGTGGAAGTCACGCCGAAACCCATTCAATACACACCGACGCATTCAATACGGTCTACTGTTCGTCCGTCAGCACGTCCATATGTTGCGGTTCCGCATACTCCGCAAGGGTCAGGTCGGCAGATGCCCGGCAATCCCGGCGGCAAGCTCAAAATCGGTTCAACGAGCTTGAACGGCGATCTTGGCGGCAATTGGGGAGGCGGACGCACTCCTGTGGGCTGGGTTCCCGGCAGCGACGATGGTAAAGGTAAAGGTTCCGGCAGTGGGGCAGGAGAGGGTCGACCCGATCCCACACCGCACGCGTCCAATGGTCCCGGCACATCACCCGCACCGGCTCCTCGAACTGTAAGTGTGCGCATATGCACCGAATCCGGCATGCTCGCCGGTGAATACTGCAAATCGACCGCAGTTCGAAGCTACATAGAAGGCGATCAGCCGACCCGAGTCTGCAACCGTTGCAAGGCACCCGAGCATCGCTCCACACTAGCCGACCATGCTGATCCGATTTTGATTAGAGATGCAAATGTCTCTATCCCGTCTTCGGTTGAGGAGGGCTTATCGGTGGTTGTGAAGGTGGAATATACGGTCACCGACGACGGTTCGGTATCGGGCGTAAGCATATTGCAATCATCAGGAAATCGTAATATAGACAAAGCTGCTGTCAGCGCAACTTCCAAGCTCAAATATAAGCCGGCCGTCCAAAATGGTGTCCCGCGAAGTGTAAAAAAGACGCGGACTTACCGGATA
>DJHI01000131.1:1647-2718 GCA_002431715.1 Armatimonadetes bacterium UBA5829
TACTAAAACGAGGCCGAGGATGATTCCCCGGCCTCGTTTGATTTTACTCGCAAATTCGCTCCACAGGATATTGAAACTCTACTATAGCCTTTCCATCCTTATCCTGGTCATCACAGTGCAAGAAGACGAGCCTATCTGGGCCATTAACACGATAACCATTTTCCTCAATCCACTTTGCAAGTGCTTCATGTGCTGCATCACATTCAGCATCATGGGCTCCCTGATAGATTAGACAAGCCATTGCTTCTACCCCAGGGATTTCATAAATAGTTATTTGGTCTGTTCCGGGTATTGGAGCAGCAATCGGACATACAATTTCGGTATCCGAGCAGCTTTCCTGATATTCAATATCATGATTGATGGACATGGCCGGCCCACAGTACTTACCACCTTGGTTTTTAACGTAATTGCCCAACTCGCCGAACATCTCACCCATTCTATTTCCTGACACAGTCTTCTCGCGCATTGACGCCACGAGCATAGGTTCTACTTTTTTTACAATAACATCTAGTCTTGGCATTTGTTCCTCCTCTGAGATTTGTTTTAACCAGATATCGATTTTGTCCAGCCGATTCTGGGTGTCGTGCATTAGTTGCTGAAGTGCATCTTGCTTTTCCAGTATCATATTTTGCACTTGTTCAATTGAATAGCTGTCATTGAGGAGTGTCGATATCTCATCTAGTGACAGTCCTAGCGCCTTCAGGTTCAGTATCTGCCGAACCTTGGCAATCTGCTCAGCACTGTAATAACGGTATCCATTCTCTTGATCCACCCAAGTCGGTCGCACTAATCCCACTTCATCATAGTGGTGCAAGGTCTTTACCGATACCTGGCAAAGCCGCGAAAAATCGCCAATTTTATACAAAACAACATTGCCTCCAGAGGAATGTGCAAGCTTACAAATGAAAGGATATCATCTCCTGTAACAGGAGAGTCAATAGAGATCTAGGCTAATTTTTATATTTTTTGCTATTTTAGGGTGCTTCTACCGAATTGCTCTTATATGCAGGTAATGGCCGATTTATCGCCTAACAGCTTATTGAGCTTTTATGAAAGGGGCGATAGCTATTA
>DJHI01000131.1:2738-3300 GCA_002431715.1 Armatimonadetes bacterium UBA5829
TATTAACTCCACTGATCTTGCACAACAATTCCGCGCGGGCGGCATTGATCTCGGCGATTCTATTCTGGTTCACTCCTCACTATCAAGCCTTGGCTGGGTGGATGGCGGCGCGAATACAGTTATAGATGCGCTTATGGAATCAGTCGGCGAAGAGGGTACGCTTCTATTTCCGACTCTAACCAGAAGTCAGGACGACTCGCCTGAAGACCCTCCTAAATTCGATGCTCGCAACACGCCGTGCTGGACTGGCGCAATCCCTGAAGCATCACGCAGCTATCCAGGTGCATTGCGGAGCCTACATCCCAGTCATTCAGTCACGGCTATAGGCAGGCTTGCCGAGTGGTTTACTTCAAGCCACCAATTTACCCGCACTCCCTGCGGATGCGGTTCTCCATACGATAAGCTCGCCGATATAGGCGGGAAAATCGTTCTGATAGGCGTAAAGCAGAACTGCAATACAAGCTTTCATATGGCCGAGGAGATAGCCGGTGTACCATACGTCGTCCACGATGTGCCTATGGACCTCGTGATGACGGATATGAACGGCGATCCTGTCGAGATG
>DJHI01000131.1:3350-10103 GCA_002431715.1 Armatimonadetes bacterium UBA5829
AGAAAGCAGGGCGTGATTACAACGCTCTCGAACCGCAGATGATAGAGCAGGGGATATGCCGGATCGGCCGTGTCGGCGAGGCTGAGGTGCGGATAATGGACGCCATGCTCCAGCGCAAGTTTCTTGTGAACCTGCTATTGCGCGATCCGCTTGCTGTGCTTGGAGAAAAGCAGAGAAAAAACTGGTTCTGATTTAATAATAACAATCAAACTGAGCCCAAGCATAATCTCGATGCTGTGCCAGTTTATCCAAACCTTTTGAGTATGGTGGGCAGTTAGCTTTTCTATTGGAACAGCGTTCTGCCCACCACGGATTACGAAGTAAACGTTCTATTGTCCTGGCTGAGAACAATATCGCTTCTCTCTTGAGTTATTTCTGTCGGAGCGGTGGTGGGGTCATCATCGTCGAATGTAAGTATTAAGCGATAGCCGAATTTAACAGTGTCATTGCCGACAGGATTTATGGATATTTTTGTTTTAACGTTCTTGTCTATTTGGCTCAGCTTTAGTCCTCTTGCACAATTCAATTCATAGGTATAAGATTTACCGCCTGTATCTTCCCAAGTGTCATTGCCCGCGAAATTGTCAAGGTAAGCTAATCTGACATCGAATTGGTCATTAAACCTTGATGACACAGAGACCGATACTGCAGTGTCATCGTCTTTGTCATCGCCCTCCGGCATGATAAAGATAATTTTAGCGCTTCTTAATGTGGGTTCACTGCTATCATCTGCGGCACCTACTGCCGATATGATTCCAAGCAGCAAGATCAGTGATGCAATCACACAGACAAGTTTCATTTTAGGCATCCTCCGATATCATGATCGATGCAAACAAATGACAATTACCCGCATCGACGTAAGGAAAATCCCCAGATTTACTTAACTTTTGAAGGGAATCTATAAAAGACGTGGTTACGGCACGATCAAGCTCAAAGCCCTGGGCATAACCTCTATATCCACGCCGCTTTCGCCGCAGAGGTCGCCGTCTATCTGCATTCTGACGCTAGGCTCAGACTCCACCCGCACTTTTGCCGCTTTGAAGTATGATGTTTTAGGGTTTGCTATGCTTCCCTGGAAGATAGTCTCAAATGCCTGGCCGACCAGATTCAGTGTATTCCCCGAGCCTGCTTCAAAGACCATTACATCCAGCATTCCATCATCGAAAACAGCCTGCCGGGCTATCTTGAAACTGTGGGCGTAGGTCCCGCAATTTGCCACAATCACCGCGAACGCGTCGGTCTCATATACGGATGGCACGGGACACGATGCTTCATCACAGCTATCAAATATCAGCCTGAAATGAGACGGGGTGAACTTCACGAGCTGCTCGATTATAGCCGGGGCATAGGCCATCGTTCCGAAAACATCCTTCACCTTTGGAGATACGGAGTCGATCACAGCCGCGTCGAAACCCAGCCCGGCCATCAGTATAAAGCGCTTGTTATTCGTGCTGGCTATGTCGACCTTACGAGCCTTGCCTCTGCGGATGATCTCCAGAGCCTTGTCGGTATTGTGGACAGGTATACCGAGGTCGTGAGCGAGCACATTTCCGGTTCCCAGCGGAACGATTCCCATATGGATATCAGAGTCGCCTATGCCGTTAATAACCTGGTTGATTGTGCCGTCGCCGCCCGCGGCTATGATCAAGTCATAACCGTCACTTACTGCTGCCTGGGCGGTTTTGGCTGCATCATCGGGGCCGGNNGTTGTGATAACCGTTTTCGTGTGGGAGGCTGCCGATGCATAATCCAGCAGCTTTTTCTTCTCTCTTGCCGCTTTTCCCTGGCCTGAAGTGGGATTTATAATGAGCAGTGAACGCAACGCACGCACCTCTCAGTTCGCGGGCAAAATTCTTACTTTGCGGTTTTCTACCCTCAGCCTGCCCTGCGCAAACAGAGAGACCGCTTCGGCATAGGTCTCATGCTCCTTTTCAAGCACGCGGGCGGCCAGAGTATCGGGTGTGTCATCCTGCTCAACAGGAACTATCAATTGCAGAATAATAGGGCCGGTATCGTATTCTTCATCGACGAGATGCACAGTTGCGCCGGAAAACTTGACTCCACGCGCTATCACAGCCTCGTGCACGTGGTGGCCATACATCCCTTTGCCGCAGAAAGATGGGATCAGGGCGGGATGCACGTTCATAATTGCGTTGCGATAGGCATCGACTATATTCTGACCCAGGACGCGCATATAACCGGCCAGACAGATAAGGTCGATTTTGTTGTCTTTCAGAGTCTTCAGGACCTCGTCGTCATAGTCCTGGACATTTTCGAACGATTTCGGCGATATTGCGGCGGTCTTAATACCCTGATTTGCCGCGCGTTCCATAGCGGGCGCATCGCTCTTTACCCCGATCACCACCGCCACTTCGCCTGCTACCTTACCGGACTTGCATGCATCGATAATCGCCTGCATATTGCTTCCGCGGCCAGCGCCTGAGACCATCACCGCGATGCGTGTCATATCACATTAACCTCTCGGCCGCCCTTATGGACTTCGCCGATAAGCCATGCCGTCTCGCCCAACTCTTCAAGCTGTTTGACGACCTCGATCCCATGTTCCTTGGGCACAATCAATATCATTCCCACGCCCATATTGAACGTTCTGTGCATCTCCATAGGCTCAATTCCGGCCTTCTCCTGCAATAGCTGGAAGATCGGAGGCACGACCCATGCTCTTCGCTCCACAGTCACCTGGCAGTCGCTCGGCAGCACGCGCGGGATATTGCCGTAGAACCCGCCTCCGGTGATGTGCACCATCGCGTGCACCGGATGCTCGGCCATTACGGCACTTACAGGTTTGAGATAGCACTTGTGCGGTGCAAGCAAAACTTCACCGAGGTTTGCGCCAAGCTCAGGGGTATATCCGTCGACCTTATAGTCGTTATCTTCAAAGAGAATCTTTCTGATGAGTGAATAGCCGTTTGTGTGCGGGCCTGATGAAGCCAGACCGATCAGCACATCCCCGGATTGCACTTTTGATCCGTCGATGATGTTGGCTCGATCAACAATTCCTACAATGCAGCCTGCGATATCGAACTCACCCGGCACGTAAACGCCCGGCATCTCAGCGGTTTCACCGCCGATCAACACGCACCCGGCGTCACGGCATGAATCTGACATACCCTTTACGACCTGCTCCACGATTCTCGGCTCCAGCTTGCTGGTCGCGAAATAATCGAGGAACAGCATAGGCTTCGCGCCCTGAACCAGGATATCGTTGATGCAGTGGTTTACGATATCCTGACCCACCGTATCGTATTTGTCCATCATCGCGGCGATCTTGACCTTGGTCCCAACGCCATCGATGCTCGAAACCAGCANNCAGCTTGAACATTCCGCCGAACGTGCCAATGTTGGTGAGCACGTTCTCGTTGTAGGTCGAATGAACGTATTCCTTCATTCTGAAGACGGCTTCTTCGCCTGCTTCTATATCAACACCTGCTGCTTTGTAGGTTGCGCTTTCGTCGGGCATTATAAAAGTCCTTAGTTATTAGTTTTTAGTGTCGGTTGCAGCGACGGCCGGTTCCTCAAATACAAACTTGCTCATCTTAGCCTCTTGCGAGACATCGACCGGATACTTGCCGTCAAGGCATGCGCAGCACAGCTTGTCTTTCTTGACGCCGATTGCTCGAACCAGTCCCGGCAGACTGAGGTACCCAAGGCTGTCCGCGCCTATATGCCGCCTGATCTCTTCGATAGACATTTTCGCGGCGATCAATTCGTCCTGGCTGGCCGTATCGATTCCATAGAAACAAGGATGTTTGATTGGCGGGCAGGCGATCCTGACATGCACTTCGGCTGCTCCCGCCTCACGTATCATCTTGATGGTGGGAGCGCTAGTGGTTCCACGGACGATACTATCCTCCACCATCACCACGCGCCTTCCCGCAAGTGTCTCCTTAAGCGGAGAAAGCTTCATCTTAACGCCCATCTCACGCATGCGCTGGTCGGGCTGAATGAAAGTGCGGTGGATGTAGCGGTTTTTGATGACGCCTTCTGCATAGGGGATTCTGGATGCCTCTGCTAGGCCGATTGCGGCGGGGATGCCAGTATCGGGAATNNGGAATAGGGAAAACGATATGCGCACCGGGGCATGGATGCTCTCTGGCCAGTTCGTGTCCCATCCGTCTGCGGGCCTCATGCATGGTTCGATTATACATACGGCTGTCAGGCCTTGCGAAGTAAACATATTCGAATATGCACAGTGCGCGGCCTTCGAGCGGTACCGCCTGGTATTCCGATAAGCCATTTTCATCGACGACGATCATCTCGCCCGGCTCTACTTCGCGGACGAACTTCGCGCCGATGGTATTGAATGCACAGGTCTCTGAAGCTACAACATAAGCCGAACCATTTAGCGCACCCAGGCTCAAAGGCCGAATGCCGAACGGGTCTCGGAAAGCAATCAATTTATCTTTGGTGAGCACGACAACCGCGTATGCGCCGCGTATCTTGCTCATGGCATATTTTATTGCATCCTCGATTGTGCTTGCGCCGGATGTGGCGATCAGCTTGAGGATCACTTCGCTGTCATTTGTGGTTTCAAGGGTTAAGCCTGCAGCTTCCAATTCATCGCGCAGTGGGCCGGCATTTACCAGATCGCCATTGTGCGCCAGGGCGATGGTTCCATAATCGCATTCGCATAACATCGGCTGAACGTTGCGCAGAATGCTGGAGCCTGTTGTGGAATATCTGGTATGAGCTATGGCTATATGGCCTTTAAGCTCAGCGAGAACTTCTTCATGGAATACCTGAGTGACCATACCCATGTCGCGATGCATGCGGATCACTTTGCCGTCAGATGCAGCTATCCCTGCGCTTTCCTGCCCTCGATGCTGCAGTGAGAAAATTCCAAAGAATGCAAGCTTTGCAACATCCTCGCCGCTGCTGTGGATACCGAATACTCCACACTCTTCTGCTATCTCAGGCTTGTCCAGGTAACACATGCTTCTCTAAATCCTTTTTTTATCGCGAAAGTGCGAAACTAATAAAGCTCGAACCTGTCATTCCCGACTTGATCGNNAGAGGGTTGGGGTGAGGGCGCTATCCCCCATAAGCTATCGCAGACAATCACAATTCCCTCTACCGAAAGGAATAAAGCCAGCCTGTCATTCCCGACTTGATCGGGAATCCAGAAAGCTTATGACCCAAATACTTCATCTGGATTCCTGCTTTCGCGGGAATGACAAAAGAATTTGCGTTTTCGCTCTTTCGTGCTTTCGCGATTAATACAACTTTCGGTGTTTCGGGACTTTAGTCCCGAAACGAACTTAGCAAGTATCGGGACTGAAGTCTCGATACACCATTCCCGACACCGCACTAACACTCAACCGTTTTAGGCATCCATTTTCTTGCCGATGACTGAGCGCCAGCCGGTTTCCATCTCACTTACATTTGCATCAACCAGCGCTTTGCCATTGACTTTGATCTTCAGCGCATCTCCGCCAACCTTACCGAGAGTTACAACTTCAACATCGATCTCGCCTGCAATCTCTTTTAGCGCAGCGAGTTTACCGGCTGAAAGCGATACAACCACTCTCGATTGAGTCTCGCCGAATAAGGCCGCCGACGGCTTGCAGTCTGTCTGCAGAGCTATATCGGCTCCAACCTTTCCCATTATACACGATTCAGCCAATGCAATCGCAAGTCCGCCATCAGAACAATCGTGCGCGGAACTCAAAATATCTTTGCCGATCGCTCTGATAACTACCTCGTGGACATTCTTCTCACGCTCCATATTGAGCTTCGGAGGCCGACCTGCTGCAATGCCGTGAATCGTGTTGAGATACTCACTGGCTGTGAGTGAATCAGGCTCACATGCGCCCGATATCAAAGCAATAACATCACCCTCATTTTTAAACTCAGATGTGCAGCGCTTGGTCACATCGTCTATCAAGCCCAAAAGCCCGATAACCGGTGTGGGGTGAATAGCCATCTCAGGGGTCTCGTTATAGAAACTGACGTTGCCACTCACAACCGGCGCACCAAAGAAATCGCACGCATCGGCCAGGCCTTTGACTGCTCTCTCGAACTGCCAGAAAGCTTCGGGCTTTTCTGGGTTGCCGAAGTTGAGGCAGTCGGTGGCTCCTACAGGTCTTGCTCCCGAACATGCCAGGTTCCTTGCCGCCTCCGCAACTGCTATCTGTGCGCCCGTATACGGGTCGAGATAGACGTAACGGCCGTTGCAGTCGGTCGTTACGGCAATGCCCTTTTCGGTCTCCCTTATGCGTAAGACTGCCGCATCCGAGCCTGGAAGCACGGCGGTATTGGTCTGAACCATATGGTCATATTGCTGATAGACCCATTCCTTACTCGAAATCGATGGCGAGCACAGTATCTGGAAGAGCGCCTTTGTGTAATCTTCCGGCTCAGGGATCTGCGAGAGATCGTAATTCTGAGCATCCTTCAGATACGCAGGCTCCTCGGTTTTGAGATGATAAGTCGGAGCCTCGTCCGCGAGGGACTTCGCCGGAACCTGCGCGACCAATTCATCTCCGTCATATACATGCACAAGGCCATCGTTTGTCACTTCTCCGACGACGACCGCGTTGAGTCCCCACTTCTTGAAGACCCCTGCCACATCGTCCTCATGACCCTTTTTGACTATAGCAAGCATGCGCTCTTGAGATTCGCTGAGCATGATCTCATACGGGGTCATTTCTGTCTCTCTAAGAGGAACTTTGCGGACATCTATGGTCATGCCTGTGCAGGCCTTGGCGCTGGTCTCGCAGGTGGAGCAGGTAATAC
>DJHI01000131.1:10113-11728 GCA_002431715.1 Armatimonadetes bacterium UBA5829
CCTGAATTCCAGTCACATAACCAGTCTTGAGGGCTTCGAGAGTCGCCTCGATAAGGAGCTTTTCAGTAAACGGGTCGCCCATCTGGACGTTGGATTTCCTGCTTTCGGACTCCTCGGTAAGCTCGACTGAAGCGAATGTCGCGCCATGGATACCATCTCGACCTGTCCTCGACCCAACGATGAGAACGGGGTTGCCGACACCTTCGGCACGGGCAAATGCGACATCTTCGTGCTTCATAATACCGACTGCCATCGCGTTAAGCAGCGGGTTGCCTGCATATGAGTCATCAAAGTAGACCTCGCCGCCGACAGTCGGAACGCCCACACAGTTGCCGTAGAAGGCGATTCCGCCGACTACATGCTCGAAAAGATATCTGGTTCGAGCATCATCCAGGCTCCCGAATCGCAGCGAGTTCAAGGATGCTACCGGCCTTGCGCCCATTGTAAAGATGTCCCGTAAAATGCCGCCGACACCTGTCGCCGCGCCCTGGAAAGGCTCGACAGCCGACGGGTGGTTGTGGCTCTCTATCTTAAAGCACACGCCATAGCCGCCGCCTATATCGATAATTCCGGCGTTTTCAAGCCCCGCGCCGTCGATAGCTTCCTTATACTTGCTGAAATAGCGCAGGATGGGCCGGGAATATTTGTATCCGCAGTGCTCGCTCCACATAACGGCGTACATCCCGACCTCAGTGTATGTGGGATGCCGCCCGAGCACCTCGGTTATCTTCTTGTATTCTTCATCATTAAGGCCCATCTCCCGGTAGACGGAGGGTTCGATGGGTTTTGTGTCTTTAATTGCCATTTGTTTACCTACGCCAACCTTTCTACGATGGACTGTAAAATCAACTTGCCGTCATCGCTTCCCAGAATTTTCTCGACTGCGCGCTCGGGGTGGGGCATCATACCGGCAACATTGCCCTTCTCATTGACGATCCCCGCAATGTTGTTCAAAGACCCGTTAGGGTTAGCCTCGGCAGTGACATTTCCCGCCTCATCGCAATAGCGCAGTATAACCTGATTGTTGTCTTCTATCTGCTTCAACATCTCGGAATCGGCGTAATAGTTGCCGCCGTGGTGGGCTATCGGGATCGAGAGCACCTGACCGTCCGAGCAGAGGTTTGTGAAGTCCGTCTTGTAATTCGCGACTCGCACATTGACATACTTGCAGATGAAGCGCAGTCCGGTGTTGGGGATAAGTGTGCCGGGCAGGAGTCCCGATTCACAGAGGATCTGGAACCCGTTGCAGATTCCGATCAATCTTCCGCCTTTTTTGACATGCTCGCTCACTGCGTTCATAACAGGGCTGAACTTTGCCACCGCTCCGGTGCGCAGATAATCGCCGTAAGAGAACCCGCCGGGCAGGATAATACAATCGAACCCGCTGACATCCGTCTCCTGATGCCAGATATATTCCACCGGCTGCTTTAAGACATTGCGCACGGCGAAATACGCATCCTGATCGCAGTTTGACCCGGGGAAAATGACCACTCCGAATTTCATCTCGTTGTCCTTCAAAGAGTTTGATAGTTGAATAGTTTGATGGTGTGATGGTTATGCGGTGTTGCAACCATCAGGCCATCTAACCCTAAAACCATCAAACCATTATTTTACG
>DJHI01000131.1:11748-11999 GCA_002431715.1 Armatimonadetes bacterium UBA5829
TAGTTCTCAGTGTTCGCGTTTGCGAGAAGCTTTTTGCACATCTCTTCTACGTCATTTTCGAGATTGCCGTTGCCGTCGGTTTCGATCTCGATAAACTTGCCCATTCGTACGCTCTTAACGCTGTCGAATCCCAGGTTTTCGAGCGCGCCCTGGACCACCTTGCCCTGCGCATCCAGCAGAGCAGGCTTGAGAGTTACGTATACGTTTACTTTAGCCATGAAAACAGTCCTTAGTTTTTAGTTATTAGTTTT
>DJHI01000094.1:0-3604 GCA_002431715.1 Armatimonadetes bacterium UBA5829
CAGCCGGAAGAGATCCAGGCTAAAGTATTAATCATCTGATTTCGGTCCATCTCACAGGCACTCAAGAAGTCTTCCAGCTTTTCCCAGAGTCTAGAGAAAAACCTTCTGATGGAGAACCCTCCACCTCCTACATTCGAAAGTGGCTGATCTCCGCCATCGAAAAGGAACCTCAGATCACGATATAATCTTATTCGGGCTTCTTCGNNGACCTTTTCCACCCGATGTGTCCTGATATGCTTCTCTATGATCCTAGCTGCACGGTTCGCTATGTTCTGAGGCACATCCGGCATTTCAGGAAACAGTTTTTTCACAACATTACCTCATATTGCCGTGAGGTCACTGACCATACTAACCTTCTGCTCAGGACATAGCGTGTTGGGTCGAAGCTCTCGGCCCTGCAGCTTGGACTCAAAGTCGAGATGCCTATCGATTATATCAGCTATTTTGTCGGCTTTCTGGACGAGGCCATCCCAATCCTCGGCCACAGGCAGGGGGAACTCTTCAAGCTCCTTGCTCGGCGGTTCCTGCCCGGTTTCAGTTAACAACAAGCGGTCCAGTTCCCGCATTTTTATCACCTCACTCAAGTTGTAGATGCCCAATGAAGGGTTACCCAAGGGCCCAATAATGTAAACGAGACAACTACCCGGCTTCAAGTTAAAATAACAAGCAGCCAAATAAGCTGATATGCGGAATAATTTATCTTAAATAACGTAATTCGGGAACATTTTGGGCGTCTATACATTCAAAGAAACAAGTGCTAGGCAAAAATAGCAGGCCATGACTCAAATCAGCAGAGAATGTGTTGACTTTGGGAATCAAGTGTGGTATGGTGCAATAGCAGAGCAGCTTAATAAAAAACTTTGATTCCTCGCGTGTAATTTATTGGCCATACCTCGCACGATAAAATCACGCAAGGGCAGCACATAATAAAAGCTTCTGGCAGGGCTTATTTATGTGTTGTGCGGAGCGTTTTCCGCACATGCCCAGGGTGGAAAGGGGGAGTTCCTCGTGAGAACTCTGCGGCGGGATACAATGTTGTGCCTAATATTTGCTGTAATGCCATTCTCAGCAATCTTATGCATGTTTATGGCTGCCCAATGTTACGGCTCATCCTGCAAAGCCTACAACGCAATTGGAAGTGTAAAAAAACTCCCCGACGGCGCATACGTTTTCCTCAATCGTAAAGTTATTACTTGTCTTAAAGGCACTTTTTTCTACATGGAAGAAGCAGACAGAACTGCTGGCATTAAGGTTGATTTAGGCAACGAATATTTGCCGACAAGCTTGAAGATAGGCAACTTAGCTACAGTCTCAGGAATGATGGCTACAAAAAATGGCGAGCGGATCATTGTAAAGGGTGATACTTTGCAATTTGATACCAGTGCCATAGCAGCAATTAGTCCTCTAGGCATTTCCATGCCTGCAATAATGGGGTGGCCTGCTAAAATCAAAGAGCCATATGGACCAAGAGTCACCGGGTTAGTGCCGACTGGGCTTTATGTTAAGATATGGGGCAAGCCTACTTTTACTTACCGTGATGCGGTGGGTACTCTATATACTTATCTTGATGATGGATGGGGTAAATATGACGGAAGCGAAGCTGATGCTACCGGAGTAAGGGTATATTCCAACATCGAGCCAGAATCTAATGATGATGTATGGTGTGCGATGGGAGTAATTTCCAACAAAACATATGATCCGACTCCGAATGTGTCGGGAGATGAAGTCGTCTTTTCGTGCATTTTCACAAATACCGATGATGATTTTACGCAGCCGGAAAGCTATTCCAATCCCCAGATTACCGGCACTGTCTCGGGGCGAGTTCGTCTTGTTGGACAGAGTGCGCCTGGTAAGTCAGTAAAAATTTATTCGGAGAGAAACAGCATTATCGTAGATAATGTTACGGATGCTTGGACATCTTTCACGCTGGATTCGGTACCGGAAAGCGGCGCAGCCATTTGTGCAAGTACACCGGGTTATATATCCATTACCAGAGTAGCCAACATTGGCAGCACAAATGTCGATTTTGCTCTTGAGCCGTCTGCAAGCTACGTTAATGTTTCTAGTAACAAAGACTCAATTGCTATATGCAGTACAGATACAGCTCTTGTTACTGCAATAATTCGTGATTGCGAAGGGAAGGGCATTGAAGGGCAGCAGTTGAGATTGACTACAACGGCAGGTGTGTTTACCGAGACCGGCACGAATGAATTTATAGGTACCAGCGCAATAGACGGGACAATAACCGCTCATCTGTCCTCCGCCAATGAGCCGCCTTGCGATGCCGTACTAAAAATCGAAACTTATCCTTCTTTGAGTTTATCATCACAAACCGAAGTGAACATGGTTGCGCCGGTACTGGATCTTTCTGCCAACCCGATTATTTTGGAGTCCAGTGGAACCTCTGCTATTAGTGCTAAACTGTCAAGTCTGGGAACTGCGATGTCCGGAGAGGCTTTAACCTTTACTACGGATAATGGTACTTTTGTAGAAAACGGACTGCAAAGCTACACCGTTCTCACTAATGATACCGGCAGTGCGAGTGCAACGCTTCAGACATCTAGCAGCGCGGTGGTCGTTGCCAGGTATGCTAATAGCTGTTCGTATGAGACGATTAACTGGACAAGTGTAGGCTGTCTGGCTTCACCATGGTATTCAACAGGTGTCTTGAATTCTCATCCGCTTGTAGTTGATCTTGATGGTGATCCTGACGGTAAGAAAGAAATTGTTATAGCTACCAGTGAAGGTAATTTAATCGCGCTTCATGCCGATGGCAGTCTATATTGGAGCAGCGGTTCATATGGAAGCGGTTGTAATACTGCTTCGTGTGCGCCAATGGATTCCGAACGTTCAGGAAGGCCATGCGTATTTTTCCCGATAGAGAGTCAGAAAGCTTATGCATTTTCATATGACGGTAAGTATCTGGCAGGCTGGCCGACAAATTCGACGTATATGTTCTATGGTATGGCCTGTTCTGTTGGTGACATCAACCGTGACGGTACTCCAGAGATAGTATCCGGCGATCAATGCTGTTATGTATGGTCGTGGAATCCATCCGGGCAGTGGTATGGTGCTGGCGATACGACATACTCACCTCTGTGGGTCAATTTAACCGGCACATCCAAGATCGCAATTCGCAATTCGACATGCGCTCTGGGGGATATAGACAACGATGCAAACGGCATTTTAGATGTAGTTGTTGGAACATACTCGGATCCAGGCAACATTTACGCATTCCCCGGTGATTTGTGGGGCAACCATTCATCGAGCGGATATTATGTTTCCAATTGGCCAAAGGCAGGCGGGGGCAGTATCGAAACTGCTCCGGCTATGGGTGATATTGATGGTGACGGAAAGAACGATGTCGCTTGGGCTGCCGTGGATGGCTATTTGCATATCTACCTGTCCAGCACTGATGCACAGGTTTTATGTGATATATCCTCAGGTACTGCTGCGTCATCTATTGTCTCCTCACCGGCATTGGCTGATTTAGATGGTGATGGTAAGCTGGATGTAATAGTCGGGTCCAATGTGGGTATTGTTTACGCATTTAACTGGCTTGGCGAGCAACTGCCTGGTTGGGAAAATGGGATTAAGATAAGCC
>DJHI01000094.1:3610-6415 GCA_002431715.1 Armatimonadetes bacterium UBA5829
TGTCGATGCTCCGGTTGTTGTGGGAGATGTTACGGGCGATGGTCAGATAGATGTGGTAGCTGTCTGCAGTGATGGCCTTGTATATGTTATCTATGCCGACGGAGTCAACCATAAAGTGGATGGAAAACCGACCGGACCCCTTGCCTGGGTTCGCTGTTGCAAGTCATCTAGTACAATTCCTTCGCAATTTGTTAGTTCGCCGGTGATAGACGATCTAGACAATGATGGGCTGGTGGAAGTATTGGTCGCTGGTTCCCAGGGCATATATATCTTCCAGACTGAAGCGCCTTATTCGGATAGTTCGGCGCTCTTCCCTTGGCCGACATTCCATCATGACAATAGAAGATCCGGTTGTGTAACGCCGCCACCTGCGCCGATAAATGCCTCCATTCAGGGCATTATATCGTATGCCGGATCACCCATATCAGGCGCTTCTATAAAAATATACAAGAATGACGGTTCATCTGTTTACACGCCGAATACGACAACTGAGCGAATAGCGGTGCTTTCTGTAGGCAGCACGCTCGTTAACGAAGCAGGCAAAGGAGCTTACTGTATAAGCCAGCTCGAGCCTAACCAAACGTACAAGCTGGTGATCACGGCGTCAGGATATACAACCAAAACCGTATCGAACATTGCAGTTGGGACGGGTTTGACTCGGGTCGATGTATCGCTGGATTGAGTTCTCTAGGCAAAAAAGGGCTCAAAATCGGCTTTCTTTAGTAAAAAAGAGCGGAATTTGCATAATTATGAGCGTAATAGCCCTCTGCATGAAGGATATTTTGTGCTCAACGTATAAAACAGCCCCAAGGGAGCGGACATAACCTCCCGTACCAAGAGAAGGAAGGTGAATGGCAATGGAGGCTTATTGCGTTAAGTGCAAGGCAAAGAGGGAAATGAAGGACGCTAAGGCAGTCACAATGAAGAACGGCAAGCCCGCAACTCAGGGTATCTGCCCGACCTGTGGCACAAAGATGTTCAAGATCGGTAAGGCCTAGTTAGCCGTTTCCCATATAAGTTTGTTCTTTGGCGGACCCAAATGGTTCCGCCTCTTTTTATGTTACTATGACTGAATTATATCGAGCCGTGCACCGATAATAGTTGTGATAGAAAAAACAACCACACGGGAGTTTGCGGCATATGGGAGTCCGAGAGCTGAGTAAGTCATATCAAAAAGGCCTGGAATTTTACGATCAGGGATTATTAATCGATGCGCTGGCTGCGTTTGAAGAGGTGCTCAAAAGTGCGGCCAAAGGCAGCCCAGAGGCTAAACTTGCGACATTTTATGTCGGGCAGGCGCACGCCAGGCTGGCAGAGGACAATCTGAGCCGCGGTGCGCGACAACGTGCAGAGGAGCATCTCAGACAGGCGATCGAGCGCAATCCGAATTTCCCTGACCTTCACTATCAGCTCGCAGAGATAATAGCTGAATCGGGCGCTATCCACGAAGCTATGGTGGAGCTTGAAGCAGCTCTGGAGCTTAATGAGAACTATGCAAAAGCCCTGCTTATGCTTGGAGTCCTGGCATATGGAATCGGTGAGTACGAAGCCGGTGCGGGTCACATAGCGCATGCGATCGAGCAGGAAACCCGTTATGACACATCGACCTATCGCTCAGCGCTTGCGGATCATAAGAAAGGTGATAATCGTTCAGCCCTTACTCAGTTCCAGGAGATGCTCAATACCAAGGTCGACGACATTTCCTTCCATTTCGGCGTAGGCAAACGGCATTATCGCGCCGGAGAGTATAAGGAAGCAGTCGAGGCTTTTGAACAGGCTCTCAGCCTGCAGGAAAATTATCCCGATATTCGCAACTGGCACGGTCTGGCTTTAATGGCCTGCTCCGAACCTGAACGAGCATATGTGGAGTTCCAAAAAGCGTTGGAGATAAATCCGAACTATGTGGCGGCGATAATCAATGCAGGGATTGCCTGTGAGATGATGAAGCTCTCCGATGAAGCCTCGTCGTTCTATAAGAGAGCTCTGGAAATCGATCCTGATAATCTGGAGGCGCGCGAGCGTTTGGACCGAATATAGCGGCCGTTATAATAAGTAATCCGGATGACTGATGAAACCTGCCCGTGGTATAATACCGCGGGCTTTAATTTTGAGAGGTGTTTGTTTTGAGTAAACCAAGAGTGAGATTCGCGCCGAGTCCGACAGGTTCGCCGCATATTGGAAATATTAGAACCGCCGTGTTCGATTATCTTTTTGCCGAGCATACAGGCGGTACATTTATTTTGCGTGTTGAAGATACCGACCGCACGCGATATGTTGAAAACTCACTTGAGGAGATGATGGCGGGCCTGCGATGGCTGGGTTTGCAGTGGGACGAGGGGCCCGAGGTCGGCGGAGACTATGGTCCATACTTCCAGTCCGAGCGGCTTGATCTCTATCAAAAATATGCTCAGCAGCTTGTTGACGAGGGCAAAGCATACTACTGCTATTGCACCAGGGAGCGCCTCGAGGAGATGCGTAAGGTTCAGTTGGCGGCTAAAAGGCCGACTGGCTATGACCGCCGCTGTCGTGACCTTACGGATGCGGAACGCCAGGAGCCGGAAAAGGAGTGTCCGACACCTGTAATCAGGTTCAAGATGAAGCTTGAGGGCCGCACGGAGTTTGATGATGTCGTTCGAGGCCGAGTCGGTTTTGATAATGCTCTCCAGGACGACTTCGTCATGATGAAGGCAGATGGGTTCCCCACATACCACTTTGCTTCGATTGTCGACGATCATCTCATGAAGGTAACGCATGTCATCAGAGGCGAAGAGTGGCTGTCCAGCGCTCCCAAGCATATTCAGCTCT
>DJHI01000094.1:6467-6665 GCA_002431715.1 Armatimonadetes bacterium UBA5829
CACATCGATTCTCGATACATCCGGCAAACGGCTCGCGAAACGTAGCGGTGTTTCGACCGCATTTATAGATTATATCGAGCAGGGCTATCTGCCCGATGCGATGCTCAATTTTCTGGCGACAATGGGCTGGAGTTCGGGTGAAGATAAAAAGCTCTACAGCCGTCAGGAACTGATTGAAAAGTTCAGCTTGGAGGGTAT
>DJHI01000094.1:6740-6971 GCA_002431715.1 Armatimonadetes bacterium UBA5829
AACGACCTTAACGGCGAGTACATTCGAATGATGAGCGTCGCCGATTTGGCTCAGACGATATTGCCGAGGCTTCAGGAAGCCGAATATGTCGGCAAGTCACCGTCGGACGATGAGATGAACTACCTCACCAGTGTCACGGCACTTATCCAGGAGAGGTTGGTGATTCTCTCAGAGGCTCCCGATATGGTGTCTTACTTCTATATTGACGATTTCGAGTATGATGAAAAAGGC
>DJHI01000094.1:7062-7373 GCA_002431715.1 Armatimonadetes bacterium UBA5829
AGAACGTTGCCCCCGCATTGAAGTCGGTTGGTAATAAGCTTGCCGGACTTGTCGAGTGGGATACCGAGTCTATCGGAACCGCCGTAAGGGCAGGCGGCGCCGAGCATGGACTCGAGGGTGGTCATATCATTCATCCCGTCCGAATGGCTGTCACCGGCAGAACCTGGGGCCCCGGTCTGTTCGAGTTGATGCAGGTGATCGGCAAAGAGAGATGCGTTGCGCGGCTTCAAAAGGCGGCAGATCTGTTTGGGAATTAAGAATTGTGCGCCGTCAATGAAACGCATATTCACCGTCATTCCGAGGAGGAACGA
>DJHI01000053.1:0-1028 GCA_002431715.1 Armatimonadetes bacterium UBA5829
GTTGCAGGGTTATCCGCCGACGGTGCGTGAGATCGGCGATGCTGTCGGGCTGAGTTCAAGCTCGACTGTTCATGCGCATCTAAAAGGCCTCGAACATGCTGGATTGATTAAGCGTGATGCTGTCCTTACTAGGGCGATTCGTGTTGTCACAGGTGCNNGCGCCGAAAGCAAAGCAGGTAGCCAACCTGCCTGTTGTCGGGCATGTAGCAGCGGGCAGGCCTATTCTGGCATATGAAAATGTGGAAGACACGCTTCCCGTTCCGGGAGAATTTCTGGCGGGTGGCGATGGATTTATGCTCAGGGTCAAAGGCGAGAGCATGATTGAAGACGGCATAATGGACGGCGATTATGTCATCGTGCGAAAGCAGGAGAGCGCTGAAAACGGCGATACTGTGGTCGCGTTGGTTGAAGATGAAGCGACCGTTAAGCACATCTTCAAAGAAAAAAGCCGTGTCAGACTCCAACCCGCGAACTCGTCTATGGAGCCAATGTTTTTCGACAACGTCGAGGTGATCGGCAAGGTTGTTGGGCTTATAAGAAGGATGGATTGATTAGAAAAATGATTCGACTGGGTGTTATCGGCTACGGAAACAGAATTAAGCATGTCGTCAATCTGATGCAGAGGTTGGGCGAGGGAACGGAAATAACTGCAATAACGGATCTTCGAAACGACGAGATAAAACAGAAGATGCGGGAGGATGAGAAGGACCCTGATAAGATCAATTTTTATACGGAACCTGATGAGATGCTCGATAAGGAGAAGCTCGATGGGGTGCTTGTTGGGACCAGATGCCATCTGCATGCAGCTATGGGAATCAAGGCTTTAGAGAGAGACCTGCCGCTTTATCTGGAAAAACCAATTGCGACAAATATGGCCGATCTTATCGCACTCAGAGATGCCGCGGAAAAGAGCAAAAGCCAGGTAGTTGTATCATTTCCGCTTCGCACGACGCCGCTCGTTCGGAAAGCAAAAGAGATCATAGATTCGGGACATATAGGCACAGTTGAGCACGTGCAGGCATGGAATA
>DJHI01000053.1:1062-10529 GCA_002431715.1 Armatimonadetes bacterium UBA5829
CATGATCACTGCTATGACATCGAAGCAGGTCTTCAAAGGCGACCATCCTGCCGGTCTTAGGTGCAACGATTGCAAAGAGTGGGACTCCTGCCTTGAAAGTCCTTATCACATGTACTTCTCTACTCAGGACAAAAAACGCGTAGAGCCGAATGATGAGCTTTGCAGTTTCGCGGTCGATACGGGAAATGAAGACTCCGGCAGCGCGCTGGTCAGATATGAGACGGGCATGCATCTCGCTTACTCTCAGAACTTCTTTACAAGAAAGGGCGGAGGCAGGCGAGGNNATACAAAGGCACTCTGGAGTTCGACTGGACCACGGATGAGTTGAAAGTCTTTATGCATCACTCGCCTATGGCAGAAACATACAAAATCACATCCTCGAACCTTTCTCATGGCGGCGGGGATTCTGTTCTCGTAGACAGTTTCAAGAGAGTAATCACTGAAGGAGCGAAATCAATCTCTCCGATAGATGCAGGCCTTATGAGCGTGTTGATGTGTTTGAAAGCCAAGGAGTCTGCGTCGACAAATACATTCCAGGAGATTAAGTATCCTGATAGATGATTTGTTGTATATGAAAATAATCGGGCGGAGATGGGTCTGGGCTCTTTGCTCTTTCCTCTCCGCTCTCCGTTTTTTTAAAGGAGAAAGTAATGGCGATAGTTCATAGTTCAATAGAGATTGATGGCGCGATTGACAAAGTCTACGCCCTGGCAAAAAAAGTTGAGGCATTTCCGGATTTTATGCCCGATCTCAAGAGCGTAAAAATTGTCGAAAAGAACGAAGACGGCAGTCGGACGATAAGCGAGTGGGTCGGAATAGTAAAAGAATTCAAGACAACGATCAAATGGACCGAAGAAGATATATGGGACGATAATGCGAAAACCTGTAAGTTCTCTTTAGTAAAAGGAGACTATGGCAAGTATAACGGTTTCTGGGCGTTTACCGATCTGGGCGGCCGCACTCGTTTTGACTCTGAAATAGAAGTGGAATATGACGTGCCGCTGGTCGGCGCTTTGATTAAAGGCTTGATAGCCAAGAAAATGAAAGAAAATGTTGACGGAATGCTTGCCGCAATCAAGCAGGAGGTTGAGCGAACGTAATGAAATATGATGTGTTGATCGTAGGCGCCGGTCCGGCGGGGATATTTGCTGCTCTTCATCTGTCGAAGGTGAAGGATCTCAGCGTGTGCATTGTCGATAAAGGCGCCGATATAGATCAACGTGTTCGCAAAGCTGAGCTTTTGACAGGATGGGGTGGGGCAGGAGCCTTCTCCGACGGCAAGCTTACCCTGTCTCCTGAGGTCGGCGGCCAGCTTCACAATTTGATGAGCGACCGCGACGTCCGCAGGCTCCTGAAATATGTGGATCAGATTTGGGTGGATTACGGCGGTTCCGAGAAAGTCTATGGAACCAATGAAGATCAGGTCGGCGATATAGAGCATAAAGCCCAACTGGCTGGTCTGCAACTGATTCATTCGGAGGTTCGTCATCTGGGCACGGAGATGTGTCCGGCTATTCTGACTCGTATGCGTGATGCGCTGCGCGAGCGCGTCGATGTCAGGATGGAAACTGCAATTGATGAACTTGTCGTTACGGGAGGAAAGATTGCAGGGGTAAAGACCGCGTCCGGCGACATCATCAAGGCCGATTACGTAATAGTTGCGCCGGGAAGATCGGGAGCGGACTGGCTGGCAAAGGAAGCGGAGCGGCTGAAGCTCAAAATGATGACCAATCCGGTGGATGTCGGCGTGAGGATCGAGATACCTGCGGCAGTTATGCAGGAGATTACCGACATTGTCTACGAGCCGAAGCTGGTCTATTACTCGAAATCGTTCGATGACAAAGTGCGGTCGTTCTGTGTCTGTCCCAACGGCGAGGTAGTGATAGAGAAGCATAACGGTGTCACCAGTGTAAACGGCCATAGTTATGCCCGCAAAAAGACCGCCAATACCAACTTTGCGCTACTAGTTTCCAACTCATTTACCGAGCCGTTTCATGAGCCGATTACTTATGGAAAATATATCGCCAGCCTCGCTAACTTGCTTTCGGGCGGTGTGATTGTGCAGAGGCTCGGAGATTTGGAGTCTGGTCGCAGGAGCACCGGAGCCAGGATCGAGCGCTGTCTTACCAGGCCGTCGCTTACCAATGCAGTTCCTGGTGATTTGAGTTTTGTTTTGCCGTACAGGCATGTATGCGGAATTCTGGAGATGCTGCATGCTCTGGATCATCTGGCTCCCGGAGTAGCGAGCCCACATACNNGTCGAAGTGAAATTCTATTCTTCAAGGGTCGAGCTTTCTGATAAGCTTGAAACTGCTATTACAAACCTCTTTGCAATTGGTGACGGCGCAGGCGTTACACGAGGTCTTGCGCAATCATCAGCTTCGGGAGTTATTGCCGCAAGGGAAATCCAGCATCGTTTGGGAGAATAGCGCTTGCTATTTTCCCTTTAGCCTCCCCAAAATTATATCCCTCAAAATTTAATGTTCTTCCGGTATGAATTTCCGGCTGATTGGCACAATTATTGCACAGTTATCCCCTGGAACCTGTAAAAATACCGTAAACCTCCAACCCTGGCGTCGATTCATCGACTGGCCAATCTCAACAGGGTGAGGGCTTAGAATGGGCGATGCATCAATCGCGCCAGAAGTTTGAATAATTTGCTGGGAGGGATCGAAGTGAAAGGAACAGTTTTAGCAGTAATTATATGTGGTTTATTAGTTGCATTAGTAGCGGGAGCGGCTAGCGCAGCAGTGATAACCGATACTGCGACAGTCAGTTTGACTGCTACGGATTGGAGTCAGGTGATTAGTCTTCAAAAGTTTCATGGCGACATATCACATTTGGCAGGCGTCGTCATAAAGCTTGAGGCAACCGGCGTATCTGAAATCGGTTATGAAAACCGCGCATCGTATCCGGCGGATATTACGCTGACCTGGACAGCTACTGTGACTATGAAAGAGAATGGCTCAACTATTCTCGCTGTCGCGCCTAGTTATTCCAACACAGTAACACCTGCTGCTTTTGACGGAAATTTCAACTGGGATGGCACATCGGGCGACAATTTTACAACATCTGATACTAAGTCTGATCAGATCACCAAGACAAATTTAGCTGACTATGTGGGAGCAGGAACTTTCGATCTCACTATTTTAGCCAATGCGATTTCGCAGACAATAGGTTCGGGTAACGTTGCATCTTACTATCTTACCTCTGCCAGCGCAAAGGCAACTGTTGAGTATACAACTCTTCCTGAGCCGGCGAGCATTGTTGCTCTTGCATCCGGTTTGATCGGCATTGTAGGCTTCGGAATACGTAGAAGGAAGTAGAGTTCTACATATAATAAGTAAAAGTAAAAGGCATCCACGCAGGTGGATGCCTTTTTTACGCCGATTAACTGGGAAGAGTCAAGATCAGTAATATACCATTATCGGGGAAACTTACAACTGATGCAGTTGCGGTCTTTCTATCAGCAGAGAGAGACACTCCACTGGAAAAGAGGGTTATGTCGCCGTTCGCGGCCATACTGAAAAGGGCAACATTTGTGCCGCTCGGTACTGCTGTATCCAGTGTAAATGTAAGGGTAACAGCCTGATTGAACGTTGTAGGAGCAGGCGTGACAGCCGTTGCAGCAATAAAAGCATCACCTTCGACTGCCGGCAAGTCATCTTCAGCTTTTGCCGTTGCGGTAATACTGCCCGATGCTGATGAAGTTGTCCCGGTTGGGACGTTTAGCGCAACGTTGAATCCGGGGTCTACAATCGTGCTTCCGCCTCCACCTCCTCCGCAGCCGACCAGCGCGACCGCCAGTACTACAATCAATGAAACATAAAGCATTCGCATAATACTCCTCCTCCTAAGTAATTTACGCTAAGTAAATTGCATGTCTTGATCTGGATCCGGTATATGAAAATCACATCCTCTGATACAAGTTCAAGGCCATAATTCACTTAGTGCTTTGCCTTGAATGATTCAAGGCGTTGTGTGATATAGGTGTAAAACTCCTCGTTGGTGCATTCGCCATGATCGAGTTCCATATTCGACCGGGATTTATTCCATACATATGCAAAATGACTTTCAAGCGTAGACTGATCGTGCTTTCGGTCTACTTGAAGCAGGTGCCTCAGCGAGCTGTCTGGCAGATCACCCTGCATTTCATGAGGAATGGCGCACAGATATGCCAGATCGACTGAATCGTCTTTAGTAAGTCCGAGTTTGCTGTAATTGGCTTCAATATATTCGGCAATATCCGAATCCTGATCGGAGTATTCCGGGACATACTTTTCAAGTGTATCGACCGCGTCCGCAAGGAAGCATCCGACCGCAGCCGACGGCCCAAGCATTTTGCCAGCCATAACTATAGCGGCATCATCGGATGCGCCTGGGCCGGTTTGATATCTGACATACATATAGTCTATATGCGGGTCGCCGTTGTGCGCAAAGAGCCCTGCACGTTCAAACTCACTGATCTCATCTTCATGTGCCTCTTTGGCTAACCTGAAGCCGTCCAGACCGAGACTCTTAAGCACTTTTTGATCGACTAGGTAGCACTTTCCATAACCCATTTTGACTCCGTAACGCTTATTCGCCAGAGTCCTTATCTCAGCATCATCACGCAGACCGCCTACATATAAACCCTGTAATACCTCATGAGGGTCGATCTCTAGGGAGCGCAGAGTGCTGCATCTAAGAAGCGGTTCACCTTCGGTATTGCAGGCAAGGCGGATGTTTTCGCCGTCGATTACCCGCTCCACAAACTCCTGAACCTCGTCTATTAGCTCCTGTCGCTCGTCTTTGACCGCAGCCGGGTCCATTCTAAGCGCTCGGACTATATCGTCCATCGATGTGTTTGGATATGTTTTTCCATAGAATATCCCGTGTCCCATATGGGAATGGCCCTGTACGGACTGCATCAGCAGCAGCTCCTCCACTCCATATGCGCAGCGCAGGAGAGTTTTTGCGTCGAGAGCGGCAAAATCATCACGCAGCAGTTGAGGCGGCGCGACGCCTTCAAGCCTGGGCTCTCTTATAATTCGCTTATTGTGCTTGTTCTTATGGCTCAATTTTGCTCCCTCTCTTTCACATTTATACAATACATGCTGAACTGATTATAACATGTGTATTGGCTCTGCGCTATAGATTGCAAAAAAGTAACTGCTCCGATGGTTGGGCTTATTTTCAGGAAATAAATTACCTTCGCGATGCAAGGAACCTTACTGGTCAAAGTAGAAGTATAATGAGGTGTTGTCTTTGTTGCAGTACGCGTCAGAGACGGCGCTGATAATATTATTTGGAGGAAGTATAGTTCTATGGCAGCCAAAGTAGATAAAGATAAGTGTGCCGGCTGTGGCCCATGCGCAGAGGCCTGTCCGGTTGAAGCAATCAAGATCGAGAATAACCTGGCCGTCGTTGACGAAGATACCTGCATCGACTGCGGAGCTTGCGTTGACGCATGCCCGAGCGAGGCTATTTCGGTCGACTAATAGTCTCTATCTTCTGATTAGATGATCCCTCCAGGTAGGATACCTGGAGGGATTATATAATGCCGACTCTCTGAGTCCCCGAAGGGGGACTTCGTGTGGTTGTGGCCGTGGTTTTAACCGCCGGGATATAAAGATATATCTACTAAATAGAAAGGCAACTAAGATGTGTGAAGCAAGATTCAGAGATAAGATAGTGCTGGTAACGGGCGGCGCGCAGGGTCTCGGCGAGGCCATATGCAAGAGATTTGCAGACGAAGGCGCAGTAGTACTGGTAGGCGACATCAATGAAGACGGCGCAAAGGCAACAGCCGAAAATATAGCAAATGAGTTCGGTGTCAAGACATTGGGTATCAAGATGAATGTCACCGATGATTTTGAAGTTCACTCGATCATGGAAATGGTGGAAAAAGACTTCGGCAGGCTGGACGTGCTGGTATCGAACGCAGGGATTCTAAAGGCGCATGCGATCGAGGAGTTTCCGGTCAGCGAGTGGCGGATGGTTATGGAAGTTAATCTGCTCGGGTATATGATCTGCGCAAAGCACGCCTGCCAGATAATGATGAAGCAAAAAAGCGGAAATATCGTTCAGATAAACTCCAAGTCCGGCAAGAAAGGCTCGTTCCGCAACTCCGCATATGCGGCAAGCAAATTCGGGGGGGTCGGCCTTACCCAGAGTCTGGCTCTCGAAATGGCTCCTTATGGAGTGCGGGTCAACTCGGTATGTCCCGGCAACCTTCTTGAAGGCACGCTCTGGCAGAATAGCTTGTTCAAGCAGTATTCCGAGACTCAGGGAATCTCGATCGATGACGTAAAGAAGAAATATATGGACCAGGTTCCACTCGGCCGAAGCTGCACGTATGATGATATCACTAATGTGGTTACATTCCTTGCATCCGATCAGGCGAGCTATATGACCGGCCAGGCGATCAATGTCACCGGCGGTCAGGAGATGCACTAAAATAACAACGGAGGAGATATGAAAGTTCATCGCTATCCCGAAAACCCGCTGATCAAGCCGTCAGATGTGAAGCCGTCACTTCCCAATTATGAAGTGCTGTGCGCATTTAATGCGGGAGTTATCGAGTATGGCGATGAGATTCTCCTTCTTATGCGTGTGGCCGAAAGCCCTGTTAACCACACGCCCGATATGGTGCTCGTTCCGGTTATCGATTTCGCGGAAGGCACTGCAAAGCAGAAGATACTCTCTTTCAGTTCCCGGCAGGAAGGCATCAATCTGGACGACCCCAGGCTGGTGTCTTTCCCGGGGCAAGTCTATCTGACCTCGATTTCGCACTTTCGGATCGCTCGCAGCAGGGACGGCGTTCACTTTACCATAGACGAGAAACCTGCTCTCTCGCCCGATCAGGAATATGAAGCCTACGGGATCGAGGACCCGAGAATTACCAGGATCGACGATACCTATTATGTGGTCTACAAAGGTGTTGCCCCGACCGGCATTACGCAGTGTCTTGCGAGCACAAAAGATTTCGTCCACTGGGAAAAACATGGGGTAATCCTGGCCCCGGAGAACATGGACGGAATCCTCTTTCCATCCAGGGTGCGCGGCAAGTATGCGCTGATCCACCGGCCGTTCCCGAAGTTTATCGGCACGCCGAATATGTGGGTCGCATTCTCAGACGACCTGATCCACTGGGGTGAGCATAGGTTTATGCTTGCATGCGCGGAAGGCACATGGGAAGGCGGCAGGCTCGGCGGCGGCGCGGTTCCATTCATGACCGAGCGCGGCTGGTTGGAAATATACCATGCAGCGACCCCCGGAGACCGCTACTGCCTCGGCGCGATATTGATGGATAAGAACAATCCTGAGCAAGTTATCGCAAAGAGTCCATCGCCCATCCTGGAGCCGGAAGCGCCGTACGAAGTCCACGGATTCAAAGACAACGTGATATTTACCTGCGGCGCGGTAGTGCGAGGCGACAGATTGACCATTTACTACGGCGCGGCTGATGAGGCGATGTGCGCGGCTGACTTGAGCGTGAAAGAAATTCTCGAGAGTCTCGCTCCCGTATGCAAGTCACCAGTTCATATTTAGACAAATTCCTGCGGGCGTGATTGTAATTGGTTTGTCGGTTATTTTATCCGCTGTGAAATAACCTATCGCTGCTCCTGCTATGACGTCTCTCCACCTATGCTCTCTCTCTTCCACCCGTGACCAGCCGATAGCGGCAGCGAGTGTATATGCAGGCCATTTATACTCCGGCTGATAATTGCTTATCACCGCAGCCATTGCAAAAGCGCCAGCCGTATGAGCGCTGGGAAAGCTGTCGGTATCGTCATTCTCGAGACGCTTCTCGTGAACCGTGAGCTTTAGGGCTTCGGTGATTATTCCGGTAGCCAGTAACGCCTTGGCTCCGTTTACTGCTTCCTGCTTACCTGAATCTCCATTGAAATAAAGCCCCAGCTCACCGACTATAATCAGAGGGCCTGTCAGATCGGAGATGGTGTTTGCGGTGGTGTCGGCAGGCAAGGAACATGCTGATACCGACAACACAATTAAGGAGATGTAAAGCGCCCTAAGTAAACTCTTCATCAACTTTTTCAGATTCTCTCTTTCTTCCCCATAACAGGNNTTTGGATGCCTGACATAAACATCGATAACAGCGCTGACGCATGCAGGGATCTCCCTGACAGTCATCTTAGCATTCCAGTGTTTTTTGACATCTGCGCAGACTCCGCAGGCATCGACACCCAGCCGTTTTGATATAAAAAGCGCTCTTTCGACATGCGAGCGCTGACTTACGATAACAATGCTTCTAAGGCCAAAAATGTGTCTGGCGCGGTAGACGGAATCGTAGGTTCGGCGTCCCGCAAAGTCCATAGCGACATCATCAGAAGCTACACCATGTTGGATTGCATAATCGCGCATTCGTTTGGGTTCGTTGTAGTGCGTAAACCGGTTATCGCCGGACATAAGCAGCTTATCCACTTTACCGGCTTTATAGAGACTTATGGCTGTGTCCAATCGGTCCCGAAGAAGGGTCGACGGTTTACCGTTTCTCCAGACTCTTGCCCCAAGCACCAGTGCGACCGAGTGATGGGGCACGGCAGCAGGATTGGTGTAGATGCGACCTCGCGCAGATGCGTGAACCCATATTCGAGCACCGACCGGTAATGCTATAACGGCGACCGTAAGGGCGGATATCCGAAATATTTTCTTTCTATTGGAGAGTTGAGCCATCACCAGTAGGATTCAGCAAGTATCAGGCTGATTCCTTGTACATTATTCTTCCAGCTCGATGGCATCAACCGGGCAGTTCTCACAGGCGCTGCGGCACTTCTCTTCGGCTTCGGGCGGAACAGGATCGGCTATGACATGCGCAAGACCGTCGTCCCTCATTTCGAATACCTCAGGGCACTCATCTACACAGGTTCCATCGCCGATGCACTCCTCTTCAATCACTCGCGCTCTCATATCTACTCCTCCACTATATGAATTCGGCAGTTTGAATCAGGTATGATTTCGCCAATTATAGCGGCATCCGAAACGTCGGCGGCACAGAGTGCTTCTATCATTTCATCTGCTTTATCGGGAGAAACGCTGATCAGAAGGCCTCCAGAGGTCTGCGGGTCGGTGAGGGTGTATCTTTGACTGTCGGCAAAGCAGCCTTCCCATTCCAGAGAACCGGCTTCGGTTAAATATTGCAAATTTCTTATGGTGCCGCCGGGAACCATATCGGCGTCCAAAAGTTCGTTTATCCCATCTATCTTAGGCACCCGGTTAAAGTGCAGTCGAGCGCCGACACAGCTTGCGGATGTCATCTCGCGAAGGTGGCCGAGGAGACTAAAACCGGTGACATCCGTGCAGGCATGGCAGCCGACCTCCTTGGCAACTTCGGAAGCAGGGCCGTTGAAAGTGGTCATAACACGAATCCCGCGTGCTATTACTTCATCGGAGGCTGCATCGTGTTTGATCGCGGTGGTTATAATTCCGACGCCTATCGGCTTTGTCAGTATAAGTTTATCTCC
>DJHI01000066.1:0-266 GCA_002431715.1 Armatimonadetes bacterium UBA5829
GTCAAAACCGACAACGGGGAATTTGATCAGTTCGGCAAGGCGTGATGATACCCGCGCAGCAGGCCAATCGTCAGGCAGCAAGCATTCATACGCCCATATCTCGGCGGCATCCAGGACCATTGCTGTTATATGACCCATCGGTGACACCTCCAAACCACACCATCATATAGTTACAGCAATTTTTGGATTTGTCAAGTAGGCATTACTGAAATGGTGTATGCCTAATTCAAGGTAAACAAACCCATGTCATTCCCGCGAAGGCGGGA
>DJHI01000066.1:306-4579 GCA_002431715.1 Armatimonadetes bacterium UBA5829
GTTTCTGGATTCCCAGTCAAGCTGGGAATGACATTGAGCTTCATACCTTATCATTGGGATATGCCCTGACGCGATCATTCCCTTCTGATCAAACTTTGAAAAGGAATACTCCGACCATCAGAGCCGCAAAGACTATGCGATAGATAACGAACGCATTCAAAGAGTTCTTCTTGAGGAAGTTGATGAGGAAATGAATAGCAATATAGCCGAATATTGCCGCGCTTGCAAAGCCCCATCCAAAAACCGCCCATTCCTCCGCCGGAATACCAGCCTTGAATGCGTCCAACAGGGCCTTCATTCCCGCGCCGAAGATGATCGGGGTAGAAAGCAGAAAGCTGAACCTTGCGGCGGCGGAACGGTCGAGGTTTCTAAAAAGACCCGCTGTGATTGTAATGCCTGATCGTGAAACGCCTGGAATCAGTGCGACGGCTTGAGCTAATCCGATGGTGATGTAGTCGGTATAAGTCATTCGAGTGATATCTCGCTGCTTCTTGCCCAAGCGATCGGCAAAAAGCATTAAAATACCGAATACCACCATTGCCGGAGCCACTATATACCACACACTCAGTTTATTTTCGATCAGGTCATGCCACTTAACACCGACAACAGCGGCAGGTATACAGGCTATGACAATGGGCACAAAAAGACGCCCTCCGACAGCATCGTCCTTTTCATAGGGCTTGTGTTTGAATACGTGAGCAAAAAATCCTGAAAGGATCGATATCCAATCACGCCAGTAATAAGCTACAAGCGCCAGTAGAGTTCCAAGGTGCACAGCTACATCGAAAGCCTTGCCCTGGTAATTCCAGTGCATTAGGTATGGAATAGCGATCAGATGACCCGAACTGCTTACGGGGATAAACTCGGTAAGGCCTTGAATGGCCCCCAATATAATAGCTTGCCAAGCGGATAACAATATCTAGCTCCTTGAGGTTACAGGTTTTAGAGACTAAACAGCCAGAGCTTCGTTGGTCTCTTCCTCTTCAATATCTTTGAATGGTATTTTGTTGCGCGGGGTTATATAATACAGCCGCAGCAGTTCGCGAATAATCGCTGCAACCGGAGCCGCGAGAAACATCCCGATAATACCAAAAAACTCAGCTCCTACGAGCAGAACGATTACCACAACAGCCGGGTGCAGCCTCAACCTGTAGCCGATCAGTTTGGGCATGATAAACTTGCTCTCGGCAAAGTGCATGACAACGACGAATATCAAGAGATAGGTCGGGATGGCAAGCCCGTGGAAATTCAATAATCCAACCAGCACGATTGGAATTCCACTGACCACAGGGCCAATGACCGGTATAGCGCGCGTAATAGCCGCAAAGAGAGCCAGAACCACCACATACGGTACACCCAGTAAAACCAAAAACAGCCCGGTCAACAGGCCCGCAATTGCGCAGAGAATTATCTGTCCGACAACATAGCTTTGAAGAATAATTCCTGTCTCATGGCCAATTTTTACCGCTTCCCGAATTCGTCTTTTCGGCACCAACCCATAAATCTCACGCGAGAGCGAACGGTGATCGAGCACAAAATAAAATGCAAGAACGGGAATAAGCACCAGTTCAAGTGCCAGACCAATCCATGACTTCGTGTATGTCAGCAGCTTTTGAACATAAAGGCCCATGGTTTTTGTGAATGCGGAGTAATCCAGTTTACCGATCATATCCTTGAGATCATCCGGTACGGCTCTCGAATACCACTTTGTAAAGTGCCCCGCCAATGAATTTAATTGGTCGGCATACTCCTGCATGCTGCTCGTGAACCTGGAAAGTTCCTCGTTAAACGGAGTGGTGATTATCGCAACAGTGGCGGTGACAAAACCGATAAAGGCAATGAAGACGATTATCGTAGCGATAAGCCTCTGTGTCTTGGGTTTAAGGAAAGTGACGCGCTTGCGGCACAGCCAATCGACTATAGGCAGGAGAGCATAGGTCAGCAGGATCGCGACCAGAACAGAGATCAGTATTGTGCGGACGCGGTAAAGTATATAAGCGGACGCAACAACCAATACAATCCTGACTAGCAGACCCCATATCACCCTGATTGAGTTTTCAACTCCACTTGCCATTAAGCGTTAAATCGGGAGCGGATTATCTCCCATATCCTTTCCGCGGCTTTTCCGTCGCCGTAAGGGTTCTTTACTTCAGCCATCTTATCATATGCCGATTTATTATGCAGAAGGCGCTCTGTTTCATCTACAATAACTTGAATATTCGTTCCGACCAGTTTTGCGCTTCACGCGGTGACGCCCTCAGGACGCTCGGTAGTCTTTCTCAATACAAGAACAGGCTTACCCAGTGATGGAGCCTCTTCCTGCACGCCGCCCGAATCAGTGAGCACCAGATAAGCCGACTTCATCATATGAACGAAGGGCACATAGTCCGGCGGTTCGGTAAGAGTTACACGATCAACGCCCTCTAATTCAGGGAATACGACATCGCGCACAATCGGGTTTTTATGCACCGGGAAAATCACACGAACATCGGCATTGCGAGCTACAATTTGCTTGATCGCGGTGCAGATATCCTTCATAGGCTCACCCCAGTTTTCCCGGCGGTGAGCTGTGACCAGTATCATCTTGCCCGATTCCGCTGCTTCACGAACCCTGGAATCCTCGAATTCATGCGGCTTGGCGGCTATCGCAAGCAAGGCGTCGATTACCGTGTTGCCCGTGACATAAATATCTTCGGGATTTACACCCTCTCGCAATAGATTGTCCTTTGCGACATCCGTCGGTGCGAAGTGAAGGTCGGTTATGACTCCCGACAACCGTCGGTTGATCTCCTCGGGAAATGGGTCGTATTTATTATCGGTCCGCAGTCCGGCCTCGACATGCCCGAAAGGAATTTTATTGTAAAACGCGGCAAGGCTCGCGACGAAGGTGGTCGTGGTATCTCCCTGGGCAAGCACCAAATCAGGTTTTACCTTTTGTATGACGTCATCCAGGCCTTCGAGAGCGCGAGTGGTAATCTGAGCGAGGCTCTGACGCGCGGTCATTATGGCAAGATCATAATCCGGCTGCAAGCTAAATGCGTGCAGAACCTGCTGGAGCATTTCACGGTGCTGGCCAGTAACAGCAAGCACAAGATCCGCTTCTTTTGGATGCTTTTTTATTTCGAGCACCACGGGCGCCATTTTTACCGTATCCGGCCGTGTGCCGCATACTGCTAGTATTTTCATATTATTTTCCTGACCAGTATAATGTCGAGTTGTCGGTTGTAATATAGTATTGAACCGTCAACCATTATCTCACATAGCTAAACAACGCGTAAGCAGCGGCGCAGCACAAAATGGTAAGGCCGTATATAAGCCATACAACCTGCCTGTGCGAGAAGCCTTTCTCCATCAGCCTGTGATGCAAGTGGCTGGTGTCGGCTTCGTGTATTTTCTTGCCTGTGGCTATTCTCCTTAAAACAACAAAAGCCGTATCGAACAAAGGCACGCCCAGAACCAGAACAGGAGCCGCCACAGCGACAAACGCGGCTATTTTGAACGCGCCCGCAATCGAAATGCCCGCAAGCATAAAGCCTAAGAACTGAGCGCCTATCGTGCCCATAAATATTTTAGCCGGAGGATAGTTGTATCTAAGAAACCCCAGTGTCCCGCCAAAGAGAGCTGCGGCCATTACCGCGGATATCTCGAACCTCTGGCCCGATCTCAAAGCCATAAGCATTAAGGTAAGCGAGGCAATAGCGGAGATTCCAGCAGCCAGACCATCGAGGCCGTCCATGCAGTCGACCGCCTTTGTCACCATCAGGACCCAGACCAGGGTCAGGGGTATACTCATCCACCCGAGCCACATCAGGTGCCCGCCCTGGAAGGGATTTGTGATATGCTGGACCTTTACACCAAAGAGGACTAATATAACTCCGCTTATGAGAATACTGAGCGCCTGGAACCAGCCGGGCAGTTCGTATTTATCGTCAATTACACCGACTACCGCCACATAGGTCGCGCCGACAAGAATGCCTATCGTCTGGGTATCGAAGTGGAGTTTGGGGTTTAAAAGAATGGCGGCAACTACCGCTAGAATGAACCCCGCATACATAGCAATTCCGCCCATGAGGGCTGTGGTACGAGCATGCACTCGCCTGCCGCCGGGTTGAGCAACCACCCCGAGCCGGGTTGCAAGCCTTTTGACCTGCGGGGTCAATATTAAGGCCACGATGAAACTGATCAGCGCAGCCAGTAGAGTAGAGTCCATTCTACACCTTTTTCCGGGTGTCGGATGCCGGAGAATAAAAATCTTTGCGGTGGCGATTCGGAA
>DJHI01000019.1:0-2156 GCA_002431715.1 Armatimonadetes bacterium UBA5829
AGATTACCTTGCGGAGGCATTCCACTACCAGTTCAAGCACAGCAACAGATATGAAGAAGTGAGTCGGCGCATTCGATTAGGAGCGCAAGTCGAGGGACGTGATGAGAAAGGCATAAAGAAGACTGTGTGCGCGTTTCTCAAGATTCTCCATCCTGAGTGCGAACCGTCCGACCAAGAGTTCGAAGAGTACGTCGCTTACGCAGTTGAGGGACGTCGTCGCGTCAAGGAACAGATGAACAAGCGTAAGCCGGACGACGAGTTCGCAAACATCGACCTATCGTATTTCACCTCGGACGGGCAAGAGGTGATCGTATACTGCCGAGAGTCGAAGGATGTCGAAGCAACCCAGCATCCTGTTCGGAAAGAGCTGGACAAGGCAACTGAAATCGTATCAAATGAANNCCGCCACACCTGTCGCACCCGCCGAACCGAGCACGGTGCAGCCAACAGAAGAACTCGTTGAAGTATCACCCGAAGTGCCTGACATCAGCATTCAGCCGGAAGAAAGGCACTATACAATCTTCTACAACGACACTGGCTACAGCTACGAAACAATAATCGGCCATTACCTCGGTGGTGCAACAAAGATCATCGTCGAAGACCCGTACATTAGGCTTCCACATCAGATACAGAACTTTGTGCGCCTATGCGAAGCTGTAGCTAAGCTATCTTCCATTCGCAGCATCCAGTTGGTGACAGGTTACGATGATGATACGCAGATGGTCGAGTTGGAGGAGAAGCTGGGCGAACTCAAGCAAAGCCTGCTGGAGCTTGATATCGTCCTTGACATCCAACTCAATGTGAATATCCACGACCGCGAAATCCGATTGGACAATGGCTGGGTGATAAAGATCGGTCGTGGACTGGACTTCTACCAGAAGCCCATGAGTTGGTTCGAGATCGGTGCAAATGATCTGTCACTGCGTAGATGTCTGGAGACCAAGGTCGATATCTACAAAGTATAACTACGGAATGCTAGTTCGGAGGCAATATGGCTCGCTATTGCGACTGGAATACAACTGACATACTGGAGATGGCACGGAAGTGGAAAGACGATTGCCTGATCGGCGGAGGTTCACTGCTCTGGCCCGGATCCCGTGTTTGGACTACAGAAAACCTGGGTGCGTTCAAGAGCCGTTTTGCTGACGATCCCGATGAATCTGAGAAGGGGTTCTTGGACAAACTCAAGATACAGCTCGCTGGGCAGCCGAAAGAGGTTACTCAGATTGCGTGTGAGGTACTACTTATCTACTATCTGTTCCCAATAAGCGTCAAGCGCCGCACGAAGGCCAGCACTATTCGCATGATCGCTTCGTGGGTCGACTTGAACCTTGACGCAGATCAGAGTTTCGACTTCTTTGCCGAGGGGATAGGCAATCCAGGCATGGCGTATCCCACGCGGCAGTGGCACGAGACAGTCTATATCCTCAATGTCGGAGTGGCACTGGCGGGNNCAGCTAATGTCTGATCCCATAGCATTCCGTAGTTTCCTGGACACCATGCCAAAGGGCTTTGGTCCTCAGTCTCGTCATGCATTGCTCCATCTGCTCTTCCCGGATTACTACGAGCGAATCGTCAGCGCTGAGCACAAAAACCAGATTGCGAAAGCTTTTTGGGGCGTACTTGAAGAAGACGCTCCTGAAGACGTGGATGATCGTCTATATGCCATTCGCAAGAAGCTTGAGGTTCTGCTGAACAAAGACAAGCTTGATTTCTATCTCTCACCACTCGGTGAATGCTGGCGAGGCATTGATAGCCCGGATAACGCCGGAGATCCGTTGGACGGCCTGAAGATGAAGAAGCAGGTGGTTTTGTTCGGACCTCCGGGCACGGGGAAAACCTGGACAGCACGGAGCATTGCCCAACGGCTGATACGCCAGGAGCTTTTGAAGTCGAGATCTTGGGGTGTCGCGGAATACTTCAAGCGACGTGATGAAGCAAACCTGCTGATTGAGAGCCGCGTCGGCCGCGTGCAGTTCCACCCTGGATATTCCTACGAGGATTTCATTCGGGGGCTGCAGTTGGTGGATGGAGGTAGAACTGAGTATAGAAATGGTGCGCTACTGAATATCATCGATGAGGCAAACAAGGAGCCAGATATTCCTTATGTGCTGATACTTGATGAGTTGAACCGGAGCGACCTAAGCCGAACTATG
>DJHI01000019.1:2162-7036 GCA_002431715.1 Armatimonadetes bacterium UBA5829
GCGGATCCCGCAGAACCTTTACTTTATCGGAACAATGAACCTTATAGACCAATCGCTTGAGCATGTGGACTTCGCACTGCGCCGCCGGTTTCTGTGGTTTCCCATGGGCTTCTCCAAAGACGACTTCCTTACGGTTTCTCGTTACAGATGGAACCAGAAGACCACTGGACGAAAGTGGAGCCGCCATGCTGAGGAGTTTGAGCTTCTTGCGGGCCGAGCCCAGAAACTGAATGAGGTGATCAGAAGCGAACCAGTGTTGGGGTGGCAATATGAGATTGGGCATACATACTTCTGCGATGCTGTAGACTTTGCTGCGCTGTGGCTGGAGAAGCGAGACAACCCACAAACGCTCCTCTTCAACAGATCAAAGCAAGCGAGATGGCCTGTGACAGCGCTGTGGGGATTTTCGATTCGTCCTCTGATTGAGCAGTATCTGTCCGGAGTAGACAACGGTGATCGTGACAGGTTGATCGCTCGACTGCAGGCAATATTGATTGACGGAACGGGCGTAGATGAATCTCANNTGTTCGCCCATTGGCCCGTTATCCTCCGAACTTGATGAATGGGTACGCGAGGTCGCTTGTAAGGCTCGTCCTGCGGAGATGGTGATTGGCTTCGCGCCTAACAACCAGCGTGACTACGAGTCGGTGCTGCGTTTTGATGTCCAAAGCGCTTGCTGGTGGACCGGTCGCTATGTTGGCGAGATCAGCTACAAGGGAAGGACGCTGCAGATACTGCCGCGCTTTGGAATGCCCGCACTCCATAGATGGCTATCGCGCGTCTACGGCATACAGCTTGTACAATCCCATGGCGAATATACTGCCGAGCGGATCTGGCTTTGGGAACTGATAGCTCATCTTTGGTCGGCGCGGCTTGCATTGGCGGCCAAACATGGCCTTCCACACAGACGCGTAGATGAAATTCATTCGGGACCGTCAGTCCGTGGTCGGCTATTGATCAAGGAATCGATCCGCGACCTGTCAATTCGGTCGGGGATTCTGACAAGCCAGACGCGCGAACGCAAGATCGATAGTGTTATCTCTGGCATTATCTTGCTTGCCCATGAGCAACTGCAGCGGATGCTAGGTGCGTCCTCTGCGCGGCTGTGGCTAACAGAGCGTGGTGCGACGATAGTGGACGCGCTTAGATCGGACGGCGTTCAAGCGGCATATGCTATCAACAAGCCCATCCGTTATACTCCGATCACAGAGAGCTTTCGACCGCTGGTTGAGCTGTCTCTATCTATACTGCGTCAACGCCCATTGTCCTCGTCAGTATCAGGTGACAAAGAAGTCTCCGGAGTGTTGCTTGATATGGCAGAGATTTGGGAGCTTTATCTGCTAAATGTGATCAGATCCGGTCTACCCTCATTGGAAGTTGTGTACACGGCTAGGGATGCCAAAGAGCCAAGGTATATGCTGAGAGGGTCGCAGAATGGACTTCTTCAACAGCTCAGACCGGACGTACTACTTCGAGAGCCATTTGGCGGACGAATACTCGGGATCATCGATGCCAAATACAAGAACACGAGACCTTCGTCAGACAAGCCTTGGGGGGTCGATCGGGAAGACTTGTATCAGATGTCTGCCTATCTGTCGGCAATTGGGCAGACAGGCTATCCGATGTCTGCATTTCTGATCTATCCAGTAGGACCTGAGTGGTTTGGGCCGGATACCGGAGAGAATCCGTGGTATCTGCCAGCTTCACCACAGAAGAACCTCTCATTCTTGGGGGTGGCGGTTGATACAAGTTCAGATGAGAACGCGTTTGCTGTGGCTGAACAGCAACTAGTTGACTCGATATCCAACCTCATCGGCCAAGATCAACAACGGACGGCGGGCAAGGATATAAGTCGTCAGGAGTGAATGAATGCAGCTAAATGAGGAACAAAAGGCCGCAGTCGAGTACGTTGATGGACCGCAGGTGATCGTCGCCGGGCCAGGTTCGGGCAAGACTCGTGTCATCATTTCCAAGATCGAGCACCTAGTGTCTCAACTGCACATCGACCCAGCCCGGATACTGGCGATCACGTTCAGCACCAAGGCTGCGGACGAGATGGCAGACCGCCTGGCTGAGGTTTTCCCCTACCGGTCGCACGAGTTCAACATACACACATTCCATGCCTTGTGCTGGACCATCGTGCAGGAGTTCGCTGCGGAAGCCGGATTCAGACAAGGAGTCCAGGTGCTGGATAAGGCTGCGGCCTGGGTGCTTGTGCGTCGTCACATTGAGGAGTTTGGCCTTCGCCACTACCTCCCGAACTCTGATCCATTCAAGTACATCTTTGATCTTCTTGGGCACGTGAGCCGAGCTAAGGACGAGGGTGTCTCCCCACAAGACTACGAAGTCTACGTGCGCAAACACGGAGAGCAGTATGAAGCCACCAAGGAATCTCTGACGCCGGAGGAAGCAGCAGAGCAACTCATCGAAGTCGAGAAACGCGAAGAACTGGCCCGGTTCTACACTCGCTATCAGGATATCCTCCAGGCAGAGAACTGCATAGATTTCGGCGACCAGATCATGATGGCCTTTCGACTGTTATCAGAGCATCCGGATGTGCGCAAGCAGATACAGTCCAGGTGGGACTACATTCTGGTAGATGAGTTCCAGGACACGAACATTGTCCAGATCGAACTCCTCAAGCAACTCTCCAGATCGGACGCCGCTGTATGCGTGGTAGGCGATCCAGACCAGAGCATCTACCGTTTCCGAGGCGCATCGTTCGCAAGCTTCATCCGATTTGATGAGTCATACCCGACACGACAGCCATTCGCGCTCACGCGCAATTATCGTTCTACGAAGAACATCCTTAATACGGCAGGACGGCTCATAGCTAACAACATGGATCGTTATACTGGGGCCAAGCCAGTATGGACCGAATGTGAAGATGGTTTGCCGGTCACAGTGCTCAAGGCGCCATCATTCCCTGCGGAAGCTGAAGCCGTTGCGGACGAAATCGTATCTGTGATCACTGACTTACCGGAATCCGAGCGACGCTTTTCTGATTTCGCCATCCTGTACAGAGCGCACAGCCATAGGGAGGAGTTCATCGCGGCGCTTGAGCGGCGTCAGATTTCTTACAAGGTCGTGAGCGGTGCAGGTCTGTTCAAGAAAGAGGAGATCAAGGACATCTGCGCACTCGTCAAGTGTGCGGCCGGCTGTGAAGACGGTGTGTCGCGCTATCGCGCCCTGTCAGTTGCAGATCCGTTCATACCGCCGAGCGGCCTGAGAACACTATCGCGGTGGATGAGTGAAGAGAAGTTGGACCTGAGCGGCGCGCTCGGTCGAATTGACGAATGCGCGGGTATTGAAGAGGAAAGCTGCGAAAGAACCCAAAAGGCTCTGGACTATCTCGCTGGCCTTAAGGCGCTGGCACAAGATAAGACGGCAAGCGATGTATGCAGGCACATCTACGAAACAACCCAGGTTCTGAAACAGCATCTCTACGATGACTCCGTCGACAGCCGCCAGCGTGCAGCCAATCTCGCGAAGTTTCTGCGCAAAGTTCAGGAGTTTGAAAAGGCCAGCGAAGACAAGAGCATTGCCGCCTATGCCGAGTATCTGGACTACTTCCTGGAGTCTGGCGCGGACGAAGAGGAAGCCGAGATCGACGATTCCAGAGATGCCGTTCAGTTGATGACGGTGCATGCGGCCAAAGGTCTGGAGTGGCCGTATGTGTTCGTCGTAAGCATGTCGAGCGCGCGTTTCCCCACAAGCAGGAAGACGGAGGCCATCCCGTTTCCTGACGAGCTTGTGCGAGAGACCGCACCCCAGGGAGACTTCCACATCCAAGAGGAACGCAGACTTGCCTACGTCGCATTCACCCGCGCCCAGCGTAGGCTGTATCTCTCCTGCGTAGAGAAGAAGGGTAAGAAGCCATCCGTATTCGTGCAAGAGGTAAGCGGTGACAGTGCTGTCACCGAGAGGCTGATTCCAGAAGTGGCGTTCGATCAGGAGATCGAATCCACATCGAAGATGGCTGTTGTCGAACGCGATATCCGTCGCCAGATCATACGTGTCTTGGATGGTTCTGTTGATATCGAGATGCTGAGGCCGTACACAAAGCTTCTCGCATCCATCAGACAGTCTAACCGCGATCCCATTCAAATACGAAGCCTTGCTGCCGATCTAGGAATCGATGCGACATTGCGTGAGTCGATCAATAGCGCGCTCAGCGAGCAATACGTGATCTCGTCGGTTGCTGCATCGACTCCACACGAGCCGCTATATATGAGCTACAGCAGGATGTCGACATACGAAGACTGCCCGCTGGGCTATAAGTTTGCCTATGAACTGAAGATACCGGGCAGGGCCAAGCCTTACTTCTCATTCGGCAACACAATGCATCTGTCGCTCAAGCAGTTCTTCGAGGGAGTGCAGACCGGCAAAGAACCGTCACTCGACGATCTCAAGGCAACATATCACGAGAACTGGCAGAACGAAGGTTACGTGATACCGAGCCAAGAGCAAAACTACCGCCGAGACGGCGAAACTGCACTTGAGGCATTCTACCGACGATATCAGTCGGCGAAGATCGTTCCTCTGCACCTTGAATGGAAGTTCACGCTGCCGGTTGACGCACACTTTATCACCGGATACGTGGATAGAATAGACGCATTGGGTGACGGAGTATGCGCGGTGATCGACTACAAAACAGGCAAGCCGCGCACCCAGAAAGACGTGGATGCGGATCTACAGCTCAGCATGTATGCACTCGCTGTCCGTGAATGTCTGGGGCTTCGAGCCGACCGGCTCAGCCTGCACTTCCTGCAGACAGACGAGATAATATCAACCACCCGCACAGACGTGCAGCTTTCGGAAGTGGTCGAACACGTGCTTTCTGTAGCGGAGGCGATCTCCGCCCGCAAGTTTGA
>DJHI01000074.1:0-2962 GCA_002431715.1 Armatimonadetes bacterium UBA5829
TCTTTTTGCCACGATTTTCAGTCTTACTCTTACGAATAATCAACAGAAATCTCCCGAGATGTCTGCTCAAGTCAAATCTTCAGTGACCCAGGTCAAGTGGTCCGATGATCCGATGGGCAGCCAGACCGACGCAACAATAGAGTATATAAACAATATGTAGGTACTAAAATGAAACCCTCTGCGATTACGCTGAAAATTTGGATTACTGTTTTGGTTCTCTCTTTGATGACGGCCTCGGCGGCGATATGCGCCACTATCAGCGAGGATCAGAAAAACGAGCTGAAAGAGCTTGCCGTTCAGACCAGAGAAAAGACCCAAAGTGAGCGTCAACACCTCACTCGCGCTCGCCAGGAATTGCTGGATATCTACAGCAAGTATGATCTTAATGAGAGTAAAGCAAAATCTGCAATCGGCAAAGTCCAGCAATCACAACTGAAACTGCTGAATATCCACCTCGAACACCAGACCGGCATCAGGAAGATACTGAGTTCAAGTCAGTTTACCGGGTTCAGAGAGAGGATCGGCAATAAGATGCGTGATCGCGGAAACGGACAAACGGACCGCATGGATACCGATATATATGCAGATAAATCCCTGCTTGACGGCCTGAATTTGAGCGCGGAGAAAAAGCAAAAAGCGCAGTCGAAGTTAGGCGAACTGGCTAAAAGAAGAGCAAATATGATCGGCAGTATGCATAGCAATTTCAAGCGGATGATGGATCTCTATGCAGACTACGAACTGGATGCATCGGCGGCAAAACGATTGATCGCAAAGACTCATAAGCTGCAGTCGGAGCTTATGGAACTGAGCCTGAAAAGACAGCAGGCGATCCGTTCTATTCTCACTGAGACCCAGTTCAACACTTTCATGAGCAGAGTCAACAGCAAAATGAAAAGTCAGGGGCCTGGGCACAGAGGTCGCTTGCGAGGTAATAGCGACTAAGTAAATGCAACCCTTAACTTTGTTTCATACTCCCATCATTAGCTCAAATCAAAATCGGCTGCTATGAAAGTGTGATCCGAAGGTTTTTCTATCAGACGCGGTGCGGTATCCACCCAGCTATCAACCGACCTCTCCGCAAGCGGTTTTGTCGCCCAGATATGATCCAGCCGCCAACCCATCCGCCTTTTTAGAGCGTTGGGAACCCGATAATCCCAGAAAGTGAACTGGTTCGGCTCACCCATGTGATGCTTGCGAAAAACATCCACAAATCCCCAGTTCATCGCATAGTCCAGAGCCGCATGCTCCTTTGGATGATAACCAATGCAGCCGAGCATTGCCTCGGGATCATAGACATCTATAGGCTCACGCGCGACATTGAAATCCCCAACCCATACAATGGGATCGTCGGGAGATAAAGAATTGCCGAAGTATGCGCGCATGTTCTGAATCCACGCGAGTTTGTATTCGAATTTCGGGGAAGTTACATCCGAGCCCTGAGGGATATAAGTGTTGACGACCGTAATGCCATTGATATTCGCTCTGATTATCCGAGCCTCTTCGTCCCATTCGGAGATACCGGTTCCAGTTACAGGCTGCTCGATGGGATGCCTGCTTATTATGGCCACTCCGTTAAAGGCTTTTTGGCCTGCGAACGCCACATGATAGCCTGCGCCTGCAATCGGGCCAAGGGGAAATTCTTCATCCCTGACCTTCGTCTCCTGCACGCACACGACATCGGCATCATTCGCGCTCATCCAGTCGAGGATTACTTGCAGTCGATTTCTGATTGAATTGGCATTGAAGCTGGCTATTCTGAATTTATCGCTCATATATTTCAGTTACTTTTGAGATTTGATCCACTCATCCCATACGGTCGACTGAGCAAAACTGAGCGATTCATACCGGGAGTCATAGCTCGATTTTACGGGCATATAAATCGCCAGACCGCATGCATTTGGTGTATCGGAATTATGCGCTTCGGATACTACCGCATCCGCAACGGCGCTTTGTAATTCATTATACGCGGTTCTGGCGGTTTCGCCTACTGCATTGGTGCATCGGCGGGCTTAATCCATCAAATCGAGGCTGTAATATTCGCTTCCGCCATCGATAGTCGAATAGTCCAGGGTGTCATTACGCGCTGTGGTCGTCGAACTACTGGAGGCGGTAAGGACGTCTGCAAAATTATCTACAGCATCAGCTACAGCCGATATCTTGCCCAGATCGACCGCTGATTGAGTGATGCCCGTATAATCAGGATATGTTTTGACGTAGTCGCTCACGATGACTTTGCATAGAGCAGCAGAGGTCGTGCAGGCATTCATATCGCTTAACAGTGTTGCGTAATTATAGCCCGGTGAAGGCTCCGGCGCGGATGACCCCACCATATAATCAACCGAGTCTTTGAGTTCGTAGGCCACTTCAAGCTGCTGCATAAGGCAGGCATCAAAGGCAAGCACGTCTATGTGCACATCAGCGAGTGCCGCCGGGAGATCGGTCACATTCATGATAGTGCCGCTTGTGTCGTCCGAGACAACGGCTTTATATTTCGATGCGGTAGAGCGCACCGACCACCCGTTGCCATGATCCCAAATGATCAGACAGTAATGCTCCGCTGGGAAATTGCTGACCCCCCAGTCAACGAAGTCCTTGAGGTTATCGGGATCGGCCATATCAAGCTCACCCAGAGGCGTATCGTCGAGCCTTACCGAGGTTATTGTCGAGGCATTGGAATTCCTGGTGATAAGATAGCGCCGGGTGTCCGTCCAATCGTCATTAGATGTATCATAACCCGCAGCTCGATCAATCTGAACGATTACCTTAACATTTTTAGTGGAACCAAACGATTCCATTTGGTTAAAGTTATTGATTGCGGCGTTTTCCAGGTCATTATCCGCATCTAGATAGACGAGGACCGTCCAGTTTCCCGACACTTCCGCCTCTTCGCGGGTGTAGATGTAGTCGGTAGGGTTGATCGAAGCGCTGGCAGAACCTCCGCCACCTCCGCATCCGCATAAAG
>DJHI01000074.1:2979-9644 GCA_002431715.1 Armatimonadetes bacterium UBA5829
AGCAGCGAATAATGGCAGTGCAAGTAACAAAAGTAGATTACGTATATGTATTAGCATCCTATCAATGATTATGGCAGGTTTTGGCGGGTTTGTACACTACTTTTTGCGTTTTAAGTTTATTTAAAAGTCTATTCATCTGAATTCCTTGTCCATGCAATGTGTGTAACTGGTAGTTCGACGCAGCATGCCTGGCCGTCTACTCTCAGACCGGCTTCTATCAAAGCGTTAGCTGCATTTTGTGCTGGCTGATTTTTGGAAGTACTGCCGTACGCGCCGATGATGAGAAGCCCTTCAGGACTCACATATTGCCGCAGTAATCTGAGTAGATAATCACTTAAAAAAGCCGGTGGCACGTTATCGGCCAGGGCGTATACATAATCAAATTTTCTGGGTGGAGCCCATTCCCAGGCATCAGCAACCCAGAAATGATCTCTTATATCAGGAAATCGATCTTTTGCCAAACCTATCAGTCCAGGGCCGATGTCGATTCCATAAGGATCGATTTTGAGGTTTTGCTCTGTCGCCCAACTTACCAGGCATTTCAGCAGATAACCATTAGCACAGCCGATATCCAAAAAATCTCCGTCCTTATCGAGCGCGTTGATGATGATTTTGCGCTCAGTTTGCCAGCGCTTTTCTCCGCCGTAGAACCCGGATTGTCTGATCGGGTCGGATTGGGCGAGATATATCTTCTCAAGCTGTCGCAGATCATCAAGGAACTGATTTGGAAGCATGCGGTTATTCATAGCAGTTTTATTCTGCTGCTGGTCAATGTAGTCCTTCAGTGCATGACAGAGATAATAAATTGGGATATTGTATTGCTATCGCCGAAGGGATCTGCGATTTATGAGTCAACTAACATGTGAGTCGTTAATATCGAGAGGTGAATAATGCGTTTTGGCATGTTTGTGATATCTGTTGTTGCTCTGTTTATCATGTGCGCGGATGCGTTTGCGGAAAGAGTGGTATTCATCGATCCCAACCCGGACGGCAAGATTACGGCGAAAATGTATTCTCAAACTGATCCTCGTCTCTCACAAAAAGTAAGCTATGAGGCCAAATTAACAACGGTCAAGCAGATCATCAGCGACTTGCGCGAGATGTCGGGCATCAGCCTGATGGCCGGTAAAAGCGAATCCGACTGGCCGGTCCGAAGCCGTAAGATGAATATCTTTGTCAAGGATGTTCCTTTGTATGAGCTTATGGATTCCATTGCCCGCGTAATGAAATTCCGGTGGAGCCTCTCGGACGATGGCAAGATGATCTACAGGCTCAAGGTCAACACAAAAGCCGCTGCGGAGGCTGACGCGATGATGAAGCGAGCGGAGCAGATTATAGAGAAAATCTGGCAGAAGCGGCGGCAGGACTGGGTCGATGCCATCGACAAATACGGTGATAAATCGGCTTCCGAACTAACCTGGCTGCGGGACTCAGACCCACAGATTTACGAACAGGCCCAGCTCGGCTCACTACANNAGTTCCCGAAACAAAAGAGCGCTTTCTTGAGGGAAAGAATTTCCGAATAGCAGGGAATGATCTTACGCCGGAAACCGAAAAGCTTTTTTATAATGCCGGAAATGAGTTTTGGAAACATTTGCAGCGCATAGGATATGTCGGCGGAGTAAAAACTCAAGACCCACCTGGTTATGGTCCCAGAGCGATTCAAGAGGATACGAAATTCGATGTGGCTTACAAAAGATATGACCGCGACTCGTTTAGTCCGTATAAGACCTCCACGGGATTTTGGTCACTTCATCGCAATTTGATATCGCGAGACATTAACGATTTCGAATTAACCAGCTTGTACTGTTTAGGAAACCCGTGGCGGTGTCAGTCATCCCTGGACAATATAAAGATAAATGAGGGCCAGGATGTTGACGAAGTGAGGAAATCCGAATCCGGTAACTTCTCTTTCAAGGATTATTCCGATACTGCTAAAAAACTAGAGGAGTCTCTGTATCCAAGCGAACCACTAATTGAGCATTTGCCCTCTTCTCAGCTTCAACAGAAGGTCAAAATAGATATAGCAGCCCATAAACCGGACCACAATATAAACCCAGTCTTAAGACAAGCCGAATCAATAGCAGGTCTGCAAAAAGCTATTTTTGAAGTATCGGGGCTGGGCGTTGTATCCGACTGCTGGATCAGCATACCTCTTAACAACCTGCAGCTAAGCGATGACATTGCTATCGATGAGATACTGGCAAAGTTTTGCGACGCACTAAACTACAATTGGGATAAGCCCGGGCCTATTATAGAATTTCGCTATAGACAATGGGCAAAGATGCAGCTAAATCAAATTCCTGATGAGTGGGTTTCAGTCTGGAGCAAAAACACAGAAAATACAGGCTTTTTGAGTCTTGATGACTTTGCGAGTATTTCCAACTTGACGGACGAGCAAATCGAAGAGTGTTTAGCACCAGACCCTGTTTTGGGAGTAACCGGCATATTCAGCAAAATGACTGAAAGATTGGGTGATAATTATGAGTGGCTTAAGCTGTATTTGCGTCTAAGCCAGCAGCAAAAGAAGATAGTTCTGGAAGGAGAACGCGGGCTGTTCGGCCATATGCTGACTTCTGAGCAGTGGAAACTGGCTAAGCCTTTGTTTGATAGAATCGGCATTACTAGGGGAGAATCCTTGATGCGCGTTGATCTGCAAATCGGCGATGATCCAAAATTTACATACTGGTGTAAATTGATCGATACTAATACTGGGCAAGTAGATAGGCTATGGAAGCTTATACTTCCAAGATACTATCCGCCAAAAGCAGAAAAATAAGTGATCAGACTCCCATAACTTCAAGATGATTTTGCGGCTTGACTAATGGCTTCGCCACAAGCTTGACCAGCCGTACAGTGGTGGAGCCGTCGAATCTAAAACTCACTTCATCCATCAACTGCCGCATCATATAGATGCCCATGCCGCCTTCAATTAGCGAGTCGGGCTTGTGATCCGGGATGATTTCCGGCAGGAATCCTGCGCCGGGGTCGGTGATGTCAATGGATAATCTGTCCGGCCCGGCCACACATTTTATGGAAATTCTCAGGTTACGATTGCACAGGCACCCGTGCCTGATTGCATTGGCTATAGCCTCACCGACGGCTATCAGAATATCCTGAGCCTGATTTTTGCTGAAAGGCATTGAACTGATTACTTCTTCCACTCTGCTTCTGGCGGCGGCGGCGGTTTCGGGGCATGCAGGTATGCTGAAGTCGCTCACATGCCAGAAACCTTGATCGATATCTGTTGATTCAGAGCAGCCACATACTGGTATGCCCTCGACTTTGGAATGGAAATAAACCGCCGCCCCGCACAACACCAAAACCCTGCTTACCTGCTCGCTTGCCTCAATAAGTTGTATGGAGGCGCCGACCTCGGTAGCTTTTGCAGCGCATCTTATCAGAGCGGAGAGCCCGCTGGAATCTATATAATCGACCATACCCAAATCTGCTTTTATAAGCTGATGGCCGTCTTGCAAACAGCGATCAAACGCCTGTGACATGCGGTCTCTGTTATGGAATCCAATTTGTCCTGAAAGCTTTACTACAGGTGGTTTCTCCCGGCTGATAGATATCTTCAGATCCGGAATTACGCTTGCCATCTTACATTACTCCTATATAGTTCTGATCAAAAGCATTGCAGCATCATCACCGAGTTTTCCGTCGGCGTATCGAGCGGCCTCATTAAGAATGAGATCGCAAATATATTGAGCAGTCTTCCCGGCCTGATTTTCGATAACTTGTAAGACGCTTTCATGGCCCATACGGTCTGCCCCTGAACCGGCGTCGGTTACGCCATCTGTGTAAAGGAGTACCATATCACCCTGCGACAGTTGAACCTCATGCTCCAGATATCTTGCGCCGGATATTAGACCGAGTGCCGGTACTGTAACATCCAGAGTGGTGGCAAACCCTTCGGCGTGGCTGTAGCAGATCGGCTGCTCATGGCCTGCATTGGCGTAAACGAGCGTCCTTGCCTGCTCATCAATTATTGCGTAGACCAGGGTAACGAAGACTTCGGGTGGAGTGCAGGATGTAAGCGCATCATTGAGCCTGGCTAGAACGCTCTTCGGATCGCTCTCTCTTAGTGCATAAGCCCTGAGCATATATTTAGTCATTGCCGTGTAGACGGCGGCCTTCAGTCCCTTACCGGAGACATCGGCCATTACTACGCCATAACGGCCTTCATGCAGTTGGAAGATGTCGTAAAAATCTCCTCCGACAAGCTCTTCATCCAATGCTGGCAGATAATGCTGCGCTATTTCGAAGCCATTGATCTGAGGAAGTTCATGGGGAACAAAGCTCCTTTGCAGTTTGTCGGCAATATAGTGCTCTCTGCGGTATATTTCGATAATTCGTTCTCTTGCGCGCTCTTGCTCGGTAATGTCGGTGACGGCAACAACCGCACCAGTAATATCTTCATGAGCATCTCTTAAAGGAGAAGTGTTTATTAAAAACGATCTAAATCCATTATTTGTTTCATACCGGACAATCTCATCTGTGCAGCTCTGTCCTCTGAGAGAGCGAGCTATGGGATGATCTGCAGGGTCTATGACATTGTTGTTTTCATCCATCAGGCGGGCCGGCTCTTTTTCAAGCCATTCATCCATTTCCGCGTCTTGAGAAAGACCCACTGCTGCTGAATTGTATATTGAGACATTGGAGTCTTTATCATATACGAAGATAGGTATTGGTACCGCCTCCAGCACCGCCTTTAGTCGGGATCTCTCCGCTTCAATCTCTGCCGCTCTTTCCTCAGCGAGGGCAGCTAGTTCGGTGAGGGTGTCCCGAGCACTGACCTCGTCAGTAACATCCAGCGCGAGAATAGCTATGGCATCGATCGAGCCTTGCTCGGAGGGTATTTTTAGAGGAATTATACTGCCGCTCCAATATGTTGTACCTCTTGCGAACCCCTCATAGCGAAAATTTCGCACGCGTAAAGCCTGTTTACTATCACGTACCTGATGGAGCAGCTTCATCAATCCTGATTCCTCTGCCAAAGGCAGAGTTACATTGAGGCCTTCCCCAAGTGGAAGCGTGTTCTTTTCGCTGAAATATTTTATGTAGGCTCGATTTACAGCAAGAATTCTGAAATCAGAATCCATTAAGATGACGCCTGCGGGCAAGTTATCGATGAGGCAGTGCCATGACTTTTGCTGTTCGTTGATTTCAGCGAGCATTTCCTGCATACGCGAGTGCAGAATGCCGGCTTCGTCGGACAGGGGAGTCAGTTTCTCAATCTCTCCGTAGAAATCTGACACAGCATAGTCGGTTTTTTCTTGTCCTCTGGACTTCATCTCGTTCTCCTGAATCTAACAGATGAGTTAGTTCTGTGAAAATCTGCGCCAGGGTTCACGAACAGTCAAGTCGGTGTCATTACTACTTCGCGGACTACTGATGTAAATTAGCACATGGAGCAAGAAAAGTCAACAGGCCTGTTTTGCTGTTATTGCTCAGACATAAAATCAAGCTCTCCACACATTCAGTTTAAGGCCATTGGCCTCTTCTACTGAGATATTGCGGATGGTTACAGTCTTCTGCTCGCCCGGAATGATATCGAAGAAATTATCCGATGGTCGGCAGTGCGCAGGTATATTGGATATTGTAATATTCCGCGCATAAGAGTCGGCGGATACCACCAGTTCGTGTGTCGATTCAGTAAGCTGATCTCTATGGACGAGCAGTTTCGGCTGAGGGAAATCCATTTCGTCTGCTGAACTTGGGAAAAAGACATTCTTTGCGACAGTCTCTTCGCGGTCGATTAGCAAAGCCACTAGACACTGTTTCTTTTTATCTGTGAATATGCTCTCAAGCGGCTTGCTCTCCCAAAGAATCGCCGATGAGCCCGGCTCCAGCTTTACAGGAATTTCCTGAGGGTCGAACCCGCATGCGTCAAAGGTCATTAAACCGACCTGAAGGATTCCGTCCATGACCTGAATGCGATCATCATTAATTACATGCACTCGCACCCTGCCGTCAATCTTTTCAAACGAGACTATAACGCTCTCGAATGCACGCATTGCGTAGTAATAAGCGGCTTTGGGACGCGAGTAATAATCGACCAGAGACGCGCTTATCGCGGGCCAGGAGTCATTAAATGCTCCAAGCATGATTCCGCTTCCCATGCGCCGTCTGCTCTCTATTTCCGCCTTCAGCATTTCACCCTGCCGGATTCCGGAAGCTGCCGTGAACTGCTCAGGACTTGTATTTTCAGACATATCCTCAGGGCAGCCGTGATAACGCAAAACTTTGTTGTTTGGCGAAAGATCACTCTCCGAAACGAACTTTAGTAATGACTCGATCTGCGGCGTTCCGATCACTTCGTAAACACTGCCGAAAAACGAATCGCCGTCGACGAGCGGGCGGGTCCGGTCGAATTTCTTGAGCACGGCAGGAATTCGATCGTTACCGGCTGCATCCCAGACTACTATCGATGGATGATTACGAAGCTCCTTAATAACACATTCAATTTCTTCCGAGAGTTGATCTCCGATCATAAAGTCCTGCCAGATCATGATTCCCAGATCGTCGCAGGCCTGATAAAATGCTGCCGATTCATAGACTCCGCAGCCGGAGACTCGCAGAAGGTTTATATTGGCATCGTGTACCTGCTGCAATAGATTGCGGCATTGTTTATCGGAGGCATTTGGGAAAAGCAAATCCAC
>DJHI01000074.1:9660-10640 GCA_002431715.1 Armatimonadetes bacterium UBA5829
CACTTAGCGGCTTTATAGAGCGCTTTTTCGCCGTTTATTTGCAGGTTAGTGCCGGAAAGCTCGATATTTCTTACACCAAAAGATGCCTGCGTAACATCCTGCACATCACCCTCGCAGGTAAGGCCTACCATGCAGTCATACAGCGAAGGCTCACCCACCCCGTTCGGCCACCATAGTTCAGGCTCCTCAATCCGAATCACGGCCTCGATCACGCCTCCAAAAGGAGAAACCCAGTCATCGACCTCGATCTTTTCATGATTCTCTCCCTTTGAGACCACTACTGATGTAACCACCTGAAGGTCTTCTCGCGTATGGTTTTCCACCTCGATATATATCCAGGCGTTTGCCCATGCGCCTTCGATCTCAGTTTCAATATGCACATTATTTATAGAAACCAGGTCATAAGAGACCAGCCGCACATCCCGCCAGATTCCAACTCCTGCAAGATTTGGGTGCTCGAGTAACCGCATTGTCCGCGAGTCCGGCGACGCGGGATCAAACAGCACTTCAATAGTGTTTCGCCCGATTTCCACAACTTCGCTTACATCATACCTGTGCGGGATGAACATATTTGAAGTTTTGCCTACTTCAACGCCGTTCAAAAAGATGGCTGCCGTCGTATCCAGACCGTCAAATTCAAGATAAGTCTTTTTTTGAATGAACTCATCGTCCACATCGAACGTGCGCTTATACAGCCACCGTTTCTCATCGACCCACTTGACGTCTTCAGCATTCATAGCGAAATATGGATCAGCTATTTTACCGGCTCTTTGAAGATCGGCGTGCACCTCGCCCGGAACCTGCGCAATTATTGCTTCCGCGTTCCCGTTATATTCATTGAGCTGCCATGAGCCGTTGAGAGAAAGGGTGTTTTTCATAAATGCATTTCCTTTGAGTGATGTTACCCACGCAGTATATCAAGTTAAGGCAGCCTGGTTCAAGGGAAAGAGTTCAGTTTTACAGGGATATTCTGAGGGTTT
>DJHI01000274.1:0-728 GCA_002431715.1 Armatimonadetes bacterium UBA5829
TACGCCCCGGCTGAATTATTATACCATTGACATTCGCCCAACGGCAAGCAAACTTTCATATGACATAAAACGACGGAGGCGGCTGCTATTTAGCAGCCGCCTCCGTCAAGTTTGGATGTGATGTGTCTACCAAACGGTCTGTACCCGTCTATATTAAATCCTAAACATCAAATTTATCTATCCATAAATTTATTTCTGGCTGAATCAGCCGCGTCTATGGCATTAAGCACGTCTTCTTCGGACATGGAGCCAAAGAATGTCAACTTCCCGTCTATGAATACACCACTGGACATATCTTTGTCCGTCTTGGCTTGTTCAGCATCCTCTTTACGTGCGTTTATGCCCTGTTTCGGCGATTCGGTTTCCATGATCACATCGATGACTTTACGGTCACTGATCCCAACATAGCATCTGCGGCAGTCGAGAATATCGATCTTTACCTTAGGAATATCCGAAGAGTATCTCGGCTGATTTGTGCTGGCGTCGAAGTTGACATAGTAGAGCGTTCCCTGATCGCGCGACTGGCCTTCTATCATTCCAAGGTGACTGAAGAATGCTCCCGGCATGAAGTCATAACCGAGTTGCGTTCTTTTCTTGTAACCTTCAACAGCCAGTCCCGATGCGCCGTTCGCTCGGGCATCGGAGACCGCGCCTTCGATCAATAGTCTTCCCGCGCCTTTACCCTGATATTCCGGTTTCACAAACAGACACTGAACCATATAAAGGCC
>DJHI01000274.1:739-4512 GCA_002431715.1 Armatimonadetes bacterium UBA5829
TTCAAGCCATACTTCGAGTGTGTCGTAGATCTCCGTGCCGTCAGGCCTTTCAGCAGCGCAGTAAACGCCATCTTTCAGGTTCGCAGTCGAAAGCGGTTCGATTCGCATATTGCCCCTCCTCTTATTTGAATTATAGTCTTTATTATACCCGGAAGAGATTGTTTTTTAATCAAATCGGAGGATTAGCATTTGGTCGGAGCGAATGAACTTCTGTGAGCGCTAAAATCAAAGTTGAAAATGTAATTGCGGGATACGGCGACAGCATTATCCTAAATGGAGTATCGCTGGACCTTGCCGAATCCGAGTTTGCGGGCATTATAGGACCGAACGGCAGTGGAAAGACCACATTGCTGCGCACGATCTCACGGTCACTTGCTCCAGTGTCAGGGTGTGTCAAACTTGACAGCAAAAACATATACAACATCAATGCTCGCGAATATGCAAAGAAAGTAGCCGTAGTGCCTCAGGAGACTTTGATCGCATTTGATTTTTCCGTCCTGGAAGTTGCTCTAATGGGCCGTTCGCCGAGGCTGGGCACGTTTTCAATGGAGTCAAGCAGGGATGTGGAAATAGCTCTTGACGCGCTTTCAAAAACCGGTACGGCTCACCTCAAAGATCGACCTATCAACGCGCTCTCAGGAGGTGAAAGGCAGCGTGTTCTAATGGCTCGGGCGCTTGCCCAGGAACCGGATGTGCTGCTGCTTGACGAACCGACCTCGCACCTGGATATCAGCTTCCAATTTGAAATAATGGATCTGGTGAAGAGCCTTAATAAGGAGCGGGGGCTGACCGTCCTCGCTGTGCTGCACGATTTAAACCTTGCCGCCCAATATTGCGATAGGCTGATGGTAATGGGGCAGGGAACCATACAGGCAGACGGATTACCCGAGAATGTTATCACATCCGAAAACATCCGCAAGGTTTATAGTGCCGAGGTGTGGGTCCGCCGCCATCCGACGACTCAGAGGCCGTATATCATATCAGGAGTAAGCCCTAAGTCAAATAAACCAGGCAAAAACTTTGATAAGCCTATACATGTTCATGTAGTCGGCGGAGGCGGAACGGCCGCACCTATCTTTGCAAAGCTTGTAAGGCGAGGTTATAAGGTTACTTCCGGGGTTCTCAATTACTCCGATGCCGATCAAGAAGTAGCCGATGCTCTGGATATCAAATATGTTCAGCAGCAGCTATTTGCTCAAATAACGTCGGAGGCTCACGCGAAGCATCTGCATATAATGAAAACTGCTGATGTAGTAGTCCTGACGGATGTTCCGATGGGAAATGGAAATATGTTGAATATCGAGGCGGTTCGTGATGCCGCAAGATCAGGTAAGAAGGCAATAGTTTTCAAGCCCGATGCGATTGATGAGAGAGACTTTACCTCAGGTAAGGCGGCGGGTGTCGTGAAGGAGATACTTGAAGCCGGTGGAATAAAATCAGACTCTGTTGATGAACTCCTTCGCGAGCTCGACAGGCTTGCTGGATAAATAATCGACCTTTAGTATCCTGTGCTTTGCCAGCCAATATTGAGCCGCCACACGCAGGCAGCCGACCCCATAAACCACGCTTCTTCTGAACCCGATGGATGAAGCCTCAGGAAAATATTTGGTGGGGCAGCTTATCTCACCGATCTGATAGTCCAGCCATGCTATCTGCGCAAGCATTTGATTGTCGAAGATGAAATCATCCGAATTCTTATCGAGCGGAAGTCTCTTCAATAGCTCACCTGAAAAGGCCCTGTAGCCTGTGTGAAATTCGGAGAGCTTGATCCCCATAAGAGCATTTTCGACTGCCGTGAGGAATCGATTAGCCGCATATTTCCAAACAGGCATGCCCTGCTTGATAGCTCGTTTACTTCCACCCAGGATTCTGGAGCCGATCACACAGCTATAAAGCTCATTTCCGATCAGACAGACCATCGCAGGGATCAGTTTTGGGGTATATTGATAGTCGGGGTGAACCATAATCACAATATCGCCGCCCTCTGCTAGAGCCAGCTTGTAGCAGGATTTCTGGTTCGCTCCGTAGCCTTTGTTTTTCTCATGGACATGAACGATCGCGTTCGGCAGCGTTTGGGCGACCTTCACCGTCTCATCATGGCTTGCGTCGTCGACGATTATCACCAAATCCACAATACCCTGAGCCATGACTTCTTCATAGGTTTGAATTAGAGTCTCTGCGGCATTATACGCAGGCATTACCACAACTACTTTTTTGTTTCGGAACATATTCTGATGCTCCCCGATTGTATTATTGTGTTTCGGCTTTGAGCGATCTGGCGTATTTTAATTTGTCCTGGATAGCCGGGTCTCTGGGAGAGAGTTTTGCCGCTATGGATATCTGAGCGATTGCTTCATCGATCTTTCCTTTTTTTAGAAGCAGGACTCCCAGCCCCTGATGAGCCTTGGCGTCATTTGGATTTTCGTATAATGCCTGCTCGATATACTTTTCCGCAAGGTCCAGTTTAGATTGCCGCAGATAGATCATCCCGAGCATCAAATAACCGCGCTCTTCGTGTGGATAAAGCTCCAGCATCTTATGAATTTGATCTATTGCGTCATCGGTATGACCCGTAATGTATAGCTGATTGCACAAGTTTCGTTGAGCGCGCAGGCACCTAGGCTCGATCTTCACGGCCTTACGGAATTGCTTCAGAGCCGCTTCATCTTTGCTTTGACTCATCAGCGCTACCCCGAGATTGTTGTGCCCCACATAGTTGTTCGGGTCGGTATTTACAGTGTAATTAAAGAGCGACATACTGTCGCGCCAGTAACTGATCTGCTGATAGCTGCACGCCGCAAATGCAGCTATGACGGCGACTGCGACAATCCCGACCATTTTATTAGCCTGCCCGGCTTTATCCGCACTTTCTTTCGAGTTTTGCTTTTGCATTCTGGAGATAACATCAGGTACACCCCAGGCTATCATAATCGCGATCCCTGTCATAGGGACGTAAGTGTACCTGTCCGCTCTTGCATGCATACCGACCTGAACCAGTTCGATCACTGGCAGAAGCGATATCAAATACCACAGCCAGCCGACCGTAAGATACGGATATTTGCGCGAGCGCAGCGAACACCAGGTTATTGCGACAACTAGAACGGCGCTGCCGATTACTTGCCAACTCGGAAGCGAAGCTCCGGGATGCGTATAAAACGGAATGAGGTCATAAGGCAGTATCATTTTTCTCAGGTATACGATTAGACTATATATTGAGTTAGCGGCTCTCATACCTATTGTAACGTCGCAAAACTGCTGCCCTATTTCACTCATTTCCCGGGTCAACAGAGCTATAACACCCGTGCCTATCGATAACGCGACCAATGGCAGCTTTTCCACAATGAGAAATCTTAGTGGCCTGGCAGCCCCGGGTTGGCTGCCGCCCATCCGCAGCCTGCCGAGAGGCCAGTAATCGAGCAGGAGCAGTATAATCGGTAATGTGATCAGCATCGGTTTTGCGGTAAGACCGAGTGCAAATACGATTACAACCAGTAAATACCGGCAAACCCCGGGCTTTTTTACATAGCCGACATATGCCAGCATAGTCAAAAGCCAGAACAGCGTGCTGAGCACGTCCTTACGCTCGGATACCCAGGCGACCGACTCCACATGCAGTGGGTGAAGCGCGAATATAGCCGTCACGAACGCGCTTTTCCATAACGAGCCGGTCATCTTATAAAGCAGGATCATCATCAGCAGAGTATTTGCGATATGAAGAAGAAGATTTGTGATATGAAATGCTCCGGCGTTTAGGCCCCAGAGCTGTGAATCGA
>DJHI01000259.1:0-9076 GCA_002431715.1 Armatimonadetes bacterium UBA5829
TCAGGAAATGTGGGGGTCAGAGTGTTAAGCGGGACATTCGCCCAGCCCGCCGTGGGCAAATTTATCGTTCTTACGGGCGTAAGTTCCACATACTACAGCGACGGTAGTATACATAGAGCGCTTGTTTTGCCCTCTGAAGACAGCGTTCAGATCATTAAGTAGAACAACTCGGGGTCATGATCCTACCGGGCTAAAGCTCGTGTAGAGGTCAGGCTCCTAACCCTATAATGATAATCGACAAAAATGCCTCCAGGAATCTTTCCTGGAGGCAAAAACTATTTCCAAGATAGCCCATACTAACACGAAATGCTATTTCTTGCCGAGCAGTTTATTTAGATTGGCGGAGAATTCTTCGACATTATCCGAATTTACCACCTGGACGCCCGTATCCACTACCTTGCCGGCCGGTATGACTGTCTTGTCCCCACGTGCGAGAGCCGCCAGAATTCTTACCGACTCGTATCCAAACTCATATGGTTTCTGGACCACTGTCGCAAAAATAGCGCCTTTTTTAACTCCTTCGATGGTGGCAGGGTCTTCGTCAAAGCAGACGATCTTCACCTTCCCGGATTTTCCTGCGGCATCGACCGCTTTATAGATAGCGGGCCCGTTGTAGCTCCAGAGGCCGACAAGTCCGGCGATGTCGTTGTATTTTACGAGAGTGTCTTCAACGTTTCTGCGGGCCTTGGTGTGATCGGCGTTGTCTGTCATCACCGAGATGATCTTAATCTTGCTTTTGGCCTTTTTAAGAGCGTCTTCGATGCCCTTATATCTGTCCGCGGCATTCTGAGCATCCATTGTGCCGACATAGACCATCACTTTTCCGCCGTTTGGAAGCGCCTTCATAAGCTCGCCTCCGGCAACCTTACCGGCGTCATAGTTGCTGGTACCTACATAACAGAGCCTTTTACTCTTCGGAGCGTCGGAGTCCATGCAGATCAGGTTGACCTGCCCCGCGGCTTTATCCAGCATATCGACCTTTTCGGGGTTTACCGGTGAAATGGCAACCCCCGAGATTCCCTTTACCACCAGGTCCTCAAGAACTCTCTTCTGTTCGGCTGCGGTGCCTTGCACAGGCATCTCGACCTGGCATTTGCATTTGAAATCTTTCTCTCCCGCACGAACTCCGGCTTCTGCTATCTTCCAAAAGTCCGATACGTTGTTCGTGACAAATGCCACGTTTACCACCTGAGGGCCTTTTTTCTGGCCGCAGGATGCCAGTCCGATGGCTATCACCGGCAGCAGAACAGCAATCAATAATCTCTTCAATTAGTTTCTCCTTCCCATGGACTAATAATTTATTAATGCCTACATATTTCTTGTTGATAAGGTGCTGATCTCCTGCTTCAACTGAGCAACTTCCTGCCTGAGCTGCCGAACCTCCTGGATAAGTGAGCTGATCTCAGCAGCGGACATGCCCAAATCGTCCATTNNNGAGCTTGTGCTGCTGCTCTTTCAGCTTCAGCTCACGAGACTTCAGATACCACCCGCGCAGCAGCGCAATTATGGGGATCAGCAGACCTCCCACTACAGGTATGCCTATTACAATCGCTACTATAAGAACAATCTCATTCATAAGTTTACGATTAGGCGCGCACTACGGCCGTCCCTTTAATTTTTTGTGGAGTAATCATTCAGTGTCTTGGAAGAGAGCGGCGAAGCGGTCGGCATATTGTGATTCTATCGCGGAAAAAGCGAGGTAAAGCGAGAGAGTCCACAGCGCAACTATTGCTTCATCCGAGGGCATCTCCAATATTTGCGCGAAGAAATCCCGAATTACCTCTTCATATGTGTTGCAGGGCTCATTTAGAACAATACGATTGGAAAATCTTTCGGGAATGACGTCGCTTTCCATCCTGTCGAGGAACTCGCGGACATTAGCCGGTGTGGCATGTGCGAGTCCTTCGCCGAACTCCGAGCGCACAATTTTTCTGAACTCGTCCAGTTTCACTTTTGTTGCACTCCTGGATCAATCCCACCCGTACTGAATTTAACCGCAAGTAAGCTAGTTGTCAATGGGTAAATATTAACGTGGATCGTATATCGTTGATAGTGTATCGTAATAAGGCCGAGAGTTATGCCTTCGGCGCGGGTTCGGCGATTGATACCTTCACATCTTTAACAAGTGTATCCACATCTTCTTTGCTGCCGATATCCGTTCCACTGCTCATGGCTGTAGCCGCTCCGGCAGCGCAGCCAATCTTAAATGCGTCTTGAATATCTTTACTGTTTTCGAGGCCGTAGAGCAATCCGGCGATCAAAGAGTCGCCCGACCCTATTGTGCTCACCGCTTTGACCTGCGGCGATACAGCGCGGTATATTGTGTTTTCATAACATGCAACGGCGCCCTGGCTGCCGAGCGAGATTACAACCAGTTCGATTCCGCGCTCCGCCAGACTGAGGGCGCCGCGTGCCACATCTGCAATACTTTCGAACTCAACGCCTAAAATACGCTCAGCTTCATCTCTATTCGGCTTAATCATAAACGGTTTGGCCTTTATACCTTCCATAAAAGCCTCTCCGTCGGCGTCAAGAACCGTTTTTGCTCCGCCTGCCTGGGCGATTTCGATCAGGACTTTATACACATCCTGATTGACACCGGTCGGTATGCTTCCGCCGAAGACCATATACTCGCTTTGACGCGCAAGGCTTTTGACCTTATCGATCATCTCTACCAGTTCTCTGTGCTCGATAGGGCCGCCGCGCTCGTTGAACGTGGTCGGGGGAACGTCTGTAGCCTCCTCCACTGCGATGCAGGTGCGTGTCGGACGCTCAGTGGGGACATAGTCCATCTCGATTCCGGCTTTATCAAGGACCAGCTTGATGAAATCTCCCGTGTCGCCGCCTAGAAATGTCAGCGCCTTTGTTTCGGTTCCAAGTCTCTGGAGCATTCGGCTGCAGTTTATACCCTTGCCGCCCGCATCAATTTCGAGTTCTATAACGCGATTGGTGTCGTTAGGCAAAAGCTTGGAGATATGGATGGTCTTGTCGATGGCTGGATTGAGCGTAACGGTAGATATCATTTATATGCCGTCCCTTGTAGAAATACTGGTGGAAAGCCGGATAATTAATAATGAGAGTGGAGGCAAAAATCGGCTCGTAGCTCTCCACTCTCGACTTATACTATTTACTTAAGCGCTGCGCGCACTTCATTGAGGTGCCCGGCTGAGCCGAGAAGCTCGTTGCGGCTGGCGATGAACTTAGCGTATTCTTCCATAAAGACTTTGCCGATCGGTCTGAAGTCGAAGACTTCCGGCTTGTCGCGGAAGAACTCGCGGTAGACACGTGTCCACACCAAACGGCCGTCCGTATCGATGTTGATCTTGCAAACGCCGAGCTTTGCAGCGGGAAGATACTGGTTCGGGTCAACGCCCTTAGCGCCCTTCAAAGCGCCGCCGGCCTTGTTGATTCTCTCGACTTCGTCCTGAGGGACTGAAGAAGAGCCATGAAGAACGAGCGGATAACCGGGGACGAGCTTCTGGATTGCTTCGACTACCTCGAAGTGAAGACCCTGACCACCGGAGAACTTGAACGCGCCATGGCTGGTTCCTATTGCACAGGCAAGGCTGTCGCAGCCCGACTTTTCGATGAACTCAGCGGCCTGTTTGGGGTCGGTGAGGTGAGCATTGGACTCGTCAACAGCGATGTCTTCTTCAACTCCGCCGAGCTGACCAAGTTCCGCCTCGACGCTGATTCCCTTGGCGTGGGCCTTCTCGACCACTCTCTTGGTGATTGCGATATTCTCTTCAAAAGACTCGTGGCTGGCATCGATCATAACCGATGAATAGAAACCGCTCTCAATGCAGTCGTAGCAGGTAGCTTCATCGCCGTGATCAAGATGCACTGCAAAAACGGCATCCGGGAAGATCTGATCTGCTGCGCGGATCATTCCTTCAAGCATGAGCTTGTTGGTGTAGCTGCGAGCGCCTTTGGAAATCTGGATGATAAACGGTGCTTTGCTTGCCATGTTGCCCTGGAAGAGGCCCATGGTCTGTTCGGCGTTGTTGATATTGTAAGCGCCGAGAGCATATTTGCCGTAGGCCTGCTCGAATAGTTGCTTGGTTGTTACGATCATTTTGTTTTCCCCTTATAATAATCGCGGGTTTTGGTCCCCACGTGACCTTCCGTACAGCAAAAATCGCCGTCCCGGTAAGCCGGGATGGCACCTTGCACTTGCAACAAGCGCTGAAGAAACAAAACTTATCTAAAACCGATACCCTGGGGCCGGATTTCCAAACTCTGACCTTTGCGGTGGCGACGGAAATCGCCACCGGGGCGAACAAGCTTATCTAAAAGCCTAAAGCGGCTCTATAAGACCGTAATTGCCGTCGTCTCTCTTGTAGACCACGTTCACATCTTCCGTCTGGGCATTTCTAAAGACGAAAAAGTCGTGATGCAGAAGCTCCATCTGCTGAGCAGCTTCTTCCGGAGTCATCGGCTTCATCGCGAATTTCTTGGTGCGCACAACAACCGGCGCTTCCTCGATCTCGCCTTCATATCCTTCGGGGCCGAGCGATTCAGCCCTTATTCCCTCGCGAATGCTCTCTTTCTCTTTAGGGCCCTCGGCAATCGTCTTGCCGTAAAGCTTGCCCTTGAATTTCCTTACGCGGTTCTCGAGCTTTTCAACAACCTGATCTATGGAACCATACATATCGGTTCCGCGGCGCTCTTCGCCTCGAAGAAGGATACCGTCTCCTTCCAACTGCACTTCAACCTGGTGCAGACCGCGCTGCACGCTCATAATAACAGTCGCTCCCTTGAGATTCTGGAAATATTTCTCAAGCTTAGGAAGCTTCTTCTCAACATATGTTTTAAGGGCATCTGTAACCTCAAAGTTCTTGCCCTTAATTTGAATCAGCATTACGATTAATGCTCCTTTCGCACACCCTTTTCGAGCCCCCAGTGGGGGTTGCCCACTTGTATCGATTAAAGAAACAGTCCGCTTCGAATATTTGATTTCTTGTCTACAGCCAGACAGTATCTTAGGAGCTTCGAAAGTTTATCATATTTTCCGGTTGGCTGTCAATGAATAAGGGCATGTCGGCTTTCCGTATATAGCCCAAAATATAAAATCCCAAATCTAAAATACTAAATCAGTAGTTTCCTTCTTTGCGCCAGATATCGAGCATCAATTCATATCGCGCAAGCCGCATGCCGGTGTAGATGCAGTTGCTTGTAGAAAATATATACCCACCACCGGGCATGCCATGCTTAAGCGCATATCTTGCGGATTCGACGACTTCTTCATCGGTGCCCGTATCCAGAAGGCCGCAGTTGACATTGCCTATCAGGCAGACTTTATCACCATAGAGCCTTTTAACTTCGGCGATGTCCACGCCTGCCTGAGGGTCTAGCGAGTGAAGGGCATGAGGGTTTGCTTCAACCAGTTGGTCGATGATGGGCATAATATTGCCGTCTGTGTGCTTTATGGCATAGAACCCCAAATCACGATGTCCTTTTATCAGTTTAGCAAGATACGGAGCGACAAATTCGCTGAACTGAGCAGGGCTGAGAAATGGCCCGGTATTGAGACAATAGTCCGAGCATAATGCCCAGCCGTCCAAGGCGCCATGCTTTGCATATTTTTCAGCCAGTTCGAGCATATTATCGACATTCTTGTCCGCTTCGGCCTTCAAGCCTTCAGGATCATCAGCCATGCGATAGCTGAACTCCAGCATTCCTTCGCCGCCGGGTATTGCGTATGTCGCATCGCCGTGAAGCATGAGAAAGTACTTGTCGCCGCTTTTTTCACGAATTATATCAAGCAGCTTTATCGTTTCTTCGTAGTGATACGGATTGGCCTGTGGAAAGATAGCGTTGTGCTCATACTTTTCCGCCGACATTATGTATGTGTCGGCTATATCGATTCTGTGAAGTTGGCGCTCCTTCTCTTCCATCTGATCCCATTGGTTGAAACACCTCTGGGATGGATGCAGTTTACCGAGAGCCTCCATCGTTAGGAAGAACACCAGTTCAAAGTGAGGCACGCGGCCTGTTATAGGCTGGCGGTTCAAAGCGGCAATAAATTTTTCTCTGGGTGTTATGGTCATGAATTTCCCCGTTGTTTTCTTAAGGTATATGCTCGATTTAAGTAAGTGCGAGATTATTTCCTCCCTTAATACCTTCCAATGGAGGACTCTGCGCTTATATTGCCAAACAATGTCATAATATTACAAAAAAACAAGGATGATAACTAATGAACAACCGGCAGCGTGCCCTGGCAGTTTTGAATTACAAGAATTACGACCGGCTTCCGATAGTCCACTTTGGCTACTGGCATGAGACCCTTGCAAAATGGGCGAACGAAGGCCACATATCACACGAGGATGCTAAGGGTTGGGGCGACGGCAACGACATAGACAAGTCTATTTCCGCAAAGCTGGGTTTTGATTTCGGTTGGACGTCAAAAGCCGGAAGTAATGTGGAAATTTTGCCGTCATTCGAAAGAAGAGTCGTTGAGGAGATGTCTGATGGTGCTCGTAAGGTTCTGAATCAATATGGAGTAATCGTTCTCGAAAAAGACGGTGCGGGTTCTATTCCAATGGAGATCGATCACATGCTCAAGGGTAGAGCAGAATGGGAGGAGCATTTTCTTCCCAGGCTGCAGTTTGCTCCCGAACGTGTGGGCATAAATAGTGAGCTGAAGGCAAAACTGGAAGATGAAAATGACTTGGAGATTCGTGGTATATACGTAGGCAGCCTATTCGGAATGATCCGTAACTGGCTCGGAGTTGAGGAAACGGCCTATCTTCAGGTAGACGACCCGGATCTCTTTGATGAGATCATAGATACAGTCGGAAATTTGGCCTATAAATGCGCCCAAACCGCTATGAGTATAACCACCGCCTTTGACTTCGGCCATTTCTGGGAGGATATCTGCTTCAAAAGCGGTCCATTAATCAACCCGAGAGTCTTTAATGAAAAGGTGGGTCCTCACTATAAGCGGATTACCGATCTTCTCAACAAGAACGGCATTAATATCGTCTCGCTCGACTGCGATGGTATGATAGACGCTCTAATTCCCACCTGGTTTGAAAACGGGGTAAACACGATGTTCCCGATTGAGGTCGGGACGTGGAATGCGAGCATCGCGCCCTGGCGGGAGATGTATGGCCGCGAGCTTAGAGGTGTCGGCGGCATGGACAAGAAAGTCTTTGCATACGACTATGCAGCAATTGATGCCGAGATAGAACGACTTAAGCCTCTCGTCGCTCTCGGTGGCTATATACCATGCCCGGATCATCGAATTCCGCCGGATGCAAAGTGGGAGAATGTGCAGTATTATTGCGAGAAGATGCGCAAAGCATTTGGGTAGAGCGTATAGGAAATAGGAATTAGGAAAAACAGGAAATGGGGCTGATAATAAATCTGCCCCATTGATTTTTCGTGTTTTCCGTTTATTCCGTTTTTCCGTGACTATAAAGCTCTTCCTCCGGTTCGCGTGAAGGCGCAATTTCTATTTGTCTGTTCACGGCATCGAGCAAAGCTGCTGCTGCTGCGCGATATCTGTCGCCTCTGCGAACCAGCGCGCAGCCGGTAAGCCTCACGCTCGATCTTGGATTGACATATAACGCAACCACATTGACAATTTCATCATCTTTGCCCGATTCCTGGATCGACGCATCCTCCACAACTATCCTATGGTCGGCTGCAAGCGACTTGCAGGCCGCGCCCGCCGCAGCTTCGGCAAAGAGGCGCAGGATGCTCTCTTCACCCACGGCATATCCACTGGATTCGCGAGCAAATTCGTCAACGCCTTTTTTGAGTGTCACTCCGACTTTCGCTTCGGTGCCGGAGCTTGAGAAGTTGATTGTCTGGATTTTAAGCCTTGCAGCACGACCGGCTTGCTGTTCGATTTGGGCTGCTGGAATCTCAGATAACGGCATCGCTTTCTCAGCCGCCGGTAGAGGTGCTTTGTGCGGCTTATTGGCCGTGCAGTTTTTGCTTGCCCGGGTAATCAGGTCATCGATTGTAGCCGCGTAGTGAATATCTTCGCGTTCTTTGGTTCGGCGGCCGCCGAACATGCCATATGATGTCGAAACGCCTTCAGGGACCTCGGGGATCTCTATCTTCGAAATCCTCTCCTTAAGGACGTCCGCAAGAGCAATCGCTTCATCGGCGTGGCGAACGGTCACTATTCCGAACTCATCACCGCCATATCTGCAGAGAAGTTCCAGATCAGGGTCGATCCCTTTTGAAAGGACATCGGCGACCGACTTGATTACCTTGTCACCGACCACATGGCCGTATTTCTTATTGAAAACCCCGAACTTGTCCAGGTCGAAGAGAATTATACTGATTTCATTTCCGCCCTTAAGAGCATTCATCGCCCATTCGCGGAAGCTGTCGGACCACGGAAGCTCAGTCAGCGGGTCGAATGTGCGACCTAGTTCCATTATGAGATCGCTTCTGGAGAGGATGCCGACCATCTGTCCGTTTTCGACTACTATTAGATGCGTAGTTCCAGTATCGCGGATCAGTTTAGCGGCATCATAAGCGGTCATTTCCGGCTCGACAGTCGTAAACTCGCGAGACATAAGGTCTTCTACCGGCGAGTCCTGAGGTTCTCCCAGCACTTCATAAAGCGTCACAAGGCCCACCAGCCCGCTGTTGACCAGCACCGGCAGCGCTCCAATATTGTGACCCTTCATAAATGTGATGGCGACTTTAACTCGGGTCGAGGGTGTAACCCAGACTACGTCGGGCGTCATTAAGTCTCTAACTGTCTTCATGTCTTCCTCTTAAGGGATATCAGTGCAATGATTGTGCCGTTTGCGCTGTAAGAATTACCTGTCTGCATTTTGCAAAGCAAAATGCTATTAAGAGTCGCTTTTCGCAGAAAATGCGACAGGTTCAAAAAAATCGGATAAATCGGGGACACAGGCAGTAGAGCCGGGGTCCGCCGGATTAGCTTCCATGCTAACTTCCGCGAAGCCGTTCCGTCGGCATTGCAAGAGCATTGTATCTTGGCCTGAAACACCTGTCAACGAGCGATACTCCCCTGTGTGTTTTGGGGAGAAATGCACCAGGAGTCAAATGAGACTGTCTTAATCACGGAAACACGAAATAAGGGGAA
>DJHI01000259.1:9090-9255 GCA_002431715.1 Armatimonadetes bacterium UBA5829
TTTTCAGTGTTTCCGTTTACTCGATGCTAACGTGATTTATGAACTGTTAAAAATTGACAATACAGGCTCGGCTCCTGTATCCTTAAGAAAATATGAAGCTGAGCGTTAAAAAATCAGAGCTGTCGGGGTCGGTGGAGATTCCGGGGTCTAAGTCGCATACCATTC
>DJHI01000259.1:9296-9502 GCA_002431715.1 Armatimonadetes bacterium UBA5829
GCATACCATTCGGGCAGCGGTTATTGCGTCGCTTGCCAATGGAGAGTCTGTGATTCGCAAACCCCTGGCGGCATCGGACACCCTCGCGGCTGTTAATGCGTGCCGACTGCTTGGGGCTGAAATTAACAAGCCCGGTGATTGGATTGTTAACGGCACTGGCGGCAGACCCAAGGTTCCCGACAACGTGATAGATGTTGCTAACTCCG
>DJHI01000276.1 GCA_002431715.1 Armatimonadetes bacterium UBA5829
GAGATTCCTATCGTTGAGCGCGAACTGGCTATGATCAAGGTCAAGGCTGAGAACATGCAGCGCGCGGAGATCATGCAGATAGTCGATATCTTCCATGCGAAGATTATCGATATCAGCCCGGTTTCGTTTACAATTGAAGTGACCGGCAACACTGACAAAGTCGACGCCATCGAGCGGCTTCTCGAGCCATTCGGCATCAAAGAGATCGTCCGAACCGGTATGATCGCAATGGCCCGCGGCTCAATAACAGCAGTAGGATAAAATGGGGAGAGCAGAGAGTAAGAGAGCAGAGTGTAAAAGTTTATGATTTGAGCTCTCTGCCCTCNNTCTCAGCTCTCAGCTAATTATGAAGCAACTGATCGACCCTAATATGGTGCAGAGAGTAATGCTTTTCCTCGCAGTAGCGGGTCCTATTATGGGATTGATAGTAGGCCTGTTTCTGGGAGCGCATGAGAAGTGTGCGTGGCCGAAGATGCTGGCTGGCACACTTATAGGCGCGCTTTTAAGCGTAAGCTATGGCATGTGGCGTGTCTATAACGCGATCACTAATGCCATGGGCTTGGATTCGGTTGCCAATCTGGTAATAGAGCTTATAATGTTTGCGGTGCTCGGTGCTGCGCTGGGCCTCGCAGGTTTCAAAATATCCAACATATTTAAGAGGCGGATGAATTAGGATAAAATCTAATATTTTCAATCTCCAGTCTCTACAACAGGAGGAATACTAATGGCAGCAAAAATGTACTATGATTCCGATGCAAACCTTGATGCATTGAAGGGCAAAAAGATAGCCATTATCGGCTATGGAAGCCAGGGACATGCCCAGGCGCAGAACCTGCGCGACAGCGGTCTTGATGTTATCATCTCCGAACTGCCGGGCACACCGAATTACGACCTTGCAGTGGAGCATGGCTTCAAGCCGGTCTCCGCTTCCGAAGCCGCCAAGGCAGGCGATGTTGTTCAGATCCTGCTCCCTGACGAAGTTCAGTCAGCCGTATATGCAAGCGACATCAAGCAGCACATGACAGCGGGCAAGACCCTTGTCTTCTCTCATGGTTTCAATATTCACTTTGGTCAGATCGTTCCGCCCAAGGATGTCGATGTTATCATGATCGCTCCCAAGGGCCCTGGTCATCTGGTCCGCAGAGTATACACAGAGGGCGCAGGCGTTCCGGCTCTTATCGCTATCTATCAGAACCCGAGCGGCAAGGCCAAGGACACTGCCCTTGCTTATGCAAAGGGAATCGGCGCTACCAAGGTCGGCGTTCTTGAGACAACTTTCGAGGAAGAGACCGAGACCGACCTCTTTGGCGAGCAGGCAGTTCTCTGCGGCGGATGCACCGCACTTGTGCAGGCTGGTTTCGAGACACTGGTCGAAGCCGGTTATCAGCCGGAGATCGCTTACTTCGAGTGTTTCCATGAGCTTAAGTTGATCGTTGACCTCATGTATGAGGGCGGTATGGCCAAAATGCGCTATTCTGTCAGCAACACTGCCGAGTACGGCGATTACACCCGCGGCCCGAGAGTCATCGACGAGTGCGCCAAGGAATCCATGCGCGAAATCCTTGCCGAGATCCAGAGCGGCGAGTTTGCAAGAGAGTTCATTCTCGAGAACAAGGCCGGACGTCCGGTTCTCAATGCCGCCAGACGCCATGGCAGCGAAGCTATGATCGAAGAGGTCGGCGGCCGCCTGCGTGAGATGATGCCCTGGATCAAGAACAAGAAATAGTTAATGGTTAGTTAAAAGTGGAGAGCAGAGAGCTAAAAGAGCTTTCCGCTTAACAAAATATAGTTCTGGTGGTCGGGGGTATTTTTGCCCCCGACCGGCATTAATGTATAAAGATGCACTAACTCCCTCTCCTGGGGGAGAGGGTCTCTGATTTAGTATTTCGAGTGTTATATTTTATATTTGCTTATGTCCGGCAAATCCCAGATAAGCAGTCAAACCGATGGCGGTAATCCCGGCAAATGCAAGTTTTGACCAGATCGGAATAACCGACGGCGTAATAAACCCTTCTATCGTACCGGCTACAACAAACATCGGAATTGTCCCTGCGAATAACCTCAGCGCCTTTCCCGATGCAATTCTTATAGCATCCGCCCGGCGCATATTGCCGGGGGCAATAATAGCGGAAGCGATCAATAGACCTGCTCCGCCGCAGATAAATATAGCGACAAGCTCGATAATCCCATGAGGCAGAATATAAGACCAAAATTTTGCCTGACCCATTATCGGCGCGATTATGGTAGCGATAACGCCGATCATCGCACCGTTTTGGACCATCTGGAAGACCGTTATCACACCAGCGGTAATACCTCCGGCAAATGACAAGATACCGACCTTGATGTTGTTGGTCATAATGAAGCTGGACATACGCGCCGGGTCGGGGATATCCGATTTGTTGTTCCTTACGTCTTTAGCTGTCAGCTTTTCGGGCATAATGGCATGACCCACGCCGGGGTCGGTGATAACCAGATATGACGCGCCTGCCCATGAGAGCATGAAGATAGCCGTGGCTACAGCAGTATGCCTGATTGTGGAACGAAACAGAGCCGGAAACTCTCTAATAAGAAAGCGCCAGACTCCGCCGATACTTGCGCCAGGCGAGGCATAAAGCGCCCCATGAGCGCGCGCGGCAAGCTCATTTAGGTAATTCACTAGTTCCAAACTCGCGCCCTGTCCACGGGCAAATGCAAGGTCGGAGACAAGAGTTTGGTAATCGGAGCCAATGGATTGAAGCTCTGCTCGCGACAGCGATGCAAGCCCGTGCATGCGGATTTTATCGATCTTGCTCGATAGCTGCCGCCACGATTCCTGCTTTTGTTCTACATATGAGCGCTCGTCCATACGCGAATTATACACTTAATCATCGAAATACGGAATATGGAACCAGCTCATAAATGATGAGCAAAAGGTGAGCATACTGAGCTATGTCGAAGTATGCGGGTAATTCTGAGCTATTGCTAAAGATTAACCGCACCTTTCGACAGAGCTCAAGATGCTGGATTGTATATTAATACTCACGAAGAGTGAGCAATTACGGAATATGCGAAATGCGCGGAAGGAGTATTGAAATTGCCTGTCGGATTTTGTATTGGATGGTTGATTTAGTTTACTCCATACATACGTGATTAAAATAGGAGACATCCTTTGGCGAGAAAGATCACTATAGTAACACCTGAAAATGTAAGAATCGAGTACGAGCTGGCGGGTCTTGCCTCACGCGGCGGCGCGGCAATTATCGATTCTCTGCTTCAGGGCCTGCTGCTGGCTGTGATTATGGCCGTTCGGATTCCGCTCACGGTGTACAATAAATGGCCTGGGACATCGTGGGCCAATGCCCTGCTTGTTATCGCTGGGTTTATATTGTGGTATGGCTATTACGTTTATTTTGAATCCACGTGGAACGGCCAGACACCAGGCAAGCGATATGCTCGAATGCGAACGGTCAGAGAAGGCGGAATGCCTGTAGACTTTGCAAGCGCGGCGATTCGTAATCTGGTCAGAGTGGTCGATATGCTTCCATTTGCATACCTGATAGGAATGCTCTCAATCCTTTTCAGCGGCAGGAACAAGCGGCTGGGAGATTACGCCGCCGGAACACTCGTCGTTAAGGAGCGCGGCGAATGGATGCCGGATATTTCAGACCACAAGCAGCAGCCTCAGCCCAACACAGAGTCTCCTGAGGCTGATCTTGTGCGGAATATCGAGCTGGTGACCTCTGATGATTTTGAGGCCGTAAAGAGATTTGTCGAGCGAAAAGCCGAACTGCAAGACAGTGTGCGGNNAGCGCGAGCAGTTGGCAGCAAAGATGGCCGCTCCTTTAATGGCAAAATTAGGCATTGATGACGATAATAATATCAGCTATTCCAATCTGCTGACCGAAATATATAATAAGTGCACGCTCACACGTGGCATGAGATAAAGGTTATAGTTGAGGATTATGGGGTAACATGATGCTCGGTAGGCGCTTTTCCCTTGCTAAAAGACCCAAATAGATATGTAATGCTATAATAGTGTCAAGCACTGCCGAGGTCAAACTTAAATTATGCAACAATTGCCCTCCAACAGCTCTGCGCTTGAAAAAATAGCTGAGTTGGCCGCATCGCAAGGTCCGGCAGAAAACAGGATGCAGCAGGTTCTCGATCTAGCCCGAAAGGCGCTGGCAATCGACGCGGCCGCTGTCGCATCCGAGGCAGTGAAATCGTCCCGTAAAAACACTCACAAGCGCTTTGAGGAGGTCGCCTCTCTCTATGAAATCGGCCTGGCGGTCGATCCGAACGACGTAATGCCTCTGCTGAATCTGGTNNGGCCGCCGTTATGGATGCTCAAACCTGCTCGCTGATGCTCAAGGAGCCTGGTGATGATGCGCTTATTATCAAGGCCAGCTATGGTCTGACTGACGATATTGTTCATGGTTCCAGAATAGCCCTCGGCCAGGGTATCGCCGGAAAGGTCGCTCAAACCGGTGAGCCGGTGCTTATTACCGATGTAGCAGCCGACCCGCGTTTCAAAGACACGGTCAAACCGCGCGCGGGAGTCAGCGGTTCGATGTGCGTTCCGCTGAAGGATGAAGACGGCACGGTCAGCGGCGTTCTCAGCATAAGGCGTCATGAGCCGAAACCGCCCTTTGACGAGGAAGACTTAAAACTTTTCTGTATTTTTGCAACCCACGCCCGCCTCGCTATTTCGAACGCAAATCTTTATTCTCGTTTGAATCACAAGATAGAGGAGATGTCGAGGATAAACGATGTCCTCAGGGCCATCAACTCCACTCTCGATCTTGACGATGTGCTGAGTCAGATTGTTGAAAGCATTGTCGATGCCGTCGGTTTTGACAGGTGCTGCGTTTATCTTCTCGATACCAGGATAAATGAGTTTATCGCGGGCGCCAGACGCGGATACGGGGCAAATGAGCAGGTAATCGAGCGAGTCCGAATGGGCGAAGGCGTAATCGGCCTTGCCGCTAGAGAGCAGATCCCGATCTTCTCACAGGGTTCGCCGTTCGATCCCGATCAGCCGGACAACGCATCCGAGTTCCTGGTAGCTCCGATTGTGGTAAGGGACTCAACAATTGGAGTTGTAGTCACCGACAACAGCCTTCGCACCAGGTCGATAGCTCCTGAGGATGTCGAGGGCCTAACCACTTTTGTCAATCAGGCCGGTATAGCAATCGAAAACGCCCGCCTGTATGAGGCGATGGAGGAGAAATACGCCGAGCTTAACGTTCTTTATGAGCACAGCCGCAACATCAGCGCAGCCTATGGACTCGAAAATGCCGCGCAGATGCTTGTGCAGACGGCCGTGCGAGCGGTTACTTGCGATGGCGCGGGTCTGCTTCTCCTGGACAACCGCCGTGGTCGATTAGCCCTTAGAGCATTCTCGGGCAGAATGGCGCTCTTGGCATCGAGCATCGAAGAGGCGGCGCAGAATCCGAAAGCGGTCGATTTCGTCCGCGAACTCGGCACGCCGATGCTTATTTCAGC
>DJHI01000097.1:0-11479 GCA_002431715.1 Armatimonadetes bacterium UBA5829
CTTGGAATGAAAGTCCATCGACAGCCAGTGTTTTCTTATAATACTTAACGAGTTTCGATACCCTAAGCACGGATTTGCTCCCATGTGGTTCAGCTATTATTTAGAATGAGTATTCACGTCCCAAGGTTCCATATATGTTTTGGCTGGATATCCGATCCGGCCTGAAAAGAAAAACGCGATTTGAAATCGCGGGTATTCTCTGCGGTCGCGATCAGATATCGCGCCCGAACGGACGAACCTCGGTGGCGATTTCCGAATCGCCACCGCATATTCCGTCATTCACAGCAATACACATCCATATAAAAAATACAAAATATAATATCTCAAATCCATGAGGCGAAGTCTTTAGCCGAATAAGTGATAATCATATCGGCTCCGGCGCGCTTTATGGACGTCAGAACCTCCGATACTATGCGTTTTTCATCTATATAGCCGGCCTCTGCCGCCGCCTTGATCATGCAGTATTCGCCTGAGACATTATACGCCGCCACAGGTACGTCGAACGATGCGCGCGCATCGCTTATTATATCCAGATAAGCCGTCGCCGGCTTCACCATCACTATATCGGCTCCCTCTTCTATATCGAGAGCGATCTCTTTTAGCGCTTCACGGCAGTTGGGCGGGTCCATCTGGTAGCTCGAACGGTCGCTGAATTTGGGGGCGCATCCGACTGCATCTCTGAACGGGCCGTAGAATGCCGATGCAAATTTCGCCGAGTAGGCCATAATAGGGACGTTTTCCAAACCGCGCTCATCGAGAGACTCACGAATCGCCATCACCCTGCCGTCCATCATGTCCGACGGAGCCACCATGTCCGCTCCGACCTCAGCGTGGGATACGGCCGTGCGAGCGATCAGGTCGAGAGTTTCATCGTTTATGATTTCCCCATCTCGCACCACTCCGCAGTGACCATGAGATGTATATTCACACAGGCACACGTCGGTGATAACCACCAGGTCTGGAACATCGCGCTTTAGAGCTGAAACAGCCTTTTGAACGATTCCGTCGCTCGCATAGGCCTCCGACCCCATTTCATCCTTTTGAGCGGGAAGCCCAAAGAGCAGGACTGCGGGGATGCCGAGGTCGCGCACGCTCTTTGCTTCCTCACAGAGCGCATCCACACTGAAGTGATATACGCCCGGCATAGTCGGGATCTGCAGCTTCACATCGAGCCCGTGAGTTACAAAAAGCGGATAGATCAAATCATCCACTGAAACGGATGTCTCTCTTATCATTCTGCGCAGGGTCTTGTTTGCGCGCAGTCTTCTCATTCTGTTTATTGGAAATGACATAACATGCCTCTTTAGCCATTATACTACATCAGCGTATGCTACTGCCTCAGAGTTATATATGACTTGTTCGGATGGTAGAACTCATCAAACTGACGGTATGTATATTCCCTTTTACCAGTCAATGGCTCACCTATAACCACTCCATCTTTACTTTTTGAGAGAAGCACCACTACGTGGCCTAAATTTCCAATATGAACGCCGAGTATGCACGGAACGGGAGCGTCTTTCAGCGAATCGTAATGGCGATATGCAGGTTCATATCCCCGCCTTCTTAGAGCTCGCATCAAATACCAATANNTGTGCCGCTCTTGATCGTTCCTGCAGATTTTGCAAGCCCGGCCTCAGTCGCATTACCTCCACGTAACCTTATCATTGTTGCAGCACACGCCGGAACGCAGGTGTAGCTGCTGGTTTGGAGGCATACCCCGTCTTTCCATTTGTTTGTAAGAGATGAATAGTCAACAGCATCATAGAGCTGTTTCATAAACGGCGTGGTGAGAAGTGCAAAAGAGATCGTGACGCAGATTATGAGTATGGAGCCATTAAGTTTTCCCGGTCTGAGTTTACTTGATGCAAACATAATTCCCAGTAAGGCTCCGATCAGTCCCGACGATATCTCCCCACCGGGCAAGGCATGAAATTCATAGAACCACTTTGCATACGGGATGTAGAGGAGGTAATTGCTTGCAAAGAGGATGGATGGGATTGCTAGAGCAAACGCAGTCAGTATAAGCAAAATCCGCAGCAGCGCTGATTTCGAACGCAAATAGAACAGGCGAAAGAGGATCAGGCTCGTAACACCGACCATAATTGCAGGAATATAGTTTGCTCTCATGATGGTTTATTAACTGTATATTTTGGCGTAGTGATACTGCCAAAATTTCTGCCGCCTGTATTGAAGCTGTATTTGAATTGCTTGCCTAAAGGCATCCGCGTGCCAAAAATAACTGCCGATCTTTTTCCATCCCACCAACCCAGGCGCTTTGTGGCGATTTGTTTCTGCTCGCCGGATAGATTTGTCAGATCAAGCCCTTCCTTGGTATAAATGGCCGCGCGCTGAGATTGGCTTAGTGAAGCATAAAAGCGTAAAAAGTCCTTCTGCAAATACAGAGTCCATTTTATTGGATCGCAGGCCAGAATATCGTCCTTCGAGATATTCATTTTCCACTGGTTAGTCTCACCAATTAGCACGGCCATATCAGCAAGGTCATCTATACCCAGAGTTTCGGCAGATTTGAAATTATCACGCCACTTGACGAGCCATGCTTCGGGAATTTCTAAGGATCGCTTATGGAACCAGTGTCTGTCGCGTAGTTCTATAGTCGATCCGCGCCTCCACCAGTTGTAGGAATTCAGTAATTCCATCCACTTTAAAATGCCTATTGACGGAATCTTGTCAGTTGATGTGTTAAGCGGTTCATCAACGAAGTAATCGGATATCACATTCAAGCCGGATGCATTTGTGAACAGAGCAAGCTGATCGATCATTTCAAAAGGCTTTGTCCCATTCTTTCCATTCTGGCTGAGATCGACTTCACCGGGAATATTTTCATCTTTATCGTGCTTTACAGCGGGTTCTCCAAAATCTCGCTTGAGCAAATCATCCGGATCGATCTTGACGTTCATCGAGATCTCCCCAAGGTTCTGAACACCCTTGTCGAGGACTTGGGTGAAAAGCCTGCCGAATTCCTTGCCAAAAACGCTGTCGGGATCGAATATGGGGAAACCGTTTTCAGTGAAGCCCAAGTCTTCACCACTAGAACCGGTGCGCTTATACATTAAGTCAATTTCACCAAGCATATAGAGGGATACTATATCGCTGGTTGCCCTATCCTCGGATACATGTGGAGGCTGCACGCTTATTTCCTTCAAAAGGTCAGGGTTTGAGTCAAAGTCTTCCTCCGACAGATCCGAAGAAAACACAGCCATCCTTGCCATAGCCTTCGCCATATTAAGCATTGCAGCTTTCATACCATCTGACTCGGAAGATAGGTTCATAGTCATCTTATCGCCGCTGACAAAAGCATCACGCATTCCTTTAGCTTCACCAAATATCCGGCCCAGAGATTCGGCTACACCTGAAGCTGCCAGTGCATACATCATCGGGTCTTCCTCTTTTAGCTTGGCCAGGTCCTGTTCGGAGAGATCGGCAAAATCTTTGAGCTTTTCAGAAAAGTCGGCTCTTTTTTGACACTGCTCCTGATAAAACCGCTGTTCCTCCCGATATGACTGCGCTTCCGCATTGATGAGAGTATTGCGATCCATAAACAGACGATAACTGTATACGCCATCGCTTTGGGTTCTCTTCCAGTCGAACTTCATCACCCTGGCGATCGACTGCATCAAATCCGCAACCGGCATGTCTTTAGCGAAGATAATCATCTTGCGGTCACGCACCTGCCAGTCCTGATCGCCTAGTCCGGTTTCTATCTTGATGCCGGCTTTCTGGCTTATTTGAGAGATTATTGATGACACGGATTGACGTTTTGCTTCTAGGGAAATTTTTTGAGTTAACCGGCTATCCGCAGTCCAAAATCCACTAAGGGCTTGAGCTTTTGCTAATGCTTCAGGAGTATTGGGGTCTATTGTAATTTTGCCTACGGCAGCAGAGGGTGTGGAAAATAAGAATGGTAACGCAACAACAGAAAGCATCATAGACAATATCTTCATCAATGATCCTCCATATTTTACTGTCCGAATTTTATCATAAGTCTGGATGATAGAGCTAAATTTCTTTGTGTTAGGCCATGGTCTCGATTTTTGTCTCAGTTTCTAGACTCCTAGACATTGAGAATTGTTACAGCCAAAGNNGGCTGGGATTTAAATCCCAGCCAATCATAGTATTTGGCCCAAAATAGGCTTTTATCCTGCGGGAAGGTAATTCAAAATTCAGAATTCATAATTACCTAGACGGATGCTGCCAGGTTTTGACCTGAGTGCTCAAAGGTGATCTCGCCTTTGTCGTTCGCGTCGACCAGAATCTTATCGCCCTCTTTGAACTTGCCTTCTAAAAGCTCCATCGCAAGCTTATCTTGAATCTCGCGCTGGATTGCTCGCTTAAGAGGCCGCGCGCCATATACCGGGTCATAACCCTCTTTTGCAAGAGCATTCTTTGCGGCATCGGTAAGTTCTATATCCAGATGCCTGTCCGCAAGTCGTTTTTTAAGCTGCCCGAGCTGAATTCCGACTATTCTCTTGATGTCCTCCTCACTGAGCGAGTTGAAGATAATGATCTCATCGACCCTGTTAAGGAACTCCGGCCTGAAATGAGCCTTAAGAGCGTCCATAACAGTCCGCCTGATATCATCATCTGCGGTCTTTTTGTCTATTCCGCCTCTAAAGCCGAGCACGCCATGCTCGCGGATCAAGTCGGAACCGATATTGCTGGTCATAATGATCACAGTGTTCTTGAAGTCCACCGTACGACCCTGGCCGTCGGTCAGCCGACCATCTTCGAGTATCTGCAGCAAAATGTTGAATACATCCTGATGAGCTTTCTCTATCTCATCAAAGAGTATCACGCTGTATGGCTTGCGCCTTACGTGTTCAGTCAGATAACCGCCCTCTTCATATCCGACATAGCCTGGAGGCGCGCCGATGAGCCTTGCAACGGAGTGTTTCTCCATAAACTCGGACATATCGATCCGAATCATAGCCCTCTCGTCATCGAACAGAAACTCGGCCAGCGCACGCGCAAGCTCGGTCTTGCCGACACCGGTCGGGCCCATGAAGATGAAGCTGCCGATAGGCCGGTTCGGGTCCTGGAGCCCCGCTCTCGCGCGGCGGACTGCATTCGACACTGCGACAATAGCCATCTCCTGGCCGACCACACGGTCTTCGAGCCTTTGCTCCATATGGACGAGCTTTTCGATTTCACCTTCCATCATCCGAGTGACCGGCACACCCGTCCACTTGCTCACGACCTCGGCAACATCTTCCTCATCGACCTCTTCCTTAAGCATTTTTTGGTCTTTCTGGAGTTCGTTCAGCCGTGCGTCGAGCTCGGTCAGTCCGTGTTCCAGATTGGGTATGGTGCCATGGCGCAGCTCGGCGGCCTTTGCCAGATCGCCTGATCGCTCCGCTGCCTGTTCGGACTGTTTGGTCTCCTCGAGCTTAGCCTTTACCTCACGGATTTTGGTGATCGCATCCTTTTCATTCTGCCAGTGAGCCTTCATTTGGCTCGAACTTTCACGCAGGTTAGCAAGCTCTTTTTCGAGCTTATCGAGCTGCTTTTTACTCGACGCATCAGTCTCTTTTTTGAGAGCCTCGCGCTCAATTTCGAGCTGTCTTATACGCCTCTCGACAGTATCTATCTCACTGGGCATGCTGTCGATCTCGATTCTCAGGCGGGAGGCGGCCTCGTCTATCAGGTCGATCGCTTTATCCGGCAGGAATCTGTCCGATATGTAACGATCTGACAGCACCGCAGCCGCAACCAGCGCGGAGTCCTTGATTCGCACGCCGTGATGAGCCTCATATCGTTCCTTAAGGCCGCGCAGGATCGCGATGGTGTCCTCAACGCTCGGCGGATTGACCAGAACCGGCTGGAACCGTCTCTCCAGAGCTGCATCTTTTTCGATATGCTTGCGGTATTCATCCAAAGTGGTAGCGCCGACGCACTTAAGTTCACCTCGCGCGAGCATTGGTTTCAATAGGTTAGCCGCATCAACGGCTCCCTCAGCCGCTCCCGCGCCGACTATGGTGTGAAGCTCGTCGATGAAGAGAATAATCTCGCCTTCGGCCTCTTTGATCTCCTTTAGAACCGCTTTGAGCCTGTCTTCGAACTCGCCTCGATATTTCGTCCCGGCCACCAGTCCGCCGAGGTCGAGAGCGACCACCTTCTTGTTTTTGAGCGACTCAGGCACATCGCCATTGACGATTCGCTGCGCAAGTCCCTCTACAATAGCAGTCTTGCCGGTACCCGGCTCGCCGATTAGGACAGGATTGTTCTTAGTCCTGCGGCTCAATACCTGGATGACACGCCGAATCTCTTCGTCGCGGCCTATTACAGGGTCGAGCTTGCCTTTTCGAGCCTCTTCGGTAAGATCGCGGCCATAACGTTCCAGAGCCTGGTATTTGTCTTCAGGGTTCTGATCGGTCACACGCTGAGTTCCGCGCACCTCCGCCATTGCCTGATAAATTGCGTCGCGTGTAGCGCCTGCGGAGGCTAAAATTTGCGATGCTTTCCCGGTCTCAGTAGCGATGCCGATCAAAAGGTGTTCGGTGCTTATATATTCGTCTTTGAGTCGTTCCGCTTCTTGAAAAGCGGCCTCGAGCACGCGCTGCAGGCGCGGGCCGAGTTGAGTTCCGGCGACTGCGCCGGTCACTTTCGGTAATCTATCTATCTCTTTTTGGACGGTTTCAGACAAGACTTGCGGATTTACGCCGAGTTTTTGCAAAATCGGTGCGACAATTCCGCCTTCCTGCTGGAGCAAAGATAAAAGCAGATGCTCCGGCTCGATCTGCTGCTGCCCGCTCTCCGAAGCGACATGCTGCGCATCCTGTAGTGCGTCCTGAGCTTTGATTGTCAGCTTGTCCAGCCTCATATTAGTTCTCCTTTAGCAGAGAGTCGAGAGTGGATGGTGGATACCTGTACACATCTCGACCTTAAGCTGTTTCCAATATACTACTTGAGTGTATTATTGTCAAGTTATTTATTCCTCGTATTTGCAAAAACTAAACCGTAACCATCCTCATTTCTACCCTTTTCAGTTTCAATGCAAAGCCCGAAAGGGTAATTTTATTGTAGAGGAGATCGGATTGTTGCGAGGCTCTCNNCTCAGCTCTCCACTTTCCGTTCTCAGCTCATTTGGGAGTGGTTGTTATGAAAGATGAAATTTTACGCGATGAGACTAAAGAGATACATAATCCTGAAGATATAATCGACGTTCACGATGAGCGCAGGGCTCATTTCGCGGGTGATGTGGATGCACACGAGCCGGATGTCGAGATTGACGAAGAAGTCGATGTCGATGAGGCTCTCACATTCCCACATCCAAAGCACAAGAAGCCCGATGAGGTCGGCCCGATGGTCGACAAGGAAGACACCGATGAAGTGTGGGCATACCGCGACAGAGATATGCAGCCGGAGGACTACGAAGAGGGCTACGACGAAGTAATGACAACCTACGCGACGGATGATATGGACGCCGTGGAAGAAGAGCTTGTTCACGAAATGAGTTACTTGAATGCAGAGGATGTGCCAGCCGAATCCGAAGTGGAAGTAATGCCAAACAAATTTACACCTGACGAGGAAACCGAAGAGTAATTGAGTAAGGTATTTAGAAGTGATCTCACTAATTTATTGATTCGGTAGTACTCGATATATGAAAACTATTCAAGGCAATGCTAGAAAAGACGGCGTCGCTATTGCCGTGGCGGCTCTTGTCGATACTAAAAACGGCATCAACGGTGTTGCCCCCAGCATCCTCGAAGAGGGGCTTCGCGCCATCAAGCGTGGGCTCGATCCTCATGATTATTCCGAAGCAATAATTATATGCGATAACCTGATAATGGGGATGTCTATCAAGATTCCGGGCATCAACACTATAGGGATCGCTGCGCAGGAAGACCTTGTAATCCCAGGCATAAATCCCGAAGTGCCCGCGGTGACCGGCGCCGAGAACCTGCTGGATTCGATCTCGCCAGGAGACATAGTCATTCTGGACGGCAACAGCGGGATGGTCTTCATCGATCCCGACCCTCATACTCTTATCCATTATCAGCAAATCGAGGATCAGCGCAATACCGCGCAGAAAATTTTTATCGCTTCCGAGCATATTCCNNNTCAAACCGGCAAAACCGTCGTTGTATTTGCCTATATCAAAAATGAAGATGAAGTGGATCAGGCTTTGAATGAAGGCGCGGACGGGCTGCTTCTGGACGTGCGGGGGCGCACGGAGGATGTAGACTATTATAAAGCGGTAATGCGAGCTGCTCCCGGCAAACCGCTGGTTTTTGCGGTGGATTTTGCCTGTAAGGACCTTTTGAAAACCGCCGCTCTATATTCGGGCCCCGGTCAGGTGACAGTTACGTTCCCGACCGATAATTTCGAGGAGCTTTTCGGCGCGGTGGACCCGGTTCTGGCCGATATCGAGAACGATCCTGAAGCGGCAACTGTAGATGTCGGAACCATTGCCCTCGGCACTGAGACCGACGCCCCAATCCTTACTACAACCCGAAAACTTGCTCTGGATATGAGAAAGTCCAAACTGCTTGAGGAGGCCGATCTGGAGGAGCTTACTGAAAAAGCCGCCTCATGGCTTCGCGGAAGAGAACCCGAGGATGTCCTTTTACTGATCGGCAGACGCATAAAATATCTTGAAAAGCTCGTTTTGTCGGGGGCCCGAACGGTGGCCGTACTGCCCAACAAAGTCAGTGAGTCCAAGTATAAAATTCGATCTATAAACGAAGAGGAAGAATAGAGACGCAGAGTGTTGTGTATAGGGAATTTATTCCCGACACCTACCTTTGTTTCGGGACTGAAGTCCCGAAACACCTTTGGATTGGTTAAAGAGGAAGAATAGTGAAGTTTGTAATTTGGCCTGCGTATTACCTTGAAGCTGAAGCGATTGTTGAGGATTATCTTTCAATGATCAGCAGCCTTCTTGAGGGCCAGAATTTTGTAATATGTCGAGACTTGGATTCGATCAAACGAGAGATTGTCGATGCGGATGCGATGATCGGTTGGAAGATCACACCCGAAGTTTTCGCCCAGGCAAAGAAGCTCAAATGGATTCAGTTCGGTAGCGCGGGTATAGATCATACTACATTTCCTGAGCTGCTACAAAGTGACGTGGCTCTTACCACCTTGAGCGGAATCCACACCAGTGTAGTCGCCGAGCATGTGATCGGCCAAATGCTGGCTCTGACCCGCAGGCTGAATCTGGCTGCCGAACTCCAAGCAGAGCATAGATATGACCGCTCAGAGTTATCCGCGACATGCAGAGAGCTTTCAAACCGCACCATAGGCATAATAGGCCTTGGCAAGATCGGGCTTAATATCGCGCGTCTGGCGAAGGCTTTCGATATGAAGGTCGTCGGCACTAAACGTACCGCCAATGGCGACCTGCCGAATGTCGATGAAGTATACTCCCCTGATAATCTGGACAGAGTCCTTTCCATCTCGGATTTTCTAGTGATTGTGGTCCCGCTTACATCTCAAACAGAGGCACTTATCGGCAAGAGCGAGATTGCAAAGATGAAGCAGGGATCGTATTTGGTAAATGTGGCGCGTGGGGCAATGGTAGATCATGAAGCGCTGGGTAAGGCGCTCAGAACCGGTCATATAGCGGGAGCAGCATTGGATGTATTCCCTGCAGAGCCGCTTCCATTCGACAGCCCGATTTGGGACATGCCCAATGTCATCATCACTCCTCACACCGGTGCCTCCAGCCCGCGTTATTCCCAGCGCGCAGCAGTAATACTCGAGCATAACCTTAAAGCGTTTCTTTCAGGCAGTAGGATGATCAATATCTACCAAAAGGATAGAGGCTATTAATGCAAGATCAACTCAAAGCTAAAAAGTGGTTCGAATGTAATTTCAAGTCAGGCAACTCATCGCTGCCGTTTTCGTTCAAATATGATGGCGATGGATCATCTTCATTTCTGACAGACTGGGAGTCTGAGTGGAAATCGGATGAATTGCTGGTTCTCACCGATCCCAGGACAGGCCTTGAGTGCCGCTGTGAAGTTACCGAATTCGATGATTTCCCTGCCGTGGAGTGGGTGATGCACTTCAAAAATACAAGCAGCGTCGCGACACCCATAATAGAGGACATCCTGCCGCTGGACACATCTTTTGCGCTGCTAAATACCAGACCCGCAGTGCTTCACCATGCCAATGGAAGCGACTGCCAGAAGGACGACTTCGCTCTGAAGGGTACTTTCATGGGTGTCAATGCAAATGTCCATCTGGCTCCGCAGTTTTCGCGGTCGTCCGACGGCACGCTCCCATTTTTCAATATGGATATGACGGGCGAGGGAGTGATCGGCGCGATAGGATGGACCGGTGCCTGGAGAGCCGATATTGACCGTGATGAAGAGACTGTTCATTTAAGTGCCGGTATGAAAAAGACTCACCTCAAGCTATTGCCCGGTGAGGAGATAAGGACACCCCGTATTCTCCTGATCTTTTGGGAGGGTGATTGGATTGATGGTCAAAACACACTCCGCCGGTTCATTTTGGCACATCATACGCCTTACTATGACGGCAAAGTGCTGCAGGCGCCGGTTGTTGAAGCCTCATGGGGTGAAATTCATGACTACAAGCAAATTCTCAAAGCGCGCTGGTGGATAGAAAACGATATACCGTTGGAGTATTTCTGGATAGATGCAGGGTGGTACGGCGACGCCAATTACAACGAGGAAACCTCCACATTCGACAGCGGCTGGGCTTCACAGGTAGGCAACTGGGTGCCGAACAAGACAACATACCCTAATGGCCTTAAACCCGTCGGTGATGCGATAAAGGAGATGGGTCTGGGTTTTGTATTATGGATCGAGCCGGAAAGAGCTATCAAAGACACTATGTTTGTTCGCGAGCATCAAGAATGGTTCTTTGACCCTGAGGGCNNACTATCTGTTTAAGTTGGGATTGCCTGAGGCCCGCAAGGCGCTGACTGATTTTGTTGCTAACATACTCAAAGAATGCAGCGTAACGTTTTATCGCCAGGATTTCAATTTTGATCCGGGTCCATACTGGGAGAAGGCCGATGCGCCCGATAGAGTTGGCATGACTGAAATCCGCCACATCGAAGGTTTATACGCCTACTGGGATGAGCTTCGAGAGCGGATTCCGGGACTTATGATTGACAACTGCGCCAGCGGTGGCCGCAGGATCGATCTTGAAACTATATCTCGCAGCATTCCGCTCTGGAGAAGCGATTATCAATGCTTCGCCAATTTTGATCCCATAGGTATGCAGGGCCAGACCCATGGTCTCTCTCTATGGGTTCCGTTGAGCACCGGATGTTTTGAGAAATCGAGCGAACCCGACACTTACGCTCTACGCAGCGCATTGGGACCAGGGATGGTTACCAACATGAATGTCTACGGAACAGACCCGGGGTGTCCGTTGCCGGTAGAATGGCTGCGAAATGCGATGGAAGAGGAGTTCCGGGTTCGCAAGTACTTCTACGGCGATTTCTATCCACTTCTTTCTTTTACCTTAGCCGACGATGCCTGGG
>DJHI01000097.1:11576-16493 GCA_002431715.1 Armatimonadetes bacterium UBA5829
GCTTAGAGGGCTGGACCCGGATGCCATATATGAGTTTGCTTCACAAGACGGTGGAGGTACCATTAAGGCTAAGGGAAACGATCTTATGAATAACGGATTCAGGATCGATATCGAAGAAAAACCGGGAAGCGTACTGTATATCTACAAAAAGATTGGTTGATAATCGGTGAATAAACAAGAGAAAGCAAAAACCTGGTTTAGGAAACATTTCAAATCAATAAACAGCCCGCTTCCATTTTCATTCAGGTATGAAGGCAATGAATCGACTTCATTTTTATCGATTTGGAAGTTGGTATGGGAGTCTGATAACTTGCTAACTCTTACTGACCCGAAAACCGGGCTGCAGTGCAGATGCGAAGTAACTGTGTTTGATGACTTTCCGGCAATCGAGTGGGTTCTTTACTTCAAGAACAATGGTGACAAACCAACACCAATAATCGAAGACATCCTGCCCTTGGATACCACTTTCTCGCTTGCCAAGGACAGGCCGGCAATAGTTCATCATGCCAATGGGAGCGACTGTAGAATGGATGACTTCGCTCCGCTGGAAACCCAGCTAGGGCAAAATTCACAGTTGCATCTCTGTCCGAACTGCGCAAGGTCGTCAAGTGGAACGCTTCCGTTTTTTAATATCGAAATGGGAAGTGAGGGGGTAATCGGCGCAATAGGTTGGTCAGGTTCATGGAGGGCTGATATAACCCGTCGTGAGGATGATGTCCAGCTGAGTGCGGGTATGAAAAAGACACATCTAAAACTTCTTCCCGGCGAAGAGATCAGAACGCCTCGAATCCTCCTGCTCTTTTGGGAAAATGATCGCATTCAGGGCCACAATATGCTGCGTCGGTTCATTCTTGCTCATCATACGCCTTATTATGATGGTGAAGTATTGCAGGCCCCGGTATGCGAATTGGAATGGGGAGAGAACCCGGATTACAGTCAAATCCAAAAGGCGCGCTGGTGTAGAGATAACGATATTCCGACGGAGTATATATGGATAGATGCGGGATGGTTCGGAGATAGTCCTTACAATGAGAACGCTACCACATTCGATCCCGGTTGGTGGAGTCAGGTCGGCAACTGGTGGCCGAACAAGATTACTTACCCCAATGGTCTCAAACCTGTCGGCGATGCTCTCAAAGAGATGGGGCTGGGTTTTGTGCTTTGGATAGAGGCAGAGAGAGCTTTCAATGGCACAAAGTTTGTTTGCGAGCATCCCGAGTGGTTCATTGGTCCCAAGGAAGATTCCTATTTGCTAAACCTGGGTTTGCCGGAAGCTCGCAAGGCAATAACTGATTTGGTTTCGGATATTTTGATCGAAGGCGGCGTCACTTGCTACCGGCAGGATTTCAATTTCGATCCCGCCTCGTACTGGGAGGAGGCCGACACTCCCGACAGAGTCGGCATGAGCGAGATTCGGCACATAGAAGGTTTGTACGCTTTCTGGGACGAGCTTAGATCACGAATTCCGGGTCTGATTATAGACAACTGCGCCGGAGGCGGCCGCAGGATCGACCTGGAAACGATCTCACGCAGTATTCCTCTTTGGAGGAGCGATTTCCAATGCTGGCCCGACTTTGACCCTATCGGTATGCAAGGCCAGACGAGTGGATTATCGTTGTGGGTTCCGTTAAGCACCGGCTGTTACAGCCGGGCAGACGAGCCGGACACATATGCCTTCCGCAGCGCATTGGGACCTGGTCTTGTGACCACTTTGAATATGTATGGGGTCGAGCCGACATGTAAGCTGCCGTTTGACTGGTTGAGAAAGGCAATGGCCGAGGAGTTCCGGGTTCGCAAGTACTTCTACGGCGATTTCTATCCGCTTCTTTCTTTCACCTTAGCCGACGATGCCTGGGTCGCCTGGCAGTTCGACCGGTCGGATTTGGGTGAGGGTATGGTTCTAGCTATACGCAGACCCAACAGCCCGTTCATTACAATGGTTACCCTGCTTAGAGGGCTGGACCCGGATGCCGTATATGAGTTCGCATCTCAAGACGGTGGAGATTCGATTAAGGCTATGGGAAACGATCTTATGAATATGGGATTCCGAATCGATATCGATGAGAAGCCGGGAAGCGTTCTTTATATCTATAAAAAACTAAGGTAGTTTGATGAGCAAGTCGAAGTTGAAATTCAGCCTTTATCTGCCGAATGAGTATGGACAGGATAAAAGCAGACGATGGCCGCTAGTCATTTTCCTGCATGGCGCGGGAGAGAGAGGCGATGATCTTGAAAAGCTTAAAGTGCACGGTCCGCCAAAGCTGGTGGCGCGGGGAAAGCAGTTTCCATTTATACTTCTCTCGCCTCAATGCCCGGATAATGAGTGGTGGAATAACAAACTGGACAAACTCATCAATCTTATTGATGACGTGAAAGAGAATTACAGAGTTGATAAAAGTAGAATATATCTCACGGGGATAAGCATGGGTGGCTACGGCTCATGGGGTCTTGCAGCCGCTCAGCCGGAAAGGTTTGCAGCCGTCGCTCCTATATGTGGAGGCGGAGATTCGAACACCGCCCATCTTATCAAAGACATCCCCATATGGACATTTCATGGAGACAAAGACCCGACCGTTCCCCTGGCAAAGTCTCAAGAGATGGTCGATGCTATCCGCGCCGCCGGAGGAAATCCAATGTTTACGATCTATCCCGGAGTCGATCACGACTCCTGGACCCGGACTTATGAAAGTGATGAGTTTTGGGATTGGATGATGGAGCAGAAAAAGAAGAAGTAAGAGAGCGAGCAGACAAATTACAAATGCGCTTCCTGGTTGGGACGTTTCAAAATTTCTGCTATGCTGCCATAACCATCAGGATTACTGGACTCCAAACCAGCTAAAGTGCAATGAATTATATCCTCACTTTGCCCACATTTGCTGGTCCATTCACCTGAAGGTAATTGTCGTGCCATGTGCGTGACATTAAAACCTAATCTATAAATTGCGACTTTTTCATATCCGCATTCATAACAGGCATTCATACAACAAGAAATATAACCCAAAGTTGCGAAAGCATCCTTGAAAGTTTTTATTAGGCAATTTCGAGTGCGGATAGGCCAATAATATTGATAGTTTGGATCTGGCCACCACCATCTGAAATCTTCTCCTGCAGCCCATGCGATGCAGTTATAGGTCGGAGTTTTAGGACTAGTTATTATATATCCTTCTTTATGAAGAAGAGGGAAAGTGGCTTCTAAATCAGAGCACAATCATATCCACCCGCGCTTTCGACCTAGTTTAAGCCAAGCTTCAGTCATTCGTGTCAGATTACCGGCATCATCAGGGCTTACAGGATTCTCACCTGTTATTGCTGAAAGAGCCCAAAACCAGTGGTCAGGCTCGCGTGATAATTCTGAAAGGATATAAGGCAACGCTTCTGTTCCCATCCCAATGATTTGTTGGTATGCAGGGCGCATTGCAATCATCTCAACGGAAGAAAAAAGCTTGGTTTCAGCCCGCCATTGTTTTGCTAGCTCATTAAATTTTTTTTCTAATGTTGGGGATTCTTTAATCACAACTGAGACAGAAATAACATTCTGCATCGCATTATATAGCTGACGCCAATTTAACGTCGAATCTTTGACTGCAGCTCCAATTAGTTCGAATGCTTCGCATTTCCAATCGACATACGAACTAGGGGAACCTGATTTACAGAAATTTCCCTGAAAACTTTTGTTTATTTTACTAAGTTGCACAGAATATTGATGCTGTCTTTCATTTTGTGATTCTTCAACATAATCCGAGATATCATATTTTAAATCGCATACGGCAACCATTAATATCACTCCGATTTTTCTTCTTCGTTGCTGCCTGTTTCAATAATTATTAATCCAGCTTCTCTTAGGGTGCTATTAAGCAACTTTTCTTTCTGTTCTGCACGCTCCAACTGCTGGCGGAGGAGAACAAGATCATCTGAATCAAGAGCAATATGCATATCACGATTATTGTTACCCTCGTGGCAACGTAATACTAATGTGTGGTAGGGCAAGATTCCTTTTAATTGCTCAGCTGAATCATTAAATACAGGCCGTGCGTCTGTTATAACGCGTGATGAACACAACAATAATTGTTGATCAAGCAGTAATTCGCCCGCTTTAGCACCTAATGATATTGCTGTATCAGATGATAGCAGGAGTTTTAATGCTTCCTTTATGTCATTCCATCCTGCCCTATCCTTTTCAGTCCATTCTTCCTTGTGTGTGTTTTCTAGTCCTTCTGTAAGGCTGGAGATAAATTCTTCAGTCCCTATGTCAAGTCTTCGTTGAACCATTGTCCAACGCCACACAAGGGGTAACAATTCCTCGACGATTGATTGTTCAATCTCCGAAACTTTAGCTACTGCAGCAGCAAGCTTCTCAACATCGAGACAAGGAGGTTGTTCGCCAAGCGTATCTGTCAGCTTCTGCAGTGTAGAAGGAGACGTTCTTGCTAGAAGTTTGAAGCTAGGTAATTCTTGCTTAGGTATATTTAGTCGGGGCCGTTCAGTAGCCATATGCATTCCCTTTGCTGATCAGTGGATATAGAACAATAACTATTATATCAGAGTTATTCCATACAAGCTATTTATGTTCCTGCCTTAGTTTACATGTAGGAAGTATTCACTTCTTATTTCAGCCTAAAATCCCATGATACTGCCGCTTGTTTTTTCTTCGCGCGGGACTGAGAAGGGCTTCACCATATCATAGTTGGCAACCAGCTTATCAAGAGATGAATCGGCTGTGTCGGCGGCTTTATCTATATTGCCCTGAATTGCAGGGTCGGCTTTCATTTTCTGGAGAGCCGTCAGCAGTTTAGACATGTCCTGCGGGTTCATCACATTTACTGAGTTGAAGCTTACTGCTATCTCGCCTATTGCTTTTGTCTCTTTGAAGATAACATTCCGATACATACCCGAAAACTCACGGCACTGGGGCGGAGC
>DJHI01000097.1:16515-17012 GCA_002431715.1 Armatimonadetes bacterium UBA5829
GCGGTTTTCTTATCCAGAAACTGAAGCGTGCTGATCCAGTTTTTATACTGCCTGTTGAGTTCCGCCTTAGTATCCGCCAATGGATCGCGTGCTTTGCTATCGTCAGGGTCCATCGCAGCGTCGATCAAATTTAGAAGACTCGATGCCGCTCCGCCTGCCGCCGCCATAGAGAGCGCGTTAGTGGTATCCTTCAGCAGCATCTGGCGATGGTCTTCGACTTTCTTTACGTAGTTAAGATAATCGACCACTTCCTGCGGCGGTTTTTGTTTTGCCGTGGAATTCGGATTCTGCTGACCGGGCTGAGGAACGCCCGGAGGCGCGTTCAAGACATTGCCGCCATTGGGCGCACCGGGAGGAGCAGACGTAACATTGCCAGGCGTTAAGCTTCCGGGGCCGGCATTGGTTACATTGCCCCGGCTTGCAAGCACGACAAAGACTAGTGCGAGTAAGGCAACAGCCGCAAGCCCTGCTATTACATAGACTATAGGAGAGCGTTT
>DJHI01000097.1:17057-21967 GCA_002431715.1 Armatimonadetes bacterium UBA5829
CGACTTTACCTGTTCCGCAGCTTGGGCAGAACTTCGCTCCTTCGGGCATCTCCACTTGGCATTTTGGACATTTCATATTCAATCAACTCCTCGATTGAAGTATAGCATGAAACGGGTGTTAGGTGTTTGGTAATGGATCGAGATTCGTAACACACCTGAACCCCGTATTATCTCTGGCCTCACATTCCCTCTGAATTGATGAGTATGCGCATATATATTGATACGGTTTACTCTCCTTAAATGATCCGCCTTTTATAATTCGAGAACCGTCGGAGCCGATCGATGTCCACTCCCATATATTACCCGTCATATCCATCACACCGAACGGGCTGGAACCCATCGGATGCGCATTGACGGGTTTAAGGCTGCCCGGGCCTGATACGCTGCTCGACAGCCGGTCTGGGTTCCATACACCGCCCCAGGCAAAGAGNNGCATTGCAAATCTCCCTCTGGCGGCCTTTTCCCATTCCTCTTCTGTAGGCAGCCGCTTGCCTGCCCAATTTGCGTAATCCTGCGCCATATCATAAGTGACCATCACAGCGGGCAGGTTTTCAGACTCTTTGGGAAGAGGGCTAGCTTCGGAAAAGGTCCAATCCATGCCCGATTCCAGAACATATTGATAAAACTCGATATTTGTGACTGGGTATTTATCTATATAAAAGTCGGGAAGATGGATTTCTCGCTTGGGCATCGCATTTGCGAGTAATGAAACATCCAGATCGAACCGCCTGCAGATTCTTTTGATCTCCTGTTTGCTTAAACCCATCACGAAAGGGCCGGATGGAATCAGAATCATACTGCTCATATTGAGAGGTTCAACAGGATATGCCGTCAGTCCTGCGCTATCGATGTGGTAGTTATTTCTTTGTCGAGGGTTTGCTCTTTTTATCGCCGGGGAGCGTGCCGGCCTTTATCTCATCGATATTGCTGAAGCCGTCACCGTCGGCGTCCTTGCTTTCGATAGACTTCAATGTGCTCTTCTTTACCTTTTTATTCTCGAGAAGTTTTCCATAGCAATTGAGGCCGTCTGTGCCGGAAGCTGAGGTATGACAGAGCGCGCACCCGGCTTTATTGATCGCGCTTTCGGGCTTGGGGTTGTATAGCTTGCAGAAAGTTTTTGTCCATGTCAGGGTGGCCGATGCGCCTGTCACGATAACAAGCGCAGCCAATACCGTCAGTATTATGATTCTGATCGATCTCGTTATGTAATTCATCAATATAATTTTACCCCGAAATGTGGAAAACTCTAACGTCGCTTGCTAAGCAATTTACTTAGATTAATATTCCTTGACACGCCGCGCGCCTATATATAGAATAGCCATGAAATCGACTGAAAATCAAGGGGAGATCGTGGGAAAAAGCCTATCGGCTTTTTCCTTTTTTGCAGTTATGCGTAAATTCTGTCTGGCAGCCGTATTGTTTTTTGTTTTGTCCAGTTCTGCATGGGCGGCTTTTAAGCCGAGAGTCGGAGCAGCCGGTGCGTCTGTGATAATTAACGGAATCCCGGCAGTGAAATTTAGAGCCGGCAACGGCTCGCTCACTCCGGCCAAAAGAGCCGAAATCACCGCCGGGCGCATCAAAGAACTCGTGACGGCCGGTATCGACCCGAAAGCCTTTTATGCCAAGGGCGATAAGACTCAGGGCAAGATATTTGTCGGCGAGACGATGATCTGCATAGCGACTGCCGCTGATGCTGGAGCAAACAAGATTGACGCTCTTTCGCTGGCGGTCAGTTGGGCGTCACAGATCAAGTCGCTCTTGATGATGCCGGCGGTCGCAATTTCGGCAAAACAGTTGACAATTCCCTTGGGCGAGATCAGGCGAGTCGCCGTTGGCGGCGCTGCAATGGGAGACATTACTGTAAAGTCATATGACGGCACTATAGCAAAAATTAATGTAGATAATCAGAGCAGAATAGTTGAAGTGAACGGCTGCCAGGTAGGCGCATCGGTATTGGAAATAAGTGTGGAGGGCGAGGTCGCCACCCTGCCGGTCTCGGTGAAGAAATATGCCGGACGCCTTGATTCTAAACCGGTGGCTGAGGTGACAGGCAATCCCTGCCCGTCGTCACTTCTCTGCTATGCGGCAAAGCAGGCACTTACGCGCAGCGTGGTGTGTGAGCCCGGCGCAAGAGTGGAGTTCGGAGATGTAGATTGTCAGGGCGGATCTCTGCCTGCGGCATCAGCTCGAACGGTTAAAACGCAATTGAGGATCAGCGGCCCGGGATATATCCCTTATCTTGCAAATGCCCAGGTGACGGTGCGTAATATTCCGATGCCTCGGGCCGAGGCAAGCCAGATTTTCTATAGCAATGATCCTGAAAGGTTGCTTAAATATCAAGTGCTTTTTGCCGGAAAGCTGGAGCAGAGCAAACCCACGCGGGTCCTTTTCCATCATCAGAATGCGATGGGCAAAAGCGCTCACTTTATAGTGGATATCATAAATCCGTCCATAACTCCGGTTAAAGTAAAAATCTCGCGGGCGGTTTCGCAGCCTTTGGTAGATACCTTGGTGGTAGGTTATAAAGCCAGCCTTGCTTTCCTCAAGGACGATCTGGCCGATGTTGCCACAATCGAGACGATACCGCCGGAGTCGAGGTTGGTGGTGGTCTCGGATATGCTTGGTCATCTCGATACAACCAGTGGAATTTTGCAGATAACTCAGGTGGATGCAGGCCAGGCTTATGTAAGGATAGCAGATTATCCTCCGGGGCTTGACGATGTGGCGGCGGGCGATATAGCCGCCGCGCCGAACCCACTGGTGCTCACAATGTCTGATCATGTCTATCCGACTCCCGTAAAAAAGATCACCGCCGATTATGAAGTCGGTAAACGCTGGGCGTTTATCCCCATCGGAAAAGCGGCAATTTCTGATGCTTCCAGCCAAAAGCTGCTGCTCGGTAATTATGGAGTTACTTACAACATAGATGTCAAAGTGGCCAATCCCACAAATACTACAAAAAAAGTGACGGTGGCTTTTGATCCGAGTGCGGGTCTCGCGTCCGGGGTATTTAATATTGACGGAGAGTTCGTATCGACGAAGTATGTCAAGCCTCCGGACGAGTTTTCGCTGAAGACTTATCAGCTCAGACCTGGTGAGGAGAGGCATGTCAGAATAGTCACCGTCCCGGTGGCAGGATCGAACTACCCCGCAACTCTAATAGTGAGGTCATAACGGCCGGAGCGAATATGTCCGGTCGTTTGGACATATCGACAATGCGTTACATATTGATATTGGCAGGAATATTGACTATGTGGGTCTCTTCAGGCGCGGCGGCAGGCAGCCATCTAAACAAAATGTGCAGGGAAAGAGGTCTGCAGGGCCGCGTCATCTGGTTCGATGCCGAGGCAAATCTTCGGTATCTTTCGAACCGCCACGGCGTGATAGATACCATCCAAAAATGCAAAGCGGCAAATATCAACACCATTGTTGTTGATATAAAGCCGCTCTCCGGCTATGTTTTATACAACAGTAAGATCGCTCCAAAGATTAAAAGTGTGGATGGAAGACCTTACCCTCCCGAATATGATCTACTGAAAGTTGTGGTATCAGAGGGACACAAGGCCGGGATAGCGGTTCATGCCTCGATGAACGTTTTCTCGGAAGGCTCTCAGAAACTAAAAGGCGGACCCGCCTACAAAAATAAAGACTGGCAGTGCGTGCAGTATGAATTGAACCGGACTCTCAGTGCGGACGGCGGTGAAAAGATGCCTTTGCGCTCCTCGGACGGGCCGTATGAAGGCGGTCTGGCTGTTTATGGACGCAACTCGGGCGTTATCGGCGACCTTCCTCCAAATACCACTTACGTAAGTGTCTCCAAGTACGGTCGGCCGATCCATGCCGAACAGGTTACCGGTCACGCTCATATTGCTGCGCCCGAAGGTGGGTTTCTGATCCTTGGAGACAAAGATTCAGGCAAATGGCTCAAGGAAATGGCCGATAAGGATGCCCGGTTTACTATCGAAGGCAGCATGGCGATGCGGCCTGTCAGTGAGACTGAAAACGTCCACCATGCAATTTTCGTCAGTCCCAGTAATCCCGATGTTAGGGCATACGAACTGAGTCTGGTGCACGAGATTGTCGCTAACTACGATGTCGATGGAATCGTTCTAGACAGAATGCGATATCCCAACCTCTATACCGATTTCAGCGATTTTACCAGAAAGGAATTCGAGGCCTATATCGGCAGAGAGGTGAACCGATGGCCTGAGGACATATATGAAAGGCCGCTTTCACCCGGCGACGATTTGATCAAAGGCCAGTTCTTTAAGGATTGGCTCAAATTCAGAGCTAATGTCATTCGAGACTTTATGGCCCAGGTTCGTTTTGAGATAAAATCGATCAGATACGGCGTGCAGTTGGGCGTATATGTCGGCTCATGGTATCCGGTATACTTCGATGTCGGGGTAAACTGGGGCAGTCCCAGCCATACTTCACCTGACCTCGACTGGTGGCCGGATGGCTACGAGGAAACCGGTTATGCCGACCTTGCCGATTATATCTGCACCGGTTGTTACTATACCTATCCGACCCGCCGGGAGGCCCTAGCTAAAGGCGAAGAGGAGTGGAAGAGCGTTGAGGCCGCGGCTGAGGAATCGATGAACGCGGTAAAGGACGAAACTTATGTCTACGGCAGCCTATATCTTCGCCAATATCGAGGCCGTCCTGATAAGTTTATTCAAGCCGTCAGGCAGTGCCTCAGTAAGACTCAGGGATGTATGCTCTTCGATCTTGTTTACGTTCGTGATTACGACTGGTGGAGCATTCTGAAGGAGGCATTTCCCAGACCAGCTAAAGCGCCTCATGAGGCTCCGGCGCTGCTGTCGCGCATAAGAAACAGCAGAAACCACGGAAGCTGACGAAACAGGAAATAGGCAACAGGTAACAAGGCTCCCTCTCCTGGGGGAGAG
>DJHI01000130.1:0-4989 GCA_002431715.1 Armatimonadetes bacterium UBA5829
TGCGGCTGGGATTCCAGAACATGGAGATAGATATTTTTATCCTTAGTTACCGCATATCCCCATGACTGCTTCGGAAGAGCGGCAGGGCGTGTTTCATATATCGCTTCACCGTTGCGACTCAGGAACGCACCGATGGCCTTAAGCCTTTCCACCTGCTCAGGCGGGATGCTCCCTGACGGTGTCGGCCCAATATTGAGGAGAAGGTTGCCGCCTCTTCCGACAACGCTTACAAAGTGCCGGATGATATCTTCAGACGATTTATAGTTTGTATCCGACGGGTTATAACCCCAGTTGTCGTTCATTGTGTCGCAGACTTCGATAGGCCAGAAATCCGGCTCAGGGTCGGGCATTGGAGACATAACGAGCCTGCCCTGGGTGTCGTAGTCGCATATATTGGTCATGTTATGCTCTACGGCGATAAAGTCGCAGGACATAATAACAGCGTCCGGTTGCTTGGCGCGGATCGTCTCATAGGCTTTTTGGCCGTTATAGCGCCATAGAAGAGAGCCCATATCGAACCAGAACCCGGCCACTTTGCCGTATCTCGAACAGAGTTCATCGACCTGCCCCTCCATATAACGCGTATATTCGGGCAGTTTAGGCTCGAAGTTGGGAAAGTGCCAGTCCGGCATTGAGTAGTAGAACATAAGATCCATATCACCGGCTTTGCAGGCATCGGCGAGTTCTTTTACCAGATCGCGATGCGGAGCGGTTTTAGCGGAAGTATGATCCGTGAGGCGGCTATCGAAGAGGCAGTAGCCGTCGTGATGCTTTGTGGTAAAGGTCATATACCTGGCGCCGGACTCTTTAGCAAGCTTCACCCATTCATCGGGATTATATTCGACAGGATTGAAGACCTGCGCCTGGCGGTCGTATTCCTCGATAGGTATGTTTTCCCTGAATAGCGCCCATTCGCCATGGCCGAGGATCGAATAGAGACCCCAGTGGATGAATATACCGAACTTCATATCCTTGAAGCGTTCCTGGGTATGGGTAAGCGGAGGCCGGTCTGTCTTGAATGGTCCTTCGATCACTGCTCCTTTCCAAACCACTTCAGGGGGAGCGTAGTGCAGTTCGGGTTTTGTGTAACACCAGTGGAAGAAATCGGTAAGGGTGCCGTCGAAGACCGCGCGCTTCAATCCTGTCCAGGTCTTCTGATCGCCTATAGCATAATAGAGATATACTTTGTTTTTGAACTCAACAAGGTCGGGATCGGATGCATTCACACCCTCATCGCCTTCCGCGGTGAGAATGGGATTGCGCGGTGCATCCTCCCAGCTTATGAGGTCATTTGAGCGGGTCATGTATGTATCGAACCGCCAGTCGGGTGTAAGATGTTCGAGATAAAGCATATAGAAATAGCCGTCCATATAGCGTAAGCATGGGCAGGCTGTGTAGCGGTCTTTGTATGATATTGCATTTGGAATCTTAGCCCAATTAAGCAAATCTTTAGACTCGGCGAATAGGATAGTAAAAGCTATATACTGCGGGTCGTTGGTCTCATAGGCCATCACGAATCGGCCATCGGCCCAGCAGACGGATGTGTTGAACAGATGCTCCGTCGGTTCCTGCTTGACAACGAGTTTACTTTCCCAGTTTTTGAGGTCTTTTGAGTAGAAGACGGTGACATCGTTCCAGTTGTCGTTTTCATAACGGGAGGCGAAGACGTAGAAGCTTCCGTCATGAATTATCGCACTGCCCAGGCCGTAACCCTTACCGAAGCGCGAAAGTATATCGCCTGTCTCCGTATCCTTAATCTGCAAATAACAATCGGCCTTGGCTCCGCCCTCGCCCGGCCTGACACACTCCATCAGCACAAGGCGGTCATTGAAAATCAGTGGAGTGACCTCCATCATGCCGGCTTCTACATCCGGCTCCTTAATGAGTTTCATATCCGTTAACTGCACTTCATTCCCCTCTATAATAGCTCTCAATGAGCAGTCTCATTTGCCAGGGTTCGACAGTGGGCAGTATGAATTCCTTGTAATCTCCGAAAGTTTTTGATGCAGAAATTATTGTCTCTTCACAGGACATATCAAAGACGCTTACAATTTCGCTTTTGGTATGCAGAATTATGCTCAAATCATCTACATGATCGTGGCTGGAATTGGTGATAATGACCGCGTTTCTGCCGTCCGATGTCTGCCTTGCCCACAGATTGACTTTATGGAAGGAGGATACATATGCCGGGATGGAATCTTTACTGAGCCAGCGCATTACAGACTTGATCTGCATGGATTTCGGATAATCCTGAACGTATGACCAGGGGTAGTACCCCGCGACGCATATCCTGCCTCCCAGACTGTTTTCAAAGATACCCATGCAGCAGGGTGAGAGAACGGAGCCGGAGTAATCAACTGTCTGAGCTAAAATTTGGATCGAATCCGCCATTGGGGAGAGCTTTGCGGCCGGGCGGAGCCAGAAAAGAAATGACTGGCGGCAGTCACGCGTGCTTAGTGTCAGGCTGGCATTAAGCGGGTGTTCGGTAAACTCCTCGATACCGTCTTGAGTGATATATCCGTCCACGCTGAACCCTGTCAGATGTCCGAATCCCAAAGAATTGAGGCATTCAAGCGCTTCGGCGTCCATATAGACACCGCGTGAAAGAATCGATTGGATCGTCTCATGATCCATCGATAATGGGCTGTCGCCTGTAAGGAGCGTTACTTGAGCGTTTTCAAACGAATATGCAGCGGGAAGACCAAGCTCCAATATTTCATTGGCGTGTGGGCCCGTGCCCGGATGATCGCAGTTGAGCCAGTCGCCCTTGCCGGTTGCGAAGCTGTCTTTATTCCAGCCTGTGTATAGACCTTGGGGAGCCGATCTGCCCAATGCACCCGCCAGCAAATTATAGAANNGTCTGGTATCTGAGATTTTTTTGAGGATGGTCTCGTATTGACTCAGATAAGACTCGGCTTTTGGGTTGTATCCGGCGTTCAAAACGTTAAAAGCAACGCCTGTGCAGCCGGATGCCATATAAGACGCGGCCTCAAGCGCAGTCACATGCGCACTTTTTTTGAGAGGCTGGTGAGGAAAGCTCTCGATCTCGGCCTGAATGCGAAAGACGTCATCAGGCAAAACGGAGACCTGCCGCCCGATATCATGCGACTTACCAGCCATCTCGCTCATTCTATCGTCAGAGTAGAACCCACCGCCGGGTCTCCAATAGACATCGTATTTTGCGTCTCCTGATAGAGTTTTTGCCCACCTGTCGAAGTCATAACCTTCATAGAACCTGTCACCGGCCATAAATCCCAACGGCATATCGGGTTTTACGGAATGGACGGTGTGTTCGATCAGCTCGAAGAGGCGGTTAATGGTGTCTCTATTGTGCCGGAGCCACAGCTTGCGGAGAGTTGATGCCGCATCTGATTCCTTATTAAATGCGTTATTTAGTGATTCCCTGGTATACAGCTTTCCTGACTCGGATTCGAAGATTGAGAGGCATTTATCACAGAAACAGCCGTTTCCGATGGGCATATGGCCGTAGCGGATGTCGTCATCTATCCAGACATGATCAGGGTCGCATGAGGCAATTATCTCATAGAGCTGCTTTATATATTCTTGCGCATGCTCGTCATTCGGGCACAATACGCCCGGAGCTGTTTCGCCCATTATGTTGACCATTCGTCCGTAGTCACCTGAGAGTGAGTTTGCGAGATTTTCGGAGTGATGGCCGATGGTTGCGAGGATGTTTATCCCCGCTCCATAGCCCCTGCTTCGAGTGAGAGCTATTCTGTCTGATAAAATACGTGCGCGTTCATGCATCTTCTCAAGCGGAAGCGGGGAATGAGTATCTGCGGTAAAGAAGACCAGATCATCGGTTATATCTGGATATTCGTCGAAGATGTCCAGCAGTTCCCTAAAAGAACGGTCGTTCATCCAGATGGATGAGCTGATACGGAATGAGATAAAGGACTTATCTATCATCTAGCTTTACCCCGGCAGCAGAGAAATATTAAGAATGTCCATTGCAAAGGTGAACGATATAGGTGCGTTTGTCCAGCCGCTGTAGATGCTGTTTTCACCGCCCTCGAACAAATCGCCGCCTCCCCAAGTGTCGTGTTCCATGTCATACATTCCTCGCCAGCAGCCATTGAGGTGCGGGGCAGGTGATTGGTCTTGAATCTTTGCCAGGAGCTTTGCTGATCGTTCGTAGGCATCGCGATATGAGATATCTCCAGTGAGTTTCCATATGGCATGAAGCCCTAAGGTGCACCAGTTTTGAGTATAGACTGTATCAACAAGATTCTTACCGATGGGAGCCTCATTGTGCTCACTTGGAATCACACCCTCCGGGGACATTACTGACAGAATGCAGTCTGCGCTTTCTTTTGCTTCTGTCAGGAAAATCTCATCTCCAAATGCAGAGGCGCAGCACGCATTGCCGATCAGGTAATAGCCATGCTCACTGCTTGTAAAGTCCTTCTTCATTTCCTGAACCCTGTCGATATACTGCAAGGCCGTTGCATGCAGATCGGGGTTTTCCGACACTTTCCAACTATTGGCAAATGCCATCAGAGCCAGCGCGGCAAAGTGAGGAGAGAGATTCACACCCGCTACCTGTGGTTCATCCTTAGGCTGTTCTTTGTCATCAAGCAGATTCTGTATACTCTTACGCACAGCCTCAACCGTTTCAACGCCATTCTCAATGAGAGAATATGTTTTATTCAGCTTGGGATATTGCTTTCCAATCATTATCGACAGTGCGCCGTTCCAGGAGTTGTCATCAATATAATATGAGACCCACCAGTACCCCGCGGCCCATCGCCAGAGATGCCTGATCTGGTTCTCATCTCTCCAATTGCGAGTGCAGCTTCTGCAGTGNNCAAATAATGAATGATATTATCTGCGATATCATAGTAATTCTGATCATTGAATATATCGCCAGTGAGTAGAAACATTAACGCAGTCTCGAAGTTACAGTCCGGTCTTCGATGCTCGAGAACCGCGTAGCCGTCATAATCCGTATATGCGGAGAAAAACTCT
>DJHI01000130.1:5035-5246 GCA_002431715.1 Armatimonadetes bacterium UBA5829
AAAACTCTTTTGTTTTGTCTATAGCCGAGTTGTTTTTGGTCAAAGTGATCCGCTCGGCCACACCCCAGGTTCCGTTTGCCGGGTCCATTATCCCGGAATTGAGAAACCAGTTAATATTGCGCTCCAGCGCGCTTTTTTCTGCATCGTGTACATTTTTGAACATGAAGAAGTCCTATTATATTTTATTGATTGCGGTGGCGATTCGGAAATC
>DJHI01000112.1:0-4475 GCA_002431715.1 Armatimonadetes bacterium UBA5829
TGTTTTCGAATATTTACGTGCCGCCATATACCATCCGCCCTCTTCTTCAGCGGATGATGCTCCGGCAACCCTGTATGGAGGGAATCGGCTGCCGTTATCCGACATATACAATGCCGTTGCGGTGCCGATCTGCTTCAGGTTACTGGCGCATTTTGTTTTGCACGCTGCATACTTTGCACTTGTAAGAACTGGAAACAAGATCGCAGCCAATATGGCAATAATAGCAATTACTACCAGCAGTTCGATCAATGTAAAACCGTTGTGTTTTCTCATAACCTTCCCTCAAGGTATTATGCGATCATACTTATAACGTATTTTACACAGCGAATGATTTATGGGTCTTGAACAATAGTGCTATATTATGGAAGAATCGTGCTCTAGTTCGAGATATCACTACCGTTTTTAGGCACAAGGAGCCTAACGGGCATTCCCGACGGATTCGGAACGGCTCTTAAAATGCCTGTTACCTTAACAAACCCACTCGGCATAACCAACATACCGGGCGGCAGCAGCACTCCGAGCCCCTTCGACTGCAGCCCTTCCGAGGTCAAAAAGCCGTCACTCAGGTTCGAACCATCATCAATCCAAAAGACCGTTCCCATCGCTGTTTCGCCATGTCCGGTCACAACTCCCCATGTCTTGATGAGCTTTCCGATCGATGACATGCCGCAAGACATTTTCTGAGGAGATTCCGAGGCGTTGTCAACAACCGCAGGCTGCTCGCCGAATGCTCCACCGCCGCACGCTTTATTGGACACTCCGAGCGGCTTAAGCGCGCTGCCCGTATAGGCCGACACTGCATCCGGTTCAAGCACCAGTTCTGCTCCTTCAAGCAGTCGGGTCGTCCCAAATATGTCCGCCCGCTGCCCTGCGGTATATGTCGGCTTCCCGGAAGCGACCACACCAATACCCGATGATCGATCGTCTTTTTCTACATAGAACAGGTTCATTCTGCCGGTCTCGCTCTCTGAGTTGGGTCTCAAATCAGCCGTGACGATCCCATTGGTGACGAATACCTGGCTGCCTACGGGCAGAGACTTTGTCTGGGTGACTGATATCGGATTTTCAGTAAGAGAGCTGAGCAGCATAGCCCTTGAGGCGCGAAAAGTTGCCGGGTCACGAGTATAGCTTGTAAATGAAGTGACTATCGAATTGCAGATCAACTGCGCCCTGGTCGGGTTGCTCTTTGCAAGAAGCGACAGCAGCTCATAGTCTTCAATTCCGTCCCTCATCGCTTCGAGCCTGATCGAACTCAGCGGCCCGTTGGTCCCTTTATAGACTATATGAGTATCGCCGGGAGGGCTGAACGCGGTTGTGGTCGAGCCATAGTTCATCTCGATCTTGGTGAACGGATCGCCGTGCCAAGCATTAAGTCCCCAATGAAGATAACCTGGAATGCCGTATTTAAAGTTCTGCCAGTGCAGGAGCCTAACGTCGATTAGCGGGTAATCGATAAACCGGTTCATATACAGTCCTTTGGGGGTCAGACACGTATAATACCAGACCTGATCTCCCGCAGCCTTTCTCTGCTCGAAAAACGCCATGTCCGCGGCATATTCCTGCGGCTGAGGGCACCATATGTCTATTGCGCCGACCAGATCGGTCGTCTCCGAAGCGTCCATAATCTTGAGTTTGGGCGCATATTGATGAACTATGTCGGCAACGGCTCTGTAGCTTGCGGCGCTCTGCGCAAGCGGNNGCCTACATGCTGGATATACATATCTATCCAGCCCTTCTCTTCGAGGTGCTGCTGAAGAGCCGGCAGGTATTTTGCATAGAACGCCCGGCCTTGTTCTGACGTTGCGATTACATTATAAGGCCTGATGTTGTTTCCTTGCGGATCGAGAATATCGGTATACCATACGTAAAAGTCGGTTCCTTCCCACTGCTTCCTTCCGCTGAGATGACCGCCCTCGATAATGTCCAGCGCGCCTGCGGCTTTAAATGTCTCCACCCAACGGTCGAACCGTGTAAAGTCGAATGTGAGGTTGCCGCTGCCGTCGTCATGCCCGACAATGAGCTTGTTGTTGCGAGTTAAGATCACATTTATCCTGTGGCTTGCCATGCATTGAGCGAAGGCGGCGACCTTACTCCAATATGCCTCGCTCCACATTGAGATATTCCAATAATCGGCCAGAGGCTCATATGTGAGCCAATTTGTGCAGTAGAATGATCTCTTCTCGGGCAGGATGGCGGATGTGACTTCTATGGAAAGCGGTATGGTTGCCTGCGAACCGTCAGCGGTTACTGTTATAGTTCCCGTATAGGTTCCCGGTTTAGTGTTGAGCGGCACGCGAACGGTGATCCAAATGGGCTGATTCTCGCCTGCTGCGACCGATACCGATGACGATTCAAGCAGAGGATCGGGAAAATTGCCTGGAGCGACAGCGACCAGGTTCTCAGACGGCGTATACGGGGTTCCATGCTCAATCGGAACATAGCCGACGAAATTAAGTGAAACCGAAGGCTTCAGGGAACCCGGACCGGAGATGGAGCTTACAGCGGCTGTAAGTGCAGATACGCTCGTAGTGGGAGTGATCACAATCTGCCCACTTTCATATTCGTTTCGAGCCGCTGTTATACAAACCTGACTCGGTGTAGTCGCGGGTTTGGGAGTGTTTCGCATAATATTGACAAGCGGGTCCGACACCCAGACCTGAAAATCGGCTTTAGCAGCCNNTCCCAGGAATGTTATCTTTCTCATTATCTCACTCCCTTAGTAATAACTGACTTCTACAGTCTTACCCTGATCGCGCAAAAGCGCGGCAAGCGTTTCGATGACCGACCGCCGTAAGAGCATTTCAGGCGGGAAATTGGCGTTTTGATGAGCCGCATTACGCGCTGTTCCGACCATAAAAGTAATTCCATCACACGAAACAAGCAGATCATACAGTTTTGTCGCTGCATTCTCCTCGTCTTCCGGTATCGAATGCTTCATGTAGTCGACTACCTTATTGAGCGTGAGCATCCCTTCGGTGACAAGATCGATTCCTTCTATCTTTGCGGTCGGCGGCAGCCCGCTGTCGATGTAGGCAAGATCGATCTCGACATCCTTATCCAGCTTTTCGGCTACCAGATGTGATGTCGTTCCGCCTGCTATTACTTTCATTCCTTGAGCGCCGATGAAATCATTAAGCATTCGAGGCATATCCCTGCGGTCGCCTGCCGGGCCGGTTATAACAACTGCATTTCTGGCCTTTCTGTATCGTGTGGCAACGACGGTTCCATCATCACCGGGAGCGCCTTCCCAGAGTTCATTCGCCTGCTTCAGGACTATGTCCACGAGCCTCTCAGGGTCGCCTTCAGCCAGATGAGCGACGTGACTAAGATAGCTCTGCACGCCTTCCTCCTGCCAGCCCATACGCATGGTTGTCCCGACTCCCGCATGGATGATCCCGTCGGACATCTGCAGGAACACGTCGCCGGGTCTCAGCTTGAAGTGAGTCTCTCGGATCGTTTTATCGAGGATTTGAACCTCCGAGCCGATTGCCGGACTGACCCTGACCCCGCCGCGCAGTCTTAAAGAGACAGGGGAATCGTATTCGACCAGTGTAGCCTGGCCGGTGGCGTAAATGCGCAGAATTGAAAATGTGGAGTAGGCGATTCCGCGCCATTTGCAAACGGGCAGGGTGGCTATGAGGGTCTCCACCATCTCGTGCGTGCTGAGATTGCCCGTCGCAAGCCCGCCGACTATCTCGACTGTAAGGGTCGATAGAACATTAGCCTTGACTCCGCTGCCGAGTCCGTCTGAGAGCACGATAACCGTCGAATCAGGCGCGTGAAAGACCTTGAACGAGTCCCCACATGTATCCTCGCCCTTCTTGCAAAAGCTCTTTCCGATTACATCTACCGTATATTGTTTCATTAATTCAAAATTAATCGCGAAAATGCGATGAGTGAAATTGCGAAATCCCTTTTTCGCCTTTTCGTGTTTTCGCGCTTTCGCGATGAAATCTTATTTGTTTTCTTCCACGTCCTGTGCCAGTTGTGTAAGCTTTCTAAGCAGCACGCGGGTCTCGCTGGTCGTTTCACCAAGAATACTGGCTATCTCCTGCGCCATTCTCATCTGTTTTCCGATGACGCTCTCGGCGCTGGCCAGTGTCTCGGCCCGCATTCGCGCTATCCTGTCTTCTTCTTCCTTGCTTTTGGTCATATTTACAAATATACCGATCATGACGTTCTCTCCGTCGAGTCGATATATGCTCTCACTTGCGATCAAATTATACTGATTGAACGCAACTACTTTCCCGTTGATCCTCGGCACAACCTCCGCCGCGACCTTTTCAAAGTCTTCGGGGTCCATCAGTATACTTATCGGACGGCCTATAAGCTTGTTGGTCGCGCTGAACATCCTCGCGAATGCCGGGTTGAACGATACGATGTTGAACTCAGCATCCACCATTACAATCCCGTTCGGGCTGTTATCTATGATCTGAACTGTTTTTTTCTCAGCGAGCTGCCGCATCCAGGGCAGG
>DJHI01000112.1:4529-4655 GCA_002431715.1 Armatimonadetes bacterium UBA5829
AACTGCAATAGCATTTTCTCTGCATGATGAGTAGCCGCATGCGCCGCAGTTGAGTTCATCTTCAACCGTGTGCTTTCCCGACTCCGCAAGCACGGCCTTTATGGCCGCTTCACTGAACTGCGGTCG
>DJHI01000112.1:4668-4861 GCA_002431715.1 Armatimonadetes bacterium UBA5829
GTTCGAGGAGAGATTTCTCGTGTCAAGTCGATATTGGGGGCATTGTCGGCATCGAATTCCTTATCCGATTCAAAGGTCTTTCTCTTATGATATTGAAGCACCTTGTGCCGCCGGGCATAAATATCCTTTGCCGGTCCGATACATGCGCCGTTTATACATCCGCCGGGGCAGAAAAGCGCCTCGAAAAGCCTGA
>DJHI01000112.1:4873-7368 GCA_002431715.1 Armatimonadetes bacterium UBA5829
CTCCACATGCTCACTGCCCGACAAAGTTACGAAATCTTCTCTTAGCAGGCCCGATGCAATCGACGCCGTTTGAGCCAACCCGCCTTCGAGTGGAAACAACTGCGCGTTCTTTGGGCGCACATCATCGAACTGCGTGGGCTGAAGCGAGCTTTTCTTTATTCCGGCATCGGCCAGGGCCTGATGAAGCTCCTCGAATGTTAATACCGCATCCACGACATGCTCGGGGTTTTCATCGGCTTCGCCTTTCTTCGCGGAGCATGGGCCAATGAACACAACCTTTGCATCCTCGCCATATTTTTTCTTGAGGTATTTTGCATGTGCGATCATCGGAGAGGCGAGTGGAGTGATATTGGAGCAGACATCAGGATAGTACTTCTCCACATAATTAACCACCACCGGGCATGCGGACGTCACCCATGCCGATTTGCCTTTGTCCAAGATTTTCGCAGTGGCACGGGCCACAAGCTCTGCACCGATGGCCGTCTCCGTAACAAGATCGAAACCGAGTTTTTTAAGCGCTGCGGGCAGCAATCCGCTTCCATAGTCTCCGAATGCCGCTGGAAAAGACGGTGCCACTGAGGCGATTACGAGGCTTGTTTTCGACTTGTCTTCATGAAGCATGTCTTTAACGCGTTGAATATCGTCACGGACGTGCTTGGCCTGCTGAGGGCATTCGCGGACGCATGTCCCGCATAAAATGCATTTTTCCGCGTCGACTCTAGCCTGCCCGTCGGCAATTCTAATCGCTTTTACCGGGCACACGCGCACACATCTGTAGCAATCCCTGCATTTTGCCTTGTCGGTGGATATAATGGAGTTTTTCAAAATTGCACCCGCGGCAGTATCTTCTCTTTGAAAAATTTCTCTGTCTTCTCGGGCGTCACACCGCCGTGGACTTCGCCATCCAAAACGACATTGGGAGCATCCAGACAATTTCCGAGGCACAGGTCGGCCTTAAGCTCAACCTTATCGTCGAGGTGTTCGCGCTCGATCAGCATCTCAAGCGTTCTGAGGGTTTTGCTGCCGCCTTTAACGTGGCAAGAACTGCCCACGCACACTTTTATTTCCAGCTTATTGGACATAGTGCGGGTCTCCTGANNCCATAGAATGCAACTTCACATTCTACTAGTTACATTCTCCACGACCGGTGGTGCTTTGTCAAGCAGTTGTTCGGTCATGTGGAATAATAATATGCTGGTCTGACAATTGATACTTTATGGAGGATAGCATGAAGCAGAATTCACATTTCAGCCCGAAGTGCTTCACAGTGGCATTTGTTGTTTTCTATTGCTTGATTATGTTATGTATGCCTTGCAGTGTAGCCGCAGGAAAGACCAAGACATATCAGGATAAAGCAAATGAAGCGGCTGCCAGGGCTCACTTTGAAAACGGAAATGCCTGCCTCGATCAAAAGCAATATGATGAGGCTTACTACGAATATACTCAGTGTATTGCTCTTAAGCCGGATGCCGTGCCCGCGTATTGCAACAGAGCTCAAATATTCTTACTTGCTGGTGACTATGCAAACGCTGCAAAAGATTTTAAAAAGGTCTTGCATATAAATCCGAGTAACTATTTCGCCAATAAAAAGCTTGCCGATATATATATGCAAAAAGGCGATAACAGCAAGGCGATTGCACAGTATACTAGGACTATTAAGCTTAATTCCAAAGACCATCAGTCATTCTTTTGCCGTGGTTTGTGTTATATAGGTATGAAGAACTATAAAATGGCACTGACTGACTTCGATAAGGCAATTACACTGGATAAAAACAACCCAAGCTACTATTTTANNGTGGAGCTTGTTTATTGACTGGTAATTCTACCAAAGCTTTAGCTAGCTTCAGCAAAGCAATATCTCTCAATCCGGATAAGTCTGAGTATTACGATGGTCGGGCTCGAGCATTGGTTGACTGTAATAATTACGATCTGGCAATTGAAGATTTTTCTACCGCCATTAACCTTGATCCGAGTAATGCCGATATCTATTATCAAAGATCAGAGATATATAAGGTGCTAAAAGATCAGTCGAAAAGGATGCCGGACATTGAAATGGCAATCCAGCTTAATCCAAAAAACGCAGAATATTATGCTGCACATAGCGATTGCAACGCAAAAATGTCTGATTATAATGGAGCTCTCGCTTATATAGAAAGAGCCATCTCGTTACAGCCTAACAACAAAAGCTATAAGAAGATACGAGAAGAATTGCTAAAGAAATCTACGTCAGGAAACGCTGTTGACAAAAACGCAATTTGAGTATGGATTGCAAGATACTAATCAAGAGTAGGGGCGGCGATTTATTGCCGCCTTCTTTTGTTTTGCCGAATTTGCTTATTGGACGTCTTTTCAGCTTCTTGATAACATGAATACCTCAAATCATCTCCAGAGGGTATGAATCGAATTGGCAAAAACTGAGTTACTGGCTCCCGCCGGGAACCTGGAAAGACTGAAATGGGCTGTCGCATACGGTGCCGATGCCGTATACTTCGGCG
>DJHI01000167.1 GCA_002431715.1 Armatimonadetes bacterium UBA5829
TAAGGTAGTCAGCTATAGATTCATTTTTGCTATTGCTGGAATTTTCGGAATTGCATCCGCAGTGTGGTTTGGCCGAATTCCGACATCCGTCGTTACCAGGAACGCATCTGACAGATTTTTTGAGCTTATTCGTGAAGCTTGTATAATCCTGCGCGAAGATCATGCATACAGATGGTATTGCGCCGGGATATTTATTTTTGGTTCTGCATGTTACTTCGCCGCTCCGATCTACTCGATATATCAGGTGGATGTGTTGCATGTAGACACCAGATGGGCATCGGTATATACGGTAATCGCCCAAGTTGTTGCAATGATTGCATACTATTATTGGGGCGGGCATGTGGATCGAAAAAAGCCTGCTTTGATTGTGATTGTTAATTCAGCTTTGTTTCTACTGGTTCCGCTCAATTATATTTTTGCTACAAAAGCCTGGATGCTGATCCCATGCTGCGTTATGTCGGGCGCGGCAAACGCCGGTTTGGAACTGGCCTACTTCAACGGGATATTGCATTACGGGCCGAGCGACAAAGTCCCTTTGTATCAGGCAATATTTGCCAGCCTTATCGGGATAAGAGGAACCATAATACCATTCATAAGTTCGGCATTTGTTCAGGGCGATCTTCTGTCTATGCAGGGCGTATTTATGGTGTCGATTGGACTTATGCTAATCGGGATGGCTGCGCAGATATACGGTATGCGTAAATATGAGATGACCTAACCAATTTGCAATTTCTTGCTTAATATCTTGATACAGTTTGAGGCCGTATTATATAACTGGACAATAAGAAGAAGTGAAGAGCGCGGGCATCTCGGCGCTCTTCACGACATGACAAATAAAGGCTTCCGGTACATTCGGAGAGCTACTTTTTTTTCTGCTTTTGCTCCTGCGCCATTCTTTCTTTCATTCGGGAACTGCGCATTTCACCCCCGCGGCGCCCAATTTCAGCATAGAACTCTGACCCACGTTCCTGCTTGACTGTCTCTCCACCTTTCTTACCGATCTCGCGGTAGAACTGCGGTCCGTATTTCTTTTTGACCGCTTCACCACCTTTTCGTCCAGCCTGTTTGGCCAGCTCGGGATTTGCTGCGAACCCACCGGATTGATCATGTTCATGCGAACCCCGATGCGCTTCGGATATCTTTTTAGCGCCGGCAGACCCGCGTCGAGGTCCAGGCTTTTCTTCGGCCATAAGGACACCCCCTCCCAAAAAGATTGTAACCCGACAAACCGTTATTGGTGTCGAGCATTGCCGGAATTGTCACAGATACACGAGTATCTGCCAGTGAGATACCCAAATCTGACCGCAAGAAAAACAGAATGTTGGCATGATGGTGCAGAAGTGTCGCGAATGTCAAACAGCGGAGCGGTCTTATCACAAGAATTCCAACAATATAGCAGAGGGAAATGAGAAGCTTTATGATTGGAGAATGATGTCTTTAGGTTCTAAAGTTATGTCCTAAAGTTCGGGTGCGATATCTGATCGCACCCGAAAAGTAATAATCCTAGATTAGATTCTTAAATGTGGAGTAGGCCTTTTCGAGTGCGGATGATTCCCTGGGTTCGAAAGTCTCAAGTTCAAAAGAATCACGGACTATCTGCCTGGCTTCATCGAGATCATTAACCATTCCGGTCCCAATGGCCTGAACGAGCACATTTCCTATGGCAGTAGCTTCCACTGGGCCCGCGATAACCTTTCGGCCGGTAGCATCAGCGGTCAACTGCGAGAGGAGTTTGTTCTGTGTTCCGCCGCCGACTATATGCACGGTTTCCAGCTTTCTGCCGAGCAGGTCATCAAGATCTTCCATTGTTGCCCTATACGCCAGCGCAAGGCTGTCGAGCGCGCAGCGAACAATCTGCCCCTTGGTTTCAGGAACCTGCTGCCCACTCTTGCGGCAGTATTCTTGAATACGTTTGGGCATATCGCCATGAGTGATGAATACGGGCGCGTTAGGGTTCACTACAGAGACAAACCCATCACATTCGGCGGCCATTTGAGTGATTTCCGCATAAGATACCTGCTCGCCGGCCTTGAGCCATGTCTGCCTGCACTGCTGAACGATCCACAGACCCATTATGTTATGCAGGAGCCGTATTGTATTGGATACGCCGCCCTCATTGGTAAAACCGTGATCGCGCGATTTGTCATTGATGATCGGCTGATCGATTTCCACACCCATCAAAGACCACGTCCCAGAGCTCAAGTAGGCATGATTCTTACCCGTCGCGGGTACAGCCGCGACAGCGCTTCCCGTATCGTGCGTAGCGGGAGCGATCACCTTTATGCCGTCTCCCATGCCAAGCTCAGCGACTAATGAATCAGAGAGAGTTCCAACCACGCTGCCTGGCTCAATGGTTTTCTGGAAGATACCGGTCGGTATACCCAGCTTAACAAGCATCTCATATGCCCAGTCGTTCTTACGCATATCGAAACACTGCGATGTAGATGCAATCGAAAACTCGCAACTCATCACTCCCGTCAGCCAATAGTTGAAAAGATCGGGCATAAAGAGTAGCGTCGAGGCGTTTTTCAACGCAGTGGAGTTGGTCTGTACCATACTGTATAGTTGATACAGGGTGTTGAAGGGCAAAAACTGAATGCCGGTAGTCTCGAAGACCTCATTCCAAGATACATCCTCAAACAGCTTGTCCGAGATTCCATCTGTTCTTATATCACGATAATGGTAGGGATTCCCTAAAAGCTCGCCGTCATCACCCAATAGGCCAAAATCGACACCCCATGTATCAACGCCGATTCCATCTATTTTGCCGTCAGTCTTCTCCAAGGCAAGTTTCAGCCCATGCTTTATCTCGGCAAAAAGCTTCAACGCGTCCCAGTGCATATGACCTAGAACGGATACGCAGGCCGTAGGAAATCTATGCACTTCCTCCAGGCTCAGCCTGCCGTTTTCGAGTGTTGCCAGCAAAGCGCGACCGCTCTCAGCGCCAAAATCAAATGCCAAAAACTTGGAATCTTTAGCCATACCTATCCTCTGAATTTGCACCTACCCAGTCTCCTCTCCTGGGGGAGAGGGTTAAGGGTGCTCTCTTAAAGTTCCAAACTAAAATCCCTCCAGGTATCTTACCTGGAGGGCACTGCACATATCTACGCTCCGAATTTTTCCTGAACGTTCATCAACTGAGTAATGATCTTCATAACATCGATTCCACGGATTCTTCCGAGTCCACCGGAGGTTACCGACCGCTCATCGAATTTATTACACTTGTCCGTGCGCACGCCTTCGCCCCAGAACACAATTGCAACCGGATCGCCGGAGTGATCCATGACCGCGCATGGGGTCGAGTGATCGGCGGTAATCACAAGGAAAGTTGACTCAGGCAGGTTTGCGAGCAGATAACCCACCATCTCATCGAGTTTCTTAATAACATCGAGCTTAGCCTGGCAGTTGCCATCATGTCCACCGAGGTCGGCTCCCTTTACATTGCAGAGCACAAAATCGTGATTCTTGAGCTGCTCGACAATCGCCTTACCGATATTCATAACATTGGAGTCCAGCCCGCCAGTTGCGCCGGGAACCTCGGTGATATCCATA
>DJHI01000240.1:0-3661 GCA_002431715.1 Armatimonadetes bacterium UBA5829
GGCCTATGAGTCTGCCGTGCAGCACATCCTCCATCTTGAGGAGCTTACTCGACTCGCCTTCAACCAGCCTGGAGACCGGAATGCCTGTCCAACTATACACTATATGAGCGATCTCATCTTCGTTTACTATCGACGGAATGTTGGCTCTGTCCTCTTTCCACTGACGGTCGAGTTCATCGACTTTCTCGCTTATATTGTGCTCTTTTTCTCTCAAATCGGCTGCCTGGTCGTAATTGGACCCGGCAGGAATGGAGTTGAGTTCATTCTGAATAGAAGTCAGTTCCTGTTTTGCCTGCCGCAGTTCAGCCGGCGGCATTGCGAGGCGAAGTCTGACTCTCGATGAAGCCTCGTCTATAAGGTCTATCGCCTTATCCGGCAGAGCGCGGTCGGTAATATATCTGTCCGATAGCTGCGCGGCTGTAATTAGCGCTACATCTTCGATCGTAACATTATGATGCTTCTCATATCGCTCTCGCAGACCCTTCAATATCTGAATCGTCTCATCGATGCTGGGTTCGCGAACCTGCACCGGCTGGAACCTGCGCTCTAACGCTGCATCCCGCTCGATATATTTGCGGTATTCGTCCATGGTTGTCGCGCCGATGCACTGCAGTTCACCTCTGGCAAGCGCGGGTTTAAGAATGTTCGAAGCGTCGATTGCACCTTCGGCGGCTCCCGCTCCGACCAGGGTATGAAGCTCGTCGATGAAGAGAATTACCTCACCGGCTGCCTTGCGAACTTCTTCCATGACCCGCTTCATTCTCTCTTCGAACTCGCCGCGGTATTTGGTTCCCGCAACAAGCCCCGCAAGGTCGAGAGCAACGATCCGCTTATCTTTGAGAGTCTCAGGGGTATCGCCGCTGACAATTCTCTGTGCAAGCCCCTCTGCGATAGCCGTTTTACCGACACCCGGCTCACCTATCAGGCAGGGGTTGTTTTTGGTCCTGCGCGAGAGAATCTGCACGACACGCTCGATCTCGGTGTCGCGTCCGATGCACGGGTCCATCTTCTCCTGCCTTGCAAGCTCGGTATAATCTCGACCGAACTCATCCAGTGTAGGAGTTCTGGAACGCGTGCGGGTAGAGGTAATAGCTGTTGTCTCGCCGTCCTGCAAGTTCATCACCTCTCTACGAGTTCGTTCGAGGTCTACTCCAAGTCTCTGCAGAACGCGAGCGGCCATTCCTTCTCCCTCGCGTATCAGACCCAGGAGCAGGTGTTCCGTGCCAATGTAATTGTTATTCAGATTCCTTGCTTCGTCATAAGCAAGGTCGATAACCCTTTTCGCCCTCGGTGTAAGCTGCATATCCTGACCGAGCCGCCCGTCACCTCTTGTGACCTGGCGCTCTATGTCCGAGCGGATCCTGCCTAAGCTTACACCCATTCTATCTAATATTCGAGCCGCGACGCTGTCGTTTTCCCGCACAAGACCAAGGAGCAGATGCTCGGTAGATACATAATTCTCTCCAAGCCTACCCGCTTCTTCCTGTGCGAAAAACACTACTCTTCGCGCTCGCTCTGTGAATCTTTGCCACATACTTTTGTTTCCCCCCTTTACTTCGGGATTCTCAACACCTTATTAATGAAGAATTGAGAATTAAGAATTAATAATTACGGGAGGGTTCCCTTCATTCTCTGCCATCTGGGTCAGGATTTCCGAATCCTGACCTTTTCCGGTGGCGATTCGGAAATCACCACCGAGATGGGCGACTTTCAAACTACTGGACTTTTTGACTTTCCAACTTTCAACTAACTATGAATTACGATGGATTTACACTGGCGGCGGTGATTGCCGAGCTTAAAGCCAGATTAAAAGGCGGCAGGATTCAAAAGGTCCGCCAGCATAACGATACCGACCTGACGCTCGAAATTAGAGCGCCGGGTTTTACCTATTCGCTCTTCTTTTCAGTGGATGCGAGGTTCTCGCGCGTCTACCTCACCTCTTCAGTGCAAGCCGTTCCCGCGGAGCCGCCGAATTTCTGCATGCTTATGCGTAAATACGCGCAAGGGGCGTTTATCGACGACATCGAGCAGGTGGGAATGGACAGGGTGATGAAAATGCACCTCGGATACCCCGACGGGACTCGATTGACACTCATAATGGAGATCATGGGCAAGCACAGCAACCTGATACTGGTAAGTGATGAGGGAAAGATCCTCGGAGCGGCAAAACATATAGGCTCCAGCGTGAGCCGCTACAGGCAGGTTCTGCCGGGACGCGAGTATATACCGCCTCCCGGTGAAGAAAAGGCCGATGTGCGCACAATTGATGCCGATACTTTCGATATACTTTGGAATTCGCCTTTAAGGCAGGGCAACGATCAGTCATCTATAAAGAAATGGCTGATGAACGCCTTTAGCGGGTTCGGGCCTTTCCTGGCCGACGAGATGGTCATGAGATCATCGCATGATGGAGAAGTGTCGTTCGATAGGCTCAAAGATGAAATCTTGCAGTTGGGTGAGATGGTGCGTGCAGGCTCATATGAGTCGGTCTTTATCTCGGATGAATCCGGACGAGGGCTGATGGTCTACCCTATGCCGAGCGCGCAGTATCCGATAGACAGGCAGCATCCACGGGCGTCTATAAACGAGGCATTGGATGCGCTGTTCAGGTCGCTTGTGACGCGCACTCAGCTCGACGAAGAACGAACTCAGATACTGACGGCGATCAAGAGAGCGATGTCCTCACGCAAGCAGACTCTGAAATCTATTGAGAGGACTGCGGCCGAAGCGGAGAAGGCAGAAAGATATAAGCAGATCGGTGAACTTATTCTGGGGAATTTGCAGGCAATTGAGAAGGGCGCAAAGGCGGTAACGCTTGCAGATTATTTCGACCCTGACATGCCTGAGGTGACTATTGAGCTGGATGAGAAGTTAAATGCTCAGCAGAATGCCGAGAGGTATTTCAAGCGATATCAGAAGGCTCGCGACTCGGTGACGACTTCGGAAGCGCGCAGAGCGATCACTCTGAGGGCGATTGGAGACATGGAATCCGCTCAGCAGGAGGCGGAGTCGGCTAAGACGGTCGATTCCCTTAAGGAACTGCGCAAAAAACTGACCGCACAGGACCTTTTGCGTTCTGAAGTCGCTCAGGAAAAGCACATTGAGGAGTTTGGCGGTGAGCGTATTCGGCGGTTTATGACCCCTGAAGGCTGGGAGATACTCTACGGCGAAAACTCTAAAGCCAACGATTATCTTACCCAGCGCGTCGCGAGGCCGAATGATGTGTGGCTGCATGCCCGCTCGATCACCGGAGCGCATGTTGTAATCAGAACCGCTGGTCATACGGGCGGAGTGCCCAAGCCGGTACTTATTCAGGCTGCAAAGATCGCCGCACGCAATTCCGATGCGAAGCACTCGTCGCTGGTGCCGATCGACCATACTTCCAGAAAGTATGTCCGCAAACCTAGAGGCTCGGCACCGGGGTTCGTTATCTACAGGAATGAAAAAACGATTGATATAAATCCGAAGGCTTAGTTTGTCTTACCTCGAAATCTCTTTCGACCCAGTTCACGATGGTTCATCTCATTACATTTGCAATAGCTGCGGCGCAAAAATTAATTATTCTAATTTTTCTTACACAACTGCTATACCTACAGAACCGGATATATTACCACACGCAACATTTCTGATACTTATATACGCCCTATATATCATTAATTGC
>DJHI01000240.1:3668-5483 GCA_002431715.1 Armatimonadetes bacterium UBA5829
TTGCATACATTACAAATCTCTATATTGCACTATTTATTAACCATTAGTTACCGCTTTTGTCTTATAGATATATATGCATCTATTCTGACTTCTGATTGCCATATTCAGAAAAATCGGCTAAACTATTAATAGACCTCGGCCTCAGCCAGATCTCGTAGTAATGCGAATCATGATATCCATCGAACCTGTCTCTTGCCGCCGGAAACCCGGTATTTCTCATCAACAGGCAAGAGTATCGAAAGGAGGCGGTTTCCAATATGGAAATCGGTGAAGCAGTCCTGCATCCCAGATATGGCGTGGGAACCATAGAATCGATTGAGGAACGCCTGGAAGGCGGCAATACTCGAGATTATTATGTTATTCCAAAGCCATCCATTTCCTCAACGATCCTTGTAGCAGTAGACGCGGCGGACGAGCTTGGCCTGCGGCCGCTTGCAACCGCTGAAACACTCAAAGAAGCCGTAAGTATCCTCTCCGGCGAAGCCGATGATGCTAATCCCTGTAATGAAGAACACACAATAAGCTGGAGCGACCCCATAGACCTTGCGCGCACTATCCGATATGGCATAACACAGCCGAAATCACGCTATCCCAGGGTAAGCCTGCAGCATCAGCTCAAACATGCCAGAAAACTGCTCGGCGAAGAACTGTCCGCCGTGCTCGGTATGTCCGAAGAAAGAATAGGCGAACTGGTGGGTAAAACACCGATCTAGGGTACATCGAAGGTTATGCGAAAATAACGGGCGCCTAAAATTAATCAAACGATTGATTGACTTTTGGGCNNTGGGCGCTCGTTGTTGTATGCTATTGGTATGAACGATATACCAGTAAACTCAAAGATGACCGACACCAAAGCCAGGCTTATCGACTCCGCGACACAGCTATTCGCTAAAAAAGGGTTTGACGGCACAAGCACCCGTGAAATAGCCGCACAGGCCGGTTGCAACATATCGCTTATAAACCATTATTTCGGCGGCAAGCATGGGCTTATGCAGGCGATAGTGTCTGATTGCTTCGATGCGGAAGAACAAGAACTGAAATCGTTGCTTGCAGGCGAAGTTGTTTCAGAAGAGCCGATATCTCGTTTTGTGGATTTCTTTTTTGATTTGTTTTACCGCAATCCGCAGGTGATGCGCATCATTCAGCGAGAGATGGTAAACCTGGAAAACCCGACCGCAGACTATGCGCGAGGTCGGATTAAAAACAACCTCGACATGATGGCCGAATTGATACGGCGCTCCCCCAATATAAGGTGTTCCGATGTCTCGCCTCACATTCTTGCCGATATGCTGGTCGGGATGATCTTGTTCTGCCTTCTCGACCGGGATAATCTGCGCAACCGCGAAGCACTGCAAAGCATTAAGCACTTCATCAAATCGTGTTTTCTAGTAGATGTACAGCAATAAGCTATGCTCCCCACATCTTTCAAAACGCTCGACAATTCCCTTAGTGAACAGGAAAAATGATTAATTGAATTTAGCTACACCGAAAGGCTTCCGAACAAGACACTATGATCTCGGGATGCATTATGGAACTCAATACATCGTCTGCTTGATCCAGTCGACGATTGTCTNNGGGCGGATTTGCGGTCATAGTTTTGGGAAGGAACCCCTGAAACGGCCTCTGGGCTGCGTGTGGCGAGGAACTCGGGGTTGAGTTCGGCTGCGGCGTTCATGACCTCAATGGGAGCCTCAAGGCCGTTGCACATTTGTATTAAATTGTGTCCGCGCGGGATTTTCTGCTCCTGCTGGATAGTAGCCGCTCTGAGAGCCTGCTCGGCTGCCTGTTGAGCAAAAAACACGCTCGCAAAATAGG
>DJHI01000240.1:5488-8079 GCA_002431715.1 Armatimonadetes bacterium UBA5829
CGCGTCGAGTAGAGTTACCGCGGCGGCGTAATTGGCTCGCGCCTGCGACCAGCAAGCCTCGGACATTTTTCTCATCCCGGTCCAGCCTTCTCGTTCCATATAATCACCCGTAAGTATCAATGCTCGTAAATCAACACTATCACGTTATTGCCATTACCGGGCTAACCAACTTCACCTGTCAGTTGATACCCTATATTTGAACGCATTGCACCCAATGCTTTATAGCTTATCTATACCCAAATAGGCAGTTGGATATTTCTCTGCATTCATAAAAGAACTGAGTCCGCTGCTTAGGGATTCGAAAGAATTCAATTCGGCTTTCTAATCACGGAAACACAGAGCCATGGGAAGAACGGAAATGGTCTACTATTCATATTGCATTTCAGTATTTTCCCTTCTTCAGTGATTCCGTGATTGATGTGCCTAATTACCATTACCGATCAGGTTCATGATTTGTCTAAATGCTCTAAAAGCGATATAATTGAGCTTGACATGCAATCGAGGTGACAGTGTAATGCCTACATATGTGTACAGGTGCAAAAAATGTCAGCACCAGTTTGAGACTATACAGAAAATGAGCGACGAGCCGCTCAAAGAGTGCCCTAAATGCAAGGGAGAGGTCGCAAGGCTGATTTTTCCTGTAGGAATTGTCTTTAAAGGCTCCGGCTTTTATGTAAACGATTACCCCAGTTCAAAATCATCGACCACGACCGGCTCTAGTAAAGCAGAGAACAAAACCAAAGCAAAAACCGAAAAACCGGCGGCGGCAGCGGCAAAGAGCTGAACCGCTTTATATTCTCTATTTTGCAAAAAAAGCCAGACCAAACGGCCTGGCTTTTATCTTTGATGTAAGTTCAAGCTATTTCTTTGCGGTATGAGATAGCTGCGCAGCAACAAATGCCTTTGCTTGATGATAGACCGAGGCGTCTATCACTGTTCTCCCATTCACCAGACTCGGCACCTGGCTCAAAATCATCTTATGACCATTTACCAGGGCTACATTGCTTCCTATTGTCAGCTCCATTTTCATGTTGCCGGTAAGGGCAGTCACCGTATGTGTCTGGGCATCCCAGAAGAGAAGACCATTGAGGTCGTTATACAGGTCGCGCAGTTTGATCTTGCCCGATACCGGAGCGGTCTTCTTTTCGAGCTTGGCATAGCTATCTTTCTTTATTGATGGAGGGCAGCCTATTGCATGATTTGAAGCTGCCTGAGCGTTGGCATCGTTAACGAATGGAGCGCAGGCCATATGAACCGGTTTTGGACTTGCCACCGTCGGAGATGCCGGAGGAGCCTCGGAAACGCCTTTGGCCGCTGTCTGCTCGATGTTTCCATCTCTAGTGTTTGCCCCAACGGAAGCCGTAACTTGCCCGGTATCCGATGAAACAGGTGCGGAGAGCATCTCCTTAGCAGACGGAACGGTACTTGAAACCAATCCACTAAAACTATTCGAGCGAAGAGACGCCGTAGAGGCCATCGCCATTTGGATTGGCTGGGCGGCTGCGGCTTCCGTTATCTGATCGGGCTCCACAGCTTCAGTAAAGACTAAATCGGAGGGTTTGGCCGACTCTGAGCGCAGAGCCATATCAGGCGAACTTGTCACCTGGCCAGGAGATGCGACTACCGGCGGGATCGAGAACTTTTCAGGTTCAAGAGCCGGAGCGATCTTTGCCACCGGAGCATTTGAAGTTGTAATCACCGGCCTTGCCGCGGCATTCGTTCTCAACGACGCTATAGATTCACTAGAAGTTGATTTTATTGACGGCACCGCCGGCTGCCCAGTGGATGCTTTGGGCAGAGCTATGGAAGCAGCGACAGGCGCTGACACACTGGATTTTCCTATAACGGCGGAACCCGAGCGCGCTGCGCTGTTTCTAACCATAGGTGAAGCTGTTGAATCCGACATGGCGGGAACCGCTTCGGCCGGGCTCTCATCGAAAGCCTCAGGGTTCGGATGAGATGTAACGCTCACCGCCGTAACGACCGGCTTTTCGACCCCGTTCTTAAATGCGACCTGAACTACTGAAGGGTCGCTCTTGTTTCCCGAACCGTCGTAGGCAAAGGTCTGAAGCTCATGGCTGCCGTCGGAGTAACTGGTGGTATCGAGATCATATGTATAAGGCGGCCTATTCTTTATAAGCTTCAGGGACTTGTCTACAAGAAGGCTTACAAGAGGCGGATCGCCGCTGTCGTCTTTAGCATCGAGCTTAAGAGTGGAGATGCCCTTGAGCACGTCTCCATTTTTAACATTTGCAAATGAAACTACCGGTGGGCGCATGTCATATCTGTAGTCGCCTACGGTTCCGGTGCTGGAAACCGTTGAGAGAAGATCGTCGCCGGAATAAACCTTAACTATGAGATCATGGGTACCGTCGGCATATCTGGCCGTATCCCACCAGAATGAACACACTCCACGGGACTGCGGATGAACCAAAACTTTCTTCACATGGAGTTTGCCGTCGACCCAAAGCTCCAGTTTCGTGACCCTGACGTCGCAATGGGTGTTGTAGCCGACTGCTACCTCCACCTCTCTGGTAGACAGCTTCTGGCCGGGCTGCGGAGCAAGCCAGGTGGCTACTGCGGCTTCGACC
>DJHI01000240.1:8148-8345 GCA_002431715.1 Armatimonadetes bacterium UBA5829
ACCGCCGACGCAACGACCGAAAGGGTCATCGTCATAGCAACAACCAGACTTACAACTCTCCTGATTCTTCTCTTATCCATAATCGTTTTCCTCATAATCCCACCGCTCAAACTCTACCATGAGAGCGTTCTAAAGTCAACAGTTTGGCAATAGCGAGAGTGTTCAGTTCTGCAGAAGTTATTTGGGGCTTTGCCCCA
>DJHI01000251.1:0-2734 GCA_002431715.1 Armatimonadetes bacterium UBA5829
CCCTCTCCCTCAGGAGAGGGAATCAGTGCGTTCTGAGAGACCCTTCTTCTTCCCCAACGCTGGAGATGGAGCATGCTCTGCCCTCTGCCCTCTGCTCTCAGCTAGTCTTGGAATGGATCGCTCGGGTCAGGGTCTAGGACAGGTATAAAGCTCGGTTTTGAACCTGGAGTAGTCTGCACTCCTGCTTTCTTCCTCACGCAATTCCTGAAATGGCTGATCGGGTCATCAGGCCTGCGCTGGAGAGTGATATTCATCGCTCGCACGATCTCAGACGAATCTGCCGCAGATGCGACAATATCGCTCACCTCATTCCGGCTTACTCCGCCATCCAATCGGTTCAAATTCTGCCATACGGCCTCCTCTAGAGGCAAATCATTTGCAGGAGGATATGCCTTAATCCCATCAGGCCCGCGCATGATATTGGGCCTCGGGAATTTAACGAATATCGGCTGGTTGAAGTGAGGATGGCGAACCATCAACTGACCCTTCGATAAGGTCGCCAGCTTCTCCTTTGTGGCTGAGGTCAGAACCTGATAGCCGGGCGTGGCGAGTTCGTCCATGTCCATGCGGCCGTATATACATGTCGCTGAGTTTCCGACGATCCTCTTGTGAACCTGACTCCTGAACTGCTGCGCAGAGAAGAGAACCAAGCCGAGATACCGACCGCGCTCGGAGATATCGAGAAGAGTCTGCTTGAGATAGGTCTCCTGGCCGTCAGATGGAGCGTATTTATTCAGCTCATCTACCACCACGATAACGTGCTTTACGCCCAAATCGCCCTTTTCGAGCCTCTGCCTGAGCTGGCTGACTATACGTGTGAATACCAAATCCTGAGCCTGCGGGTCGACATTAGCCACATCCACCACATACACCGCGCGATCCTCAAAATCGCCCCAGGGAAGGTCAGACCTGAACTCATCCGGGCTTATAAGACCCTGATAACGGGTGCTCAGGTTTGAAAGCCTGTTGTAGACTTTTCGGATGGTCGCATAGTGATGAGTTTTCCACTCGGAGCGGTTGCTCTGTTCCATCTCCTTCAGCACCATGTCGAACCAGTGGTTCATATCCTGGAAGTTGCGGACGGTGATCTGCTGGCCGTTGACCTCGCTGGTCTCATTCACCACACGATCTTTGATATAAGCGATCAGGGCATCGGCTTTAGCGTCGACGTCATCCCTGTTCAAGACAACCTCAGTAAACTCGAGAATATCGATCAGTCCCCAAGAGAGAGGTGTAACGTTCCCGATGAGATCGGGGTGCGTGCGTAGAGTGTTGAGGTTGACCCTGTCGGACTTGAACGGAGCGAAATACTTGACGTTCTTAAACGGAGTGTTAGGAATGCGCAGAAGGTCATACATCTCGGCGTCTCTCTCATCGACAGTGCTGCCGGGGAAGTCTAAAAAGAGCATATCCGGTCCTTTGACATTGAAGCAGACAACCGCAATCCCATCATCATCGCGCTCATTGAAGTGTTCGAATATACTGAGCAGGATAAATTCTATCGAGCTCGTCTTCGTAGCAAGGCCCGAGACGCCCGTAATATTTAAATGAGCGGCTTCCGGCCCGAGCAGGAACTCTGAGTCAAGATACACCGGCGAGAGCAGGTCGCCGTTCTGATACAGCCCGATTGGAATCCCGCTCTTCTCCCAGAAGCTATCCATCCGAAGAGCGTTTCGGACGACCATGTCATCGGCCAGATATACAGGAGCGACAGGCACCGGCTGGAGCGGCTCCTCGGGCTCGACTCGAAGCACAGCGGCCGTATAACACCTTACTTCATGACGCAGGGTAGGGGCCTCGGAGCCTGGGTCGCCTTCGGAGCCTATATAGTCGTGCATAGCCGAACCGAGGTCTGTGAATCCAAACCCCTCTACTACAACACCATATACCTTCAGATCGTCTTTTTTAACGACAACAAGAGTGCCTATTCCGACCTTGGAGTCGCCCTCTGCAGCCCAAAAGCTGAAGCTGTACGCGGTGCTCGGCTTAGCTTCAGTTGCAACTACTCGACCTACTTGTATGAGATATTTTTGCTCCATTTTAATCTCCGTTTGAGGGTTTGATAGCTGGATAGTTTGATGGTCGACGTTGTTGTTAGGTCACTAACCATCAAACCATCAGACCATCAGACCATCACGCTATCAGACCTGTCATAAGTGAATCTAGCGACGTATGGCTCGGTGCGGTGCTTTTCAAGTAAAGCTCGCAGTCGTGAATAGGGTAAATTAATCTATCCCATCTGGCATCCGGCATGCTCAGCGGGCTTCTCTCGGCAAGCAGCCATCGAGAGATTTCATCAGCCATATCCAGAGTCCGTCGGCACTTTGCAGCTTCGACCCTCACAAGCCCGAAATATACATCTCGACCGTCGTTTGGCCTGAGGCGAAGATACCAGCTATAGACATCAGGCCTGTTCCGTCCTTTTGGAATAAAAATTCCGCTGCGCTCGCGGGCCTTAAGATTAAGAATCTTCTGCTGGTCTTCCCAAAGAAAATATTGAGTCTGATGGCTCTTTATAACTCCGACTATATTGGGTGAGTCATATTTGTGATAGTCTCCGCTTAACGAACCATCCACCAAAAGCCATTCGTTCCTGCTCTGAAAGTCAGAGAGCCATCTGGAAGTAATTTCTCTCTCAATATCAGCTCGAACATCGCTGATTTTGTTCTTCGCGCGTTCGACAAGCATCAGAGGGTGCTCTTCAGGAGATTTGCCTCTTTCGCCGGTATCGATG
>DJHI01000251.1:2771-5007 GCA_002431715.1 Armatimonadetes bacterium UBA5829
GCACTTGCGAGATCGACCGGCGCTCCCGGAGCATCGCTTGGGAAATAAAGTGACTCTCTCGGAATCAGTTCATGCTTACGCATTCGACGGTCTTCACCACGAACGCGTATTGTGGCGGCCACATAACCATACATCACGGGAACTTGATTTTTGAAATATATTGGCCCTCTCGGCCGCTGCATTCCATCCATAAAATAAGCAATTTTTCCCGGATGAGCCTCTCCCACAGGTACCGCGTCTATGCTCCTGCCTTCCAGATCGGAGACAACGACTTTCGGCTCGGCAGCGGCAAGCATCGAAGGCATTTCATCAGGCTCATTGCGAGCCAGAACGACATGCACTCCACCTTGATGATGAGCGTGAATATATGAGGATAAATTTCTAAGCAGTTCGCTCATTTTACCTTCCGTGGGATTCGAACATACATTGGTTGCTACGCAACCTTGAAACCATTTTGAGAAGCAAAATGCAGTTAGGTAAATCTACCATTTGCCGGGCTTGATGTCAATACAGGCAAGCTGGAATTAAAACACGGAAAGACGGAAGATACGGAAATATTGAATGATTGATTATTACTTCTGTGTCTCTATAAATTCGATGCTTCAGTGATTAAGCATCCCCGACAACAAGTTTCCATATCTGAGGTAATGCAACACCTGCCTGCTGAGGTATCCAGAAGTGTGCATAGTGAGTAAGCGCGCCTTCGGATGGGTTTATTTCAACTATTTTTGCTCCATGACTCAAAGCCCGCTCAGCAAAACCATATCCGCCCGATACTTCGCCGGATGTGCCGACGATCATCATCAGATCGCATGTCATTGCGGCATTTATAGAGGCGGCAAACGCCTCCTGCGGCACATATTCGCCGAACCACACAATATCGGGCCTGCAAAGACCGCCGCAGTCCGGGCATTTAGGCAGTTTGGGTTCATCGAACTCTTCACTAAAATCGTAATCAGAGACCGGATATGTCTCCTCGCAGTCCACGCACCTTATGCGACAGGCATCGCCGTGGATTTTTACCATCTTTTTATTACCGGCTCTTTCATGCAGATTGTCCACATTCTGGGTGGTCAGCAAAAACTCAGGGTAATAATGCTCCATTTGAGCAATTACTATATGAGCCGGATTCGGCTGAGCAGCCGATATCTGCATAAGGCGCTCGCGATACATATTCCAGACCATAACAGGGTTGCTTAAGAACCCGTCGAGAGTGGCGAATGTCATGGGGTCGTACTTCGTCCATTCGCCATCGAGGTCTCTGAATGTCGGAAGACCCGATTCCTTGCTCACTCCGGCGCCGGTGAAGATGAATACGTTTCTTGCATTTTTGAGCAATTCTATAAGTTGATTTTGTTGTGCTTTATCGGTCATGCGCCAACTCCGCGCCTGCGGGCGCTTTATATAATATGTGCGATAAGTCAGAATGGCTATAACCGCATCGATTCATAAGCTGCAGATGAGGATAATGCTCTCCGACCTCATAAAGATTGTGCGAGTCGCTACCGAACGTGAGTTTTACCCCGGCATCTACGCACTTTTTTATAAATCCCTCACTCGTAATCTGATTGTGGAAATTGATCTCAGCCGCAACGTTGTGTTTTCGCAATAACTCTATAAGCGGATCGACCAACTGCTTAGGCTCGGGTGTCTCAGTTCTGGTAAAGATTCTGAATGGATGCGCGAGTATATCGACTCCGTATTCGAACATTACGGAGAGCCTGCGCAGCATCTCATGGCAAGCAAGGTCGATGTCCGGTTCTTCTTTTTTTAGTTCTTCAAGCCAGTGAACGGAAGCCAACCTCACCTGTGCGTGCTTTAAGTCCTCGGGATAGATAACAGGCCTTCCTTGATAATCACAGTCCATCTCAAATCCCAGTAACGCAGGCGGACAGTATCTCTTTGCCAGCTTTAAGTAATCTGGCATCCGATTTTGATGACCATGATCGGTCTCCAGTCCGTTCTCCATAAACTCCGCATGCCAGAATGTGGGACCATCAAAGTAGAGCTGTCCTGAGTGCTCTGTAAAGGCAAAACCGGCCAGACCGAACTCCTTTGCAAGCTGAGTTGTAAGCTCTGGGTCCATATTCTGCTGGCAGTAGGCATATGGAGTATGAACATGATAATCGATCAGCTCAAGCTCCGGAGGCATCGCGAGCTTATGGTGACGAGTGGTTATCTCATCGCCATCTATCTCGATTTCAATAAAGCTGAATGGCGACTCACAGAGCGCGGC
>DJHI01000251.1:5013-12704 GCA_002431715.1 Armatimonadetes bacterium UBA5829
GTGACAGATTTTCCAGTTCCTTTGACTATCTGGTCGTCACCTGAGTGATAGTGTCCGCTTATTGATAGAGTATAGTTGTTATTTTTAAACTCAGACCAGACCTCACTGGCGTTAGTCAGCGAATAAGGGCTGGGGCTTGTTCCAGGCGCAAAGAGCGGCACATGTTGAAGCGATATTATCGGACCCGCATGCCCACTTCGAGCAGTTTTCATGAGCTTGATATCATCGGATGAGCGGGTGGCATTATATCCGGGCTCTTCTTTATCCAGAAATGTTACGAACCTGACTCCGCCTATATCGGTTATGCGCGATGGCTCTGAAAATACGCTGTAGAAAATATCCGGCTTAGGATCATGGTTTCCCGGAATTACAATTAACGGGGCTTCAAGGAGATCTGTTATATCCTTGAGTGATGCCAACTCATCAATTGCATTGGGGCTTTCGGGATCATTTATGACATCGCCTAATATGAGGGTAACATCGGGTTTTATATATTTGTTCAGCCTCTGGACTGTTCGGAGAAGAAGAATGTGAGATATTGCACAGCGACGCGCGGCGCAGTCTTTAAGAGCGATATTACTGTAGTGAATATCGCCTATTACAGCTATTTTGAATGACATAAAAACACTCTATAGTGAGAGCATATTGTCCGGGAATCTGGGTATAAATACTGATGAGTTTCCCGGGCAATCGGCTCAGAATTTCCATATAAGTAGTTCTATAACGTTGTTCTGCTGTCCTTCGCATAACCTGCATCAATTAGTTAATCCGATATTTGCTTGATTTGAAGGAACATCGAGCACAGCAAACCAATCTTATAGATTAGAGGTATATGTAAATGGCTAGTCACAATGTTTCGCGATTGTATTCATGGTTTGCAATGCTTACTTATTGCCTGGCAGTTGTACTTCTCTTATTTAGCGTAGATAGCGCGAATGCCGCTTACAAAGATGGTGAGCTGATAATCAGATACAAATCCGGTATGCAGGCAAGAATTGCATCAGGCAGTTATGTAACAGGGGCCACAATCGAGAGGAGTATCGAAAAAATTCGTTCTCAGAGAATCAAGCTTCCAAAAGGTGTTTCAGTGGAAGATGCGATTGCGCGCTATAAGAAGAATCCGGCAATAGAGTATGCAGGGCCAAATCATATCATTCATATCTGCGTTGAGCCAAACGACGAATATTTCCTCGATCCCTGGCTTTATTGGTACTGGCAGTGGGGGCTTTACTCGGATATGTATCCCAATACAGGCATCCAGGCGCCTGACGCTTGGGATATCACCACCGGCAGTTCGAACATTATCATCGCGATGGTGGATACCGGTGTTTATACCAGACATGAAGACCTTTCCAGCAAGATTGTTCCCGGGCGCAACTTCGTCACCGGCGCTTCCGACCCAACCAATGCAAATGACGACAATGGTCATGGCACGTTTACCGCAGGCATAGCTGCTGCACAGACCAATAACTCAATCGGTGTAGCTGGGGTAAGCTGGGGAGCAAAAATTATGCCGATCAAGGTTATGGATGCGGACGGTTATGGGCTGGAGTCCGACGCAGCCGAAGGGATAATCTGGGCGGCTGACAACGGCGCCGATATCATCAGCATGAGCCTAGGCGGGTATGACGATGTTCCTGCCGAAAAAGCTGCGATAGAATATGCATACAACAAGGGCTGCGTTCTGATTGCGGCGAGCGGCAATGACGGCCTTAATACGGCTTTTTATCCGGCTTCTTACGATCAGGTGATTGCAGTCGGCGCATCCAACGAAAGCGGGCAGCGCTGCACAGCCAACGATTGGGGTGCGGGAGGCAGCAATTATGGCAGTTATCTCGATGTTATGGCTCCGGGGAACGGTATAATGAGCACATGGTGGGATGCAGGCGGGAGCACTTACAATATTTCATCTGGAACCTCAGCCGCAGCGCCTTTTGTATCGGGTATCGCTGCGCTCGTATTGAGCCAGTATCCTACATGGACAAACGGCCAGGTGGTCGAGCAGATAAAAATGACCTGTAAAGAAATGGGGGCGACCGGTTGGGACGAATATACAGGGTGGGGGCTTGTTAATGCTTATCATGCTCTTGTCGATCCTCCGATGGAATCCAGCAAGATAGGTGATCTTTCATCCATGTCCAGTGGATCTCTGGTAAAAGTAAGTGATGTGGTCATCACCAGCGGAAGCACCAATTTGTCTGATAGGATGTACGTGGAGCAAAATAATCGTGCATGCGCGATAATGCTGCCGTTTACCACCATGCCTTCGGGCTACTCTGAGGGTGATATCGTTGAAGTAATAGGGACGCTCATGACCCAGAATGGCGAGCGAGCAATTCAGGGGGCGTCACTTTCAAAAGCAGGGTCGCAAACTCCTCTTAAGCCTCTTTATATGCAGACGCAAACAATTGGTGGGGGCAGACTCGGGCTCAAATCCGGCGTGGAAAATGGGGTAGGGCTGAACAATGTCTCGCTGCTTGTTAGTGTATGTGGTAAGGTAACTGCTACCGGCTGGACATATTTCTACGTGGATGATGGCTGCAACCTGGATGATGGCTCGGGTTTTACAGGTTTGAAAGTGATCTGTGGAAGCCTTTCTAAGCCGTCAAAGGATCAAATGGTCAGAGTGACCGGAATATCAAGTGTGGAACAGCCTGAAGGACTCGGAATCTCCATACCTATAATTCGGGTGCGAAAGCAGGCCGATCTTATTTATCCTTACTAGAATCAAAAAATCGGCAGGTATTCAATATTCAAAAGCTAACTATTCCTTGGTGACAAACAAGCTTATTTTCGTCACCAGGGAATTTCTTATGTGTTCAGATTCTCAACAAAGAATATCTACAATTGAAGAATTGGAAGAACGTATCAGCAGACCGTCGACCAGCGCCGTTAAGGCATTGGCAAAGGTGGATGGTGATATTCTCGTGCTTGGCGCGGGTGGAAAAATGGGCCCCAGCCTAGCTAGAATGGCCAGGCGGGCATCGGATGAAGCTGGAATAAAAAGAAAAATAATAGCCGTCTCTCGCTTTTCATCCGGCAAATTGCAGGAACAACTATCTTCTTGGAACATCGAAACAATCTCTTGCGATCTCCTCTCGGAAGACCAACTTCAAGAATTGCCCGATGCAAAAAATGTAATATTTATGGCCGGTATGAAATTCGGCTCAACGGGCAATGAATCATTGACCTGGGCAATGAACGTATACATGCCCGGCCGCGTATTCGGGAAATATCACGACAGCAGAGTGGTAGTGTTTTCATCGGGTAACGTCTACGGGTTGTCACCGGTCTATAGCGGTGGGTCTGTGGAGACCGATACCCCTAATCCCCAAGGCGAATATGCCTCGAGTGTTCTCGGCAGGGAAAGAATATTGGAGCACTTCAGCAAGACTTACGGCTTAAAAGCTGCCATAATAAGGCTGAATTACGCAACCGAACTGCGCTACGGGGTATTGGTAGATATAGCTTCAAAGGTTTGGAACAACGAGCCGATAGATGTAAGCATGGGATATGTAAATGTGATCTGGCAGGCGGATGCCAACGCNNCGTCTCCAGCCCTCCATTTATACTTAACGTTGCCGGACCCGAGATAGTGAGCGTGCGGTCGATAGCGGAACACTTCGGCAAGATTTTTAACAGGGTGGCAAAAATTACCGGTTCCGAGATGAACGATGCGCTTCTAAATAACGGCTGTTTGGGTTATAAGCTGTACGGCGAACCGTCAATCAATACTCAGCAAATGATAAACTGGATCGCTCATTGGATAGCCCAGGACGGCGAGACCATCGGCAAGCCCACTCACTTTGAGACAAGGAACGGCAAATACTAGATGGCTGATTGCAATATGTACCCAGAGGTTCGCGCAGTTTTACAAAACGGTGTGGCTATTCCGGCCAGTCCGCTCGCACTTAACGCTGAACGAAAACTGGATGAAAGACGCCAGCGCGCTCTGTATCGTTATTATGTCGATGCGGGCTCAGGAGGGATAGCGGTAGCGGTTCATACCACTCAATTTGAAATTCGAGACCCAAAATATGGATTACTTAAACCCGTGCTCGAAATCGCCGCTGAGGAGATGAATAGAGCGGATGAGCATTCTAAAACACCTTTGGTCAGAGTTGCCGGGATATGCGGGTTGACAGATCAGGCGGTTTCAGAGGCCGAGCTTGCAAAGAACCTGGGATATTCAGCGGGTCTGCTAAGCCTTGCCGCTTTGAAAAACGCAAGTGATGATGAACTCATAGATCACGCCAAAGCGGTGTCCGAGGTCATTTCTTTGATCGGGTTCTACCTGCAGCCCGCTGTAGGCGGCAGGGTTCTTAGCTATGATTTCTGGCGCAAGTTTGTTGAGATCGAGAATGTGGTCGCAATCAAGATGGCGCCGTTTAACAGATATCAGACAATCGATGTTGTTCGCGCCGTGGTGGAATCCGGCAGGGATGATATCGCTCTCTACACGGGTAATGACGATAACATAGTCATGGATTTGCTTACGCCGTATTCATTCGAGGTAAACGGAAGAAAAATCGAGCGTAGGATTGCCGGAGGGCTGCTGGGGCACTGGTCCGTGTGGACAAAACGAGCGGTCGAGCTTTTAGCTCAGTGCAAACAGATCGTCCAATCAGGAGATATTCCAAAAGAGATGCTGCGCAGATCGATAGAGGTCACTGATACAAACGCGGCTTTTTTTGACGCGGCTAATGGTTTCAAGGGATGTATAGCGGGGCTGCATGAGGTTCTGCGGCGTCAGGGACTTTTGGAGGAGATATGGTGTCTCTCACCGGAAGAAACCCTTAGCCCTGGACAAGCCGAAGAGATAGACAGGGTCTATAGGAGCTACCCTTACCTTAATGATGATGAGTTCGTTAAGGAAAATCTTCATAAATGGCTGGCGGGCTGAGATGCTTGATCCTCAACTCATAGACAAGCTGCAAAAGAAGATACGGGAAATTCTGCCTGAGTTGATTTCGCTTAGACGGCAAATTCACTCCGAGCCGGAAACAGGACTCGACACATTCAATACCTCCAAAAAGATAAAAGCAGTGCTATCCAAGACGTCCATGAACTTTAAAGCGCCTCTGCTCGGAAGTGATTTAATTGGTGAGATTGGCGAAGGAAATACTATAATATGTTTCCGAGCGGATATGGACGCGATATCCCATGAAGAGAGCAGTGATTTGCCGTATAAGTCCCTCGTGCCTGGTGTTATGCATGCCTGCGGTCACGATGGCCATGCTGCTATTCTCACGGGCGCAGCACTGGTGCTTAATGAGTTTCGAGATCATCTGCCCGCCAGAGTCAGATTCGTGTTTCAGCCGGGTGAGGAATTGATATGCGCCGGAAAGACAATGATCGAGAATGGCGTCTGCGACGACTGTGAGGCTGCATTTGCTCTACACGGCTGGCCGGGACTACCTGCAGGCAGCATAAGCACCCTCGAAGGCCCTTTCTTTGCAGCCGGAGGCACGTTCGAGATTACTGTACACGGCAAAAGCTGCCACGGTGCCACTCCAGATAAAGGCATAAACCCAATTCCCACGGCGGCCAAAATTGCCATGGGGATGCAATACTTGAATGACACCGCGTTGCGTCTGAATAACAGCCTGGCAACTGTTTGCGTATTTGAGTCCGGCCATCTGGAGAATATCATTCCTGATACAGCCGTTATAAAGGGCACTGTGCGCTTTCTCGATCAAGGTCTGGGGGATATTATCGAAACTGCCGTCAGAAAACTCATAGATTGCGCGATAGCTGAGCAAAACGGCATTAGAGCCGATCTCAAATTCGATATTTCCTATGACCTGCCCGTGGTTAACACGAAAAAGGGATACCTCGCTGTAAAGAGCGCTGCCGAAACCCATGCAGCTTGGATAGAAGCATCTTCGCCGACAATGGCAATGGAAGATTTTGCATATTACCTGAATGGTCGAGAAGGAGCTATGTTCCAGCTTGGGCTTGGAGAGGACTATCCGGCCTTACACTCAAGCATTTTCGACTTTAATGATGATGTGATAGGAGCCGGAGTCATGATGTTCTGCGCACTTGCTCTCGATTACCGTGCTTAGCCCTCCATGGCGATCACACGAGCCTCCGCGCTGTATGTTTCCTCGTATTTTAGCGGCAGTGCGACCAGCCTTACAACCGATTTTTTGAGCTCTGATATATTGCTCAGGCAGTGAACAAGCACGCAATTATTGTGAAGAAGCAGATCCGCGGCGTCGGAAGTTATCGGAAAATCGGCAGCGATAGTACGCACTCCGCCTTGAAGAAGATAAGACGCAGCTTCCACGGAAAGTATCGGAGGCTGGGCACGCAGACCTGAGAGATAGTGGTCACACCAGTCAGTGCGCAGGATACATCCCCTTATGTCCGATACTCCTGTTTTTGCAATGTCGGAATGTCTGACCTCAGACTTATCCGGTCTGCCCGTTAAATCGACAACCGTGGCAAGCGTGACAAGATCATCGAGAGAAATGCGATGAATGGATTCCGTTGAGCGCACAACAACGGGAATTACATCCTCGGTTTTGATATCGCGCATGGTCGAATGAGTGAGATCGACAAGTCTCATATTCTACAAATCCACCTTTTCAGGGACCTTATCAAGTGTGTAATATGTATTCTCGACACTGTATGGATAGACCTTGAAAATCCGCAATCCGACACCGCACTTGGTCTTGCAAAGCGCGGCTGAAGTGATTAAATTGATTCTATCATATTTGTTTATTATTTCTCTGTGAGTATGCCCTGCTATAGAATACTCGACGCCATATTTATCCAGCAGGTTCAAATAGTCCGGCCTCTGCGCAAGCGGAATATTTTCATATACATCCGGCTCATCGGGTTCGTCCACAAACCAGGGATGATGAGTAAAAACAAATATATGTGCCGCGGCTTTTCGCTGAGCGTATGCAAGCTCATCTTCGAGCCATTTTCGTTGAGCATCTCTAAGTTCCTTAGCCGGATCGTTCAAATAAGCGGATTCCGGCAGTTTCTTAGGGACCTCTTTAAGTCCCTGCTCGGCACAAGTCTGATACATCAAATTGGTATTAACTACAATAAATGTGGAGTTGTTATAAGTAAATCGATAGTGATCTCTACCGAACGTTTTTGTGTATGTGTCCAAACATTCTTTACTTGCGGCCTTAATGTCGTGATTTCCACATACAAAATGGACGGGTACATCCGGTCTTATCAGGGATACAACCTGCCAGAAAGCATGAAGCTGAATCTCATCGTCCCAATTATTGACCATATCGCCGTTTATTACTACAAATGCAGGCTTTAGGCGATTTATGATCTCAATGGCTTTTGTAAAGTGAGCTACTTCCTCACTTATGTCTCTGGTTGTTTTTCTGTAGTTGAACCCGATCTGCGGATCGGCAATTTGAATAAAGAAAAATGGCTCAGTCTTTGTTTCTGCAAAGAGTGGTAAGACGCTAAAAAGAACAGTTACAACGCAAAACAGTGAAATTATTACTCGTTTCAAACTACACCTCTACTACAAAATACTAATATATTATAATCATAGGAACCAGGAGTAACCAACCNNCTCAATCATGCTGGCGTTTACTCCTATATTAGGCAGTTTTATACCCGCATTGGAAGTATGTGAAAATACATATTCCAGAGTTACTGCCGAGTGAGTGCTGATGGTATGCTCGAAGGTCAATCCCAGTTGTTCGGTG
>DJHI01000180.1 GCA_002431715.1 Armatimonadetes bacterium UBA5829
CTCCCGCAAGGGGAGAGGGAGTGAAAGCTGCCATATCCACGGAAGTTTGGGCGGTTTTGTCCGCGGGAGTAAAGCCTTCAAGGTTCATAATAACGAACCGGCTGGCGTTCCATATCTTGTTGCCGAAGTTGCGGATGTCCTCGACGCGCTTATCTGAGAACTTGATGTCCTGGTTCATACCGGTCTGCTGGATGAGAGCAAAGCGGAGAGCGTCCGCGCCGAACTTATCGATAAGCTCCAGGGGGTCGACTCCTGTCCCCAGGGACTTGCTCATGCGTTTGCCCTCTTCATTTAAGACCGTGGCATAGATATAGACATCCTTGAATGGAATCTTGTCCAGATATTCGAGACTCGAAAAGATCATTCGAGCCACCCACAGGTAGATGATCTCGCGAGAGGTCACGAGGACGTCCGTCGGGTAGAAATAATCAAGCTCGGGTGTATTCTTGGGCCAGCCAAGGGTCGCGAACGGCCACAGAGCGGATGAAAACCAGGTATCGAGAACGTCGGTATCCTGAGTGACGCTCTTATGCCCGCATTTGAGTTTGCTTACGGCATCTTCCGTGCTCCTTGCCGCTACGACCTCGCCGCACTCATCGCACTTATATATCGGAATCCGATGCCCCCACCAGAGCTGACGCGAGATGCACCAGTCGCGAACGTTTTCCATCCACTCGATGAAGAGCTTCTCGTAGCGATCAGGGTGGAACTTGATCTTGCCCTGCTTGACGACGTCTATCGCAGGCCCGGCGAGTTCTTTCATCTTGCAGAACCACTGCTCCGAAAGAAGCGGCTCGATTGTAGTGTGGCAGCGCTCGCATGTGCCTACTGAGTGTGAATAGTCTTCAATATGATCCAAGAGTCCGAGCTTTTCGAAGTCATCAACCACTTTTTGACGGGCCTTGAATCGATCGAGGCCCTCATAATCCGTTCCGGCTTCCTGAGTCATGCANNGCAGCCGTCCGGGCCGATTACGACTATCTGCGATAGATTATGGCGCATGCCTATCTCGAAGTCGTTGGGATCGTGCGCCGGAGTAACCTTGACCGCGCCCGTTCCGAACTCGATATCCACATGATTGTCCGCAATAATAGGAATCACTCGATCAGTCAACGGCAGCTTAACATTCTTGCCGACGAAAGCGCTATATCGAGGGTCATCAGGATTCACCGCGACGGCAGTGTCGCCGAGCATAGTCTCAGGGCGCGTGGTGGCTACGATTACATATCCGGAGCCGTCTTCAAGCGGGTATCGCAGATGCCAGAGGTGGCTGTGCTGCTCCACATATTCCACCTCAATATCCGAAATGGCGGTGTGGCAGCGCGGGCACCAGTTGATTACACGGGCACCGCGATATATATAGCCCTTATCAAAGAGGCGGATGAATGATTCCTGGACGGCTGCCGTATAGCCCTCGTCCATAGTGAACCGTTCATGCTCCCAGTCGAAAGAGAAACCCATTTTCTTGAACTGATGAAGAATCTCCCCGCCATACTGTTTCTTCCACGACCAGACACGTTCGAGAAATTTCTCCCGGCCGAGGTCGTGACGAGTCAGGCCCTCTTGAGCAAGCGCCTGCTCGACCTTGTTTTGAGTCCCGATACCCGCATGGTCTGTTCCGGGCAGGCATAAGGTATTGAAACCCTGCATTCTCTTCCAGCGGATCAACACATCCTGAATGCTGTAACAGAGCGCATGGCCGATGTGCAGTGAACCCGTAACATTCGGCGGAGGAATGGTTATGCAATACTCGGGCCTGGTTTTGTCCACTTCCGCGTGGAAATAGCCTTTATCTAGCCAGCATTTATACCATTTGCTCTCGACATTGGTCGGGTCATATACCGTCGGCAGAGCATCCGCCGGGTTTGATTTATCGTTCATTCATATCTCCTATATCTGTTCTACGAAATATTTGTCGCGCCTCATGGCAAACCAGCTTCCCAGGATGAACCCCCAGAACATCGAGGCGCCGATGCCGAATTCCATCAGGGTATAAGCTGTCTGCACTACCGCGCGGCTGGGCAGGTGATTTGGATCGTTCTGCATTATGCTCAAAATTGCACCCCATAATAGAAATGCAGCAATACCCGAAATGACTGCGCAGATCGGCCCATTGAGCACGTAACCATATCGCCGTCCAAGACGCATCCACGGGAAATCCAAAGATATAGCCGCACCCAGTAGACCTATCAACGCGGATGCGAACCCTCCGGCGATCGATGTCCATAATCTCACGGAGAATGTGCCAGACAGGTCATAGTAACTCCAGAACATGAACTGGCTAATCGCAGTTATGATTATTACCGGAACCAGCCAGACGAACGTTCTGGTCCAGAACCATGATTTGGCTTCATAATAGTCCAGTTTTTCATCAGCCATCCGCTTACCTCAAAATAAAAAAGCCATTCATCCCGTTCAAGGACGAATGGCTCGTGGTACCACCTTGATTTCTCCGCTTAGGTTAAAAGTCAAAAACTACGGCTAAGTAGAGCTTATATGCTGTAACGGGCTTATCCGGTGAGTTCTAATAGGAGCGATAACTCCGTTCTTCTCACGGCTTGCAGGGCGACGTTCGCGCGGCAGTATCCGAAAGCTTTCACCAACCGCTTCCTCTCTACAGGCACTTGCCGACTACTCTTCCCCGCGCCTTGTTCACTTTTTTGTTATTCTAGCGTTTTTAAGAAATATTGTAAAGTTCAGAGGTAATGCCGATCTATCTCCAATGAGCATCGGGAAGGAGCTTTTTCATGGCTGCGATCTCGTCACGCAGTTGGGCGGCACGCTCGAAGTCCAGATCTTTGGCTGCTTTCTTCATCTCGCGCTCGGTTTTGCTGATGGTACTCAACAAATCATCCAGTGAAAGAGGCTTGTCGTCCGGCTTCTCACCCGCTTGCTCATACGTGTAGGTATCGATATTCTTGCCCGATTCGATCAGGTCGCGCACTGCTTTCGCAATGGTTTTAGGTGTGATACCGTGTTCCTCATTGTATTGTGCCTGGATTACACGCCTGCGGTTGGTCTCGTCTATGGCGCGGCGCATCGAATCGGTTACGTTGTCGGCATACATCACCACTTTGCCCGATACGTTTCGGGCGGCGCGGCCTATGGTCTGAATCAGAGACGTTTCGGAACGCAGGAAGCCCTCTTTATCGGCGTCCAAAATGGCGACAAGCGAGACCTCCGGCAAGTCGAGACCCTCGCGAAGGAGGTTGATACCGACAATTACATCGTGCACTCCAAGTCGAAGATCGCGCAGGATCTCAGTCCGTTCGAGGGTCTTTATCTCCGAGTGCAAATAATGCACCTTTATGCCAAGTTCCTGCAGGTATTCGCTAAGGTCTTCGGCCATTTTCTTGGTTAGAGTGGTAACGAGCACTCTTTCACTATGCTCGACACGTCGCTTTATCTCGTCGATCAGGTCGTCTATCTGACCAGTAGTCGGTCTGACCTCGACTTCAGGGTCGAGAAGGCCGGTCGGTCGGATAAGCTGCTCCACTACCTGCGAGACATTTCTCATCTCGTAAGGACCCGGAGTGGCGGAGACAAAGACCGCCTGGTTTACCAGCTTCTCGAACTCGGCAAACTTCAGCGGACGGTTGTCGAGCGCGGAAGGCAGCCGGAATCCGTATTCGACGAGGGTCCCCTTGCGGGAACGGTCGCCCGCATACATAGCCCCGAGCTGCGGAATGCTCTGATGAGATTCATCGATAAACATCAGAAAGTCCTCGGGGAAATATTCGACCAAAGTATGAGGCGTGCTCCCCGCTGGGCGGCCGTCGAGAATGCGGGAATAATTCTCAATGCCGCTGCAGTAACCAAGTTCGCGCATCATCTCCATGTCGAAGTTAGTGCGCTGCTCGATCCGCTGGGCTTCGAGGAGCATCCCGCGGTCGGTGAAGTATTTGATGCGCTCCTCAAGCTCGCGCTGAATCTCGACAAGTGCTCTCTCCATTTTGTCCGCAGGTGTTACGAAGTGGCTGGCCGGATATATCGTAACTGCTCGATGGGAAGATATGACTTCACCTGTAACCGTATTGATTATGTTTATCTTTTCAAGCTCATCTCCGAAAAACTCGACTCGGGTGATCGATTCCTCGTCTTTGGGCTGTATCTCGAGGATATCGCCGCGCACCCTGAATGTACCGCGTCCGAGAGCGATGTCATTACGGGTAAATTGCATATCTATGAGCAAGCGAAGAACCTGTTCACGCTCATATGTCTGGCCTACCCTTAATTCCAAAACGGTCTTGGAATAGTCTTCTTTGGAGCCGATGCCGTAGATGCAGCTTACACTGGCGACTATGAGAACATCACGCCTTTCAAGAACAGCCTGTGTGGCTGAGTGGCGCAAGCGATCTATCTCATCGTTAACCGATGAGTCTTTCTCAATATATGTGTCCGACTGAGGGATGTAAGCCTCAGGGAGATAATAGTCGTAATAGCTTACAAAGTATTCAACCGCGTTATCAGGGAAGAACTCCCGGAACTCGGAGCAGAGCTGGGCGGCCAGGGTTTTGTTATGGGCTATCACCAGCGTCGGACGCTGAAGGGCTTCGACGACATTCGCCATCGTAAATGTCTTGCCGGAGCCGGTGACGCCGAGAAGCTGTTGAAATCTATAACCGGTCTGGATTCCGTCCACCAGTTGCGCTATGGCCTTGGGTTGATCGCCTGTAGGTTTGAAGTCCGCTTTAAGCTTGAATTTATCCATTATCATTCCCGCACGTTTGTTCGGTATCATGATAATTCAAAGGCGAGGTATGGTCAAGGTCATCGGGAGAGTGAAGGGCCGGATGTGAACCGGCCCTTCTGAGGAGGGTATTGCGGATTTGCTATGCCGCTAGCTGTTCATCACTTTCTTCATGATCATCATTTTCAACAACATCAACCATTAATTCGTATACTTTACTGGCTGGCAATGGCTTTGCATAACATCTCGCAGCTCCCATATTCAATGCAATCTTTTCGATCGGCGGCGATNNGAGTGCGCATTATTCGAAGTAGTTCTAAACCGCTGATATCGGATAATCTCAAATCCGTTAACACGACATCGTATCTAAGCCTGGACATTATCTGCCAGGCATGCCAACCAGTATCGACTTGATCGACAGTGCATCCATGACGCTGCAAATACGATGCCAGAGCAAGCCCACTCTGCCAGTCTCGATTGGACTCAACCAACAGCACCTTTAGTCTATCGCCTTCAATTTTACTCATTTAAAGGCCCTCGTCTTCTTCTACGTTAATTCACGCTCACATTGAATTCGTGCATAATCTCTCTGCGCGAATTAACCCCTAATTCCTGATAAATTCTGCGGAGATGGGTTTTGACAGTATTGACACTCAAGTACGCAGCGTTGGCTATCTCTTTGTTTGTTAGGCCTCTGCTGACCAAACTGAGTATCTCTTGCTGTCTGGGAGAAAGATGGTAATTCGATTGACTAAATTTCGAGGTTTCGTGAGGCATTCCACAACGGGCACATTCTCTCACAATATCGACAAGAACGCTGGTGTCATAGGCATAGCCGCCAGTAGCTACTTTCCTCAGAGCACCCACAAGATCTTCAACTGTACAGGATTCAAATACACACCCATTTAATCCCGTACCGATTGCCAAAGCGAGATTGTCCGCACTTAACCTGGATGCAAGCAGCAGCCATTTTGCATTTGGACATTCCTTCGCCAACTCATGCGCCACATCGATACCTGATCCATCAGGTAACGTCAGGCCCATAAGCACGACGTCAGGATTTGCTTTCGCGACAACTGACCGTGCATCCTTGACTGAGCCAGCCTCGCTAACAACTTTGAATTCGGCAACTTGAGACAAGCGCCAAGTTAACAAATCCCTCAGTATCTTGCTTATATGAACTATAACAATACGAGTTTCATTTCCACGATCATTTCCATTAGCCATCACACTACACCCCCTTGGGCAACACATACAAAGATGGATTCTGGCTTCGTGGAATCAGCCCCACTATATTTGTGTTAGTTGGCTTATCATAATTATCCTTCACTTTTGCCATAATATTTCTGAAATTACCTTGAGCATATTCTTTGAGATATGCGTCTAACGCGTTAACCATTGCCGTCCGTGTTGTCCAATAAGTTATTTTACTTCCCGATACCATCACCGGTAACCTCACGCCATGTAATATATTCGAATTATATCGTTATTATGGGTATGTCTTTGGCGGCCAAGCATCGCCCGCCATTGGTGATAATGAGACTATATATGGGTGATGCGTCGGGCGATTGTGATGTTGTGATGAATTAACCTGAATCACCCGAAAGGATTAGCCTGGGGGGTCATGGGAGGTGACTTACGATCAGAAACTTAATGCAGAAAACTCTACACGGAAGCGTTTGCGAGACTGAGACCAGATGATTCTTGCCTCTTGTCGGCCGAGAGCCTTTGCAAGAGCAATTTCATAGTCCGTGTATTTTCCACCGGTGTATTTTTGGTAGGTATCCTGGAAACTCAGGCGCAAGGTGGGCCTGATACTGTAACCAAAATCAGCAAATGCGCTAATGCTGTCGTCTGAAAGACTATATGTCGCGTTGATTCTTGAATTCCACAGGCGCGACGGACTGAGAAACAGATCTGCACTGAGTCTGTGTTCGCTGTAGATATCATCGGAATTGTTGAATGAATAGGCATAATTCAGTCCGAATGAACCAATTGTGCTGAGACTTCGATTATATCCGGCGTTGGCATATAAAGTTGAGCCGGCTAACGAGCCTCCCCAACCTTGAAACGCCGTAACCGAAGTATTGATTGAACCTTTGCCGAGCTCAATCGGCTTAGCATATAATTGCAGCCCCAGGCCGCTGCCGAATCGGTTTGAATCATCAGAATCGAAATAGTTGTCATAAGCTAATTTTGTCGTGAATGCATAGGATAATGCGCCGCCAATAAGCGGTTTGGAACGGGACTGAAGATACGCCATCGATGAGTATCTGTTTGCTGCATTGGTCAGCATATTTCCACGCATGTTTACAGACATAGTGTATTCGCCTAGACTACGGCTGTAGTCCAGGGTGCCATACAGATTTTCATGAGAGGGAAAGTCCAGGTATGTATATAGCCTAGAATCACTATCCAACTCACGTCTGTCATTCCAACTCAGGCCCCAGTCGCCCGAGGTAATTCGGTTGACCTTGAAATTGCCTTCGGTCGATCCTCCCAGCGTATATTCCTGATCAAGGNNACTATTTGAATACGAGCCCCAACCGGTCGGATCTGAATGGCGAAGTTGAAATGACCCTGTGCCGTTCGGAGTAAGTGAATAATACAGGGGCAAATTCATCTGAAGGCCCTCAGTACCGTAAGTTATCATTTGGCTTGCGCCTGCATTACGGCTGTTGAGTGACACAACATGCAATGGAACGCTGAGAACTTTATCGCCTTCCATATAGAAATTCGCATGCTTTATCTTTATCTCTTCCCCAGGTCGTATAACAAGACTCTTTGCGCGGATAAACATGTTCGCCTGCTCGACCGGAGTAAAATCAAAGCTGACTTTCTTATCAGGCTTTTTGTCAGGTTCCAACAACAGATCACGCCCTCTGAAGAGCATCCGTTTCGCCCCGTCATCGGCTGGGGTCAGCAGGACTCCGTTCATTTTGTTAAAGTTATAATATAAGGCGCTGGCCTGAATCTCCTTATCACCTTTCTTTATGATAATATTATCTCCTCCAAGCCTTGCCCGTGCACGAAGGATATTGCCCTTTACATCGATCTGAGCCTCCTCCGCGGTAATTGTAACTCCACGATGGTAAATTTTAACCCCGCCTGCGGCGTCGACGACCTGCCCGCCGACATCGTAGCCCAGTTGTTGATCGCTGGAGACAAGAATGAAAGACTCATCGAACATTTCAGTCCCCGGAGCCAGGAAGTCTACATTTAATTGAGCAACAGCCCTGCCATTTGCTACAACCGCTGATACAAGCGCCGTGCCTACCGTTGCGCTGCTTTGAAGCCGGGCACGAGCAATACGAGAACTTGTGCGAACGATATGGTCGATAATTCCAAGACTTGTTGTGAAATCGACCTCAGTTCCATCGGGGACGGCATGGCCCTCCGCATCGCGGACATCGGCTGTTATTGTAGTGGTGCTGAATGAGTCGGCAACAATTGCCTGCGGCTGCGCACGAAGCCACAGGGAATAATCATTGGCCGCCGCATTCGATATAGAAGAGATGAGCGCCATCAACACAACGAGGAGAAAAACACTTTTTGCTTGCATTAATGTAATGATATGCCTAAGTTTGTTTCAGGTCAAACAAACCGGCTGTATGATCGGGGGAATGATAAAATGACTATTTTGCAGACTGGGCAGCCGGCATAGAGATTGGGGCGGTGTCGCCGCCCCCATTCTTCTTTGCTGTTGATTCTGATTCTTTATCTGCTGAGGACTCTTCTTCCAATAACTGAACTTTCAATTTAGCTACTGCGTCGCCGGCAGCCAAAGCTCTAATATCTTCCTCTTCGCCGGTAGAACTACCTTCAGGAGTGCGCCCTGTAACAAGAAGCGTCTTAGCCACTTTGCCTGTCTTTGTACTAACTAGGTTTACCGATATAGTAACCTGAGCACTCTTGTTTGTCGTATCCATCTTGTAATCTTCAACAGATCCTACAAGCAGATAATCGGCCGCAAGCAGCTTAGCTAATGTGACACATTTTTCTGTATCCTCAGCGAAGGGTGGAGTTGTTTCCTGCGGTTTAATTGCACCGTCATCTTTCGCCCTTTTTATAGGCGCCAATCTATCAGTATAGAAATAAACCCAATATTGATCGTTCGAAAACATCAGTGAATGCAGCGCTGAAGCCACATCCTCGCCAAAGGTATCGGGCAGTTTCGTTGCAGAGGCGTTGTCGAATGGAAATATAACAAGTGACTGAGTAACAGCCGGAGCAGACCCTTTTTTCTTCGACTTGAAAAGCCCGAATATACCGGCATCAGCACTCCCAACCGTCATCATAGCAATGAGAGTAACAAGCCCAATACTTACCAAAAGGCGACGTCTATCCACCTTGATCATAATTGAAACAACCTCCAAGAGAAAATAACCAGAATCATTTTGTGGACGAAGCAAACAGCCTCGCCCACAACTATTATACTACGTTTTATTCAGGTAACGGCGGCATGTCAAGACTATCTGATTTCATTATCTTAACTGCACTCTCAGATCTGAAAGGCGATGATGACGAGGCAGCACCTACAGAACTCGAAGAAACACCATTGTAACTGGTATTCGGGTTGATTATAAGTTTACAATCAACCAACGCCTTAATCCAGTAACCTGACCATGCCTTAAGAACTCTTTCGACTTCCTGATCGTCGTCATCATATGTCGCGCTTACCAGAACATATTTGTAATCAGCAGCATCCCATCGCCAAGCATAATCTCTTATTAAACCGGCTGATGCAGCCTGACTCAGTGTATATTGCTGGCTAAGATAGCTAACTTTGACTTCGCTGATCGGAATACCAACATCCTCTTTCGGCGTTATGACATTCCCGCTGGCATCTTTCTTCCAATTGAAGAAGATGTTACCAAACTGATTCCAACCCTTACTCAATTGAATGGTGCATGGCGTATATTCAGTTTCGCCAGTAGTAGAATTGGCCTGCGTATCATAAGCCTTTGAGAAGACCTTGATTAAGCGATAACTCTGCGAGTAATCCAAAGACACGTCGGGATTGCCCAATGCAAGCATTCCGGTCTGATAATCGCCTATACTGACCGAATCTGTCGGATATGTCGACTTGGGTTTGATCCAAACAGCTTCGCCGGATTTCAGAGTTGGGAATGTTCCAGAGACGCCGTACCAGTAGTACTGGTTATACTCAGGTATCCATCTAACAATCTGCATTAAGCTCGACCTTGTATAACCAAACAGTGCGCCGGGTTCACCTGATCCGATCTTCATCGGTGGACATATCATATCGACTACCGGCGCTAAAGATACCAGGTCATCGGAATCCGTCGCGCCCCTAACAGCAACCGTTCTCATTGGACCACCGACTACCACACTTGCGTTATCGTTTATTCCATCGCCGTTTGAATCAGTGGTAATAGAATCCCAACTATCGTTGCCCGCCCATACGATATTGACTTTCCAAGTTCCGCTGGCACAGAGAGTAATGTTATCACCGGTAATAAGGGCCGTATCGGCACCCGCCGGATATGAAGATACACTCAACTTGGCAATCCAATTTGAACCGTCAGTCGAGACCGTTGTTCCGCCTGAATCAGTGGCCATAGTAACCTTGCCTACAAGCGCTAACTGCGTTCCATCGGGCTTGGTCACCTTAACCGCAACATCTTCAATGCTTCCGTCTGCTGGAACACCTGTAACGGTATTGATCGGGAATTTTACTCTTCCAACAATCAATACATTGTCACCAACTGATGCCGTTGTAATTCCGGCGGCAGTGTCGGGATCATCTTCGGATGCGTCGACAAACCTCAGGTTTGTAATAAACGGCTGAAGTATTACAGGACCGCTCTTTGCAGCTAGTGTAGTTGCATCATCAATGCCGTCGGTAGCCGCCGCGTAATATGTATGGTCTCCAATGCCCAAATTACTTCCTAATGTTGATACTTTATAAGTAGCACCAGATGCATAATCAGCCGGTGCTGCAGTTGTGCGAGTCATGACAAGAGTCTTCTCAGTGGACAGACCCTTATCAATCACGAGATTAAGTCTGTCGGTGCCTGAAGCTACTACAGGCGCATCACCATCAGCATCAACATATGTTGCAGTATACACAAATGTCTGATCAAGTTTGCCCGCGCTCGGGCTGACCGAACAGCTCGTTATTTGTGGTGCGGTATTGGTGCTGGGATCTCTTACCACGATATTTTGATATGTCACAGAGGCCGCGTCTTGGTAGCCATCGTTGGCTTCAAATACCACACTATAAGTTCCGGATTCCAAGCCATCCTTGGCTCCTGCAAACTGAGCACCAGAGGAATATACCGGACTATCGGATACAGCCTCCATAGTAACCAGATATTCCGTCGCATCAGCTAGATTTGTGAGTCTAGCCTGGACAGTAGGCGTTGGAGCATTCGTCTCTCCACCGTCAAGGTCTTTATAGGTCGCATAGAAGTTGTATACGGTTCCCTCCTGCACCACTGATACACTAGTTAGGGTCGGTTTATAGTTGACCATAAACGTATAATCAGATGAAGCAGGAAATCTCACTTTATGATCAGGATCATAACCATCGGATCCTTCAAAGTGATATTTAACCGTCCCTTCAGAGAAATCGGTCAATGTAATCTGGAACGGGACTGCCGAATAATAATCCGCAGGCACCTCTACCGGCTGCATAGTTGTTCCAGTGGTACTGCTGCCGAAAACCAGTTTCAAATAGCCCTGGACTCCGTCATGATAGGTAGGCGGGTCATTGTCGGCATCAGAATAATTGACTGCAAACGTAATCGGCTCCCCTGTAAGGAACTTAGTAGTCGTTGTGCTATTCTCATAATATTTGAGATACATAGTCGGCTTACACACGATATACACGACTGATGTGCTCTCCGGCAGATTTCGAGAGAGTTTTATAGTCGAAGTGCCAAGTGCGGCCACAGCAGTTCCGGAACCTTCCGGAATCAAATAATTGGTCCCGGTTAATCCGACGTTATCGTATACACCGACCAACGATGCTATTGTGCTGATCGAATCAGGCACTACCTCATTAAGCGAAGAAACCGTTCCCGTCTGCACCCAATTGGATGGCATACTCGCTAATGCAGGAGAAAGCGATATAGTTTTACTTGTAGTCGGGTCGAAAGTCTGAGTCGTATCATAGTAATTTGTAGGACTCCCTGATGATGGGTCCGTCAGATAGACTCCCAGGACTTCACGTATGTTCTCCGCGTTAGCCGTTGTCCAATTACCCAGTCTGGATGTATCCATACTTGCCGAAGTTGTTGAGTCAACGGTGACAAGGCTTACATATGGACCCTTATAGAGAGATGTCTCAGTCGTGTTTTCCAGAACCGGCGCAACATTGCCGGTGGGCACTGTGCTCTTAACAGTCGGACCGGTCCCGCTGCCACCTGTAGGATAATACACCTTATCGGAATAAGGCTGGAATGTGTCCTCGATATCCAGCAGCCACTGCGGCTTTGTTACACGACTTCTGGCTGTAAATCTATAGTAATGAGAGCCCACAGCCAACTTGGGAATTGTCAGTTTATACTGCGTGCCGAGTGAATAATCGGTTGCATCCTGCCTTATCATCAAAAGGCCGTTGATAGTAAATGTCGAACCAGCAGACAGATTATCTCCGCTGGGACCCAGATCTTTATCTGTCGCTACAGTGATTGTGTTTGCGGTATTGCTCTGAATCAGATAAGCCGTATAGATCAACGATCCGCTGGTAACCTGCATCATCATTCCGGCAAACTCATCTGTGGTCCAGTTTGGATTATTGCCGTCCAGGTCCGTTGCGACAATTATTCTATTCTTTGTAGGCAATAATGGATCAACGTTGAGAGAGACTACTTTACCAAGATTAAGCGTATCGGTATCCGTAGTATCTATCCATAGTCTCGGTGAACCGGAGACATCGGCGCCAACAAAATTATTACTGCTGTCAATGTCCTTGGTTTTATCAAAGAAATATGGCGGATCACTATCGGGATCCTTATATGTAACCGTAAAGGTTACATTAGCATCTACAGCAATCGTACCTGTCGGTGAAACAGCTCCGCTCAAAAGTTGAGGAGGATCATTGACATATGGCCCTTCCAGATCTATATAGGCCAATGAGCCAGTGCTCCCCGAATCGGGCCTGTCTTCGTTTTCTTTAGTATAGTAGTCATAAATAGCGACATCCGCGCCATCGGACGCTTCAAACCGATATGTGTGATCTTTTGGTCCGAGACTACTTGTTTTGTAAGAGTAATATGTACCTTCACGGTATAAAGGAGTGCCCGAAATCACCTGCGTCATTGTGCAGGCCACACCATCTATATATACCACTACATATTCAGGCGCCTGTCCACTTGCGCCATCGGTATCTGTATACTTCACCTTATAGGTATATTCTGTAGTTGATGTCCCTGTAGATGGAGTAACACTACCCTCGCTCAGTGTCGGCGCGGTGTTTGCGCCAACCGTCATCGACATTCGAGTGCCGAACATATAAGTGGCAGTTACCGGTCCAGTGGGAGCCGACTTAAACTGCACAATTCGATTCCAACGGTCTATATTGTAATCACCCTTCTGATAATATCTGGCCCAAAGCCCATCGGTTCCTGAAGGAACTTCATAGGTAAGCTCCAGATGCAGTAGAGGATCATCCGTATAAGTTGTTATGAATGGATCGAAATAGTTGATACTGTCGTCAGATTCCGTCCAGACACCGAGCACACCGCCGGTTGCATCACCGCTGTTGCTCTTGAGGTGCACGTCACCGCTCTGCCAGCCGTCAGGAGAGAAGTAAGTTGTACCTTGCGTCCAAACTCCACTCAAATTCTGCTGGGCTGTTCCACTGCAAATATTAGTGAATCTGGTATCGTAGTACTTTATAAATACTCTCTGCCCGGCGGTAGGTAGATCGTCAGTCAGCGAGATAATTGAATCTCCCATTCTAAATGCTGTCAGCCCTGCGGCTGCTGAAGCTGGATCGTAATAACTCTTACTAGAGTCATTAACATCACTGAGAGATGTAAAGACTCCCTCTACGCTCGCTATAATAGAAGTGTCCTCAGGAACAACATAGTGAACTGATGAATTTCCCGTTGTATCCAATGCAACACCGGGCATTATTGAATAGCGTTCATCGTCTGCGCCCTGCCAACCACTCTTCATGTTATCCAAGAGCATTTCCGTGCCATTATCATAGACAATAGCATCAGATATACCTGATGCAGAAGAATCTGGGATGGGACCGACTATCGGGCTCTGGCTTTGATATTTGAGCCATACACTAGTGGTACCGCTTGGCAAGGATGTGCCCAGATATACTACAGTGTCCCCGGCAGCAAATGCATGACTGGTGCCGGTATAGTAGTTGATGTTATTTATGGTAGAGTTGTCAAGATCTTCCTTAAGATAGACACCGGAAAGCTCAACAATATCATCAGCGTTGCTGGGTGTTACTTGCGTTAGAACACCACTATTTACTGTAGCCTGCTGCGCGATCATCGGCTTGATTTTATACTGATTGCTCCCAAGAGAAACCAAGGTTCCGCCAGTCAGGTCGGATGTAATACAATTAGCCGAATTTGATCTTGTAGTAGCTGACGATGTTGACTTATACGTTGCCCACTTAGCTGCGTCCTTGAACAAGAAAGCATAGTAATACTGCTTTGCGGTCTCGTATTCAGCGTTTTCAATGCCGGTTAGTCGAGTCTGATAGTAGTATAACGCCCCATTGGTGTACGTCACGTCGCTGGAATCGCTCTTGGCCATATCGTGGCCATCATCCCAAAGGATGGTCTTTCCATCAGGCTGAAGCAGGCCGATAAAAACCTTTGCGATAGCCGGTGCATCGTTATTTTGATCAGCATAAGTAACATTAAATGTCCAGAGAGTCGCCGAGTTGCTTGTCCCATCGGCGGCTTCTACTGAGCCATCATACAATGTAGGAGCATAATTACTTGTAATTGTCAGGTTTGAAATCCAACTGGTTGAGTTGGTTTCACCTTCGATTCTGTCATTATACTCAACCTGACGACCCCAGTCATCAGAAAACTGGAACTTATATCGACGGGTTCCGGTTTCCATAACAAGGTCTTGATCAGTGGCAGTGTTGAAATAATAATACACACCAGCTTTATATTTAGCTGAGTTATTTGTATTCGAATTCAAAACCGATTCAGGCAGCATCTGACAAACACGCTGAGTGCCTGAAGAGCTTGTTTCTAAAATCAACTTGGTACTATACGGCCGCTGCCCATCAGCGTCTTTGTAAAGAACTCTGAATTTAAAGTTATCTCCCTGCTTGCCGCTTGTAGGAGTAACAGACCAATCGCTTAATTGAGGCTTGGAATTAATATATGGCCCAGGTACAAAGTCATTATTATCGTAGTCAGGGTTTACTATCGTATCGCCTGTATCGGAGTCGGTAATAAAATAATCATCCGGTGTGCTGAGAGTAGGAACCCACCAATCACCCCAGGTTTGACCAGAGTATTCATAGTAATCGGGTCGTCTAGGCCAGATAATTTTTTGATTACCATCACTTGCCTCAAATAGATAATGATACGGACCCGAAGTAGTGATAGTTCTCTGTGCAATAAACCAAGCGCCGTTAACATAATCCGGATTAGATGAGTTCTCAAGCTGCATCGTAACGCCAGGCCAGCCATCGCCATCGACATCAGGATATTCCTCAGTTTCAAGACATCCCCGGCTGCTGGTATTGTTAAGCAAAAGCCTTACGTATGCAGGGCCTTTTCCATCCTTGGATTTATACATAATCCTGAAGGTACATAGGGTGCTGGTTGTGGCCCCGGCAGTCTCTGCCCGCCGAGCAGCAACTTCTCGCACCGATGTGTCGGACAGGTAAGTTCCATCCATCTGCGGATTTAAAGCGCGCTTAAATGTCCGGCCACTGCCGAAAAGTAATGTCCCATAGTAACGTCCACCACCATATTTTGTGGTATCACGATAGCTTACATTGACATCATCATATACAGGCACAGTCAAAGCAGCGCCTACTACGGGATGTTCTGTAGCAGGTAACGTATATGTCGAATCGAACTTTCCAGGAACCAAAACAGGGCGATCTACAAATAGTGTTGAATCGAATGCATTTCTTCCGTCTGTGGAATAACTTCTATGAGCAGAGCGATCTATACCGCCAACTTCCTTTGTCCCCCGGATACCCGTTACTGCTCTTGCATTGATTGGGTCAAGAGGATTGTTATTGGCGCCAAACGGAACCGTAGTGAAATCCGGTGCATCGGATGCCGAACCATTTAATCCCCACGGTATGGTCGACCAGAGATCGTCTGTAGCATCAAACGGGAACGTTGTCCAGTCTATTGTGTCACGAACATCCCAATTATCATCGGTATGGTCAAAATGATAACCATTTAAGCGTTTCAAACGTTCAGTGTTATCATAGCCAGCAGGGACAGTCCATGTATTGCTGGGAGATGGGTCCAAGCCCCACTCTGTAAGATTAGGCTGATATTCCAGCACAAACGGAGATTTGCGAGGGAAATCTTTAGTGCTATTATAATCTTTAAAGTCATTGGCAGTAAATCTAAGCCAATCATCACTACAGGCAAAGAAATAATTGAATGCACCAACAGGAAGCGAGTTGTATGCCCAGCATGTAGAAGATGGGAAATAGAGCCCGTCATATTCACTCAGCAAAGGCTTAGCCATTCCGTCATTAGGCAGAAGCCGAGCTATAAACACCTGTCCGGGGTCTGTCCATGTGAGGCTGGTATAATCATATCTAGTGCTACCACCGGCTTCCGGTCTCATGGGGATTAGCCTGTAATCACCAATACCTAAAACATCTAAATACAGAGCCACGCCCCAATCAGAATCTTCCATAAAATCATCGGGTGAAAAATTATAAGAATGCCACCATGCCATAGGCGGCCGGTTCTCTCTATTCCGATATCTGACTCGGAACACATACTCATGACTTGCTGAGCCATCATCACCGGTAATGCCACTTCCATCACTCGACGGCTCCACGGTAAGTGGATCGATATCCGGCGCACCTGCTGAAAGCCAGTCCCTGTCCCCATAACTACCACCATAATCAATCGTTTCATGTTCTAAAATCCCAGTCGGCCCCGGCTGTAAATTATAGCGACTATCATGTACGACGACACTCAGCGTGGAAGACTCAGTAACGGGATTATCTACAGCTTCCTCACCTTCCTCAGGTTCCTCGATTTTTCCCCAAGCATGTGCTTTTATATCTGGAACGGTATAAGGTATTCCGTTGTTGTATGCACGAAGCTTTGGTGCATACCAAAGGGGATGGACATAAGGGTCCCATAATAGATTATTCAGAGATGTATCAGGCAGCCATGTAGCTGCACTTGTTACATTTTCATCAGTCACAGACAAATGTGAATCAGGATCTTGATTAATAAGATTGAGACCCGCACTAACTGAAACCTGATATGTAATACCAGTTTTCAGACTGGTTCCATCTACCTTGTACATCGGGATGCCGCCGATCTTCGAATCTCCTCCTCCCAATCCGAGAAGAACTACTACACCAGGATCTGACCCCTTTGCCTCTACTGGGCTCGGCCAATTTCCATCGTCGTCGGTCCAAACAGCCGTAAATGTGTATACGGAGTTCGCAGTGGCCTCACTCGGAGTGACGGATAGAGTAAGTGACGAGGCAAATGCACCTGAGACCGGCCATAATGCAAACACGGCAACCCCTATTAATAACGCAATCACGCTTTTCCATTTATTATTCATCTACGGTTATCCTTCCAGACTCCATATATCGATGCAATAGATACAAGCTCTAGTATCCACCCAATAATGACGTTACGCAAGAATCAGGCCAAGCGGCCGGTCTTAAAAGCATTTTTACCTTAGCTTTTGCACGAATCCAGTAGCCTTTCCATGGCACCAGCAGTGAACTGTTGCTGGTAATGCTCTCATAGGCATAGCGATCATGGTTCCAGCCATAAATCGTTCTGCTTATCCAACCCTTTTTAACCGCTTCATCAAATGTGTAACTTGTGCCGATGGTCGAGTCGCAAAACTTGATCTGACCGACATATATAGAATAGACGAATGGATCCCCGAACATATTCCATCCGGGTGACAGCTCAATATACTGTTCCATCGACTGATTTCCATAATATTCGCCTATTATCGCCGCATCATCAGCAAGGTTGTAAGACTTACTGCTGCCTGAACTAATATCATATACATACATCCAGAAAGCCGTGCCTGACTCCACCTGTGTTATAGGCAGATAGCTGTTGCTGGAAACATCATATTCCAAAGCACGATAAGTACCGGACTCCAGACCCGTAAAAGCATGCTCCAGTGAGGGATCATTGAATGTGAAAGGCACACTTACCATTTGATATCCATGGCGCAAAACGGATTTCTTTGCCGCAGGAACATAGATTGTTCTGGTAACAGTCTGCTGCCAGCCGTTTTCATCACTAAAGGCCACATAATATTCCAACTCACCGCAAGCGGTGCCAGTAGGTGTCACCTGCCATGTTATGGGATCGGATTCAGTGCCTATCAATACATCACCAATCTCCTGTCTGGCTGAGGATGTCGATGACAGTTCCAGGCCTTCAGGTAAATATAGGTAAGCCGATACGCCTTCAAGCGTTCCCGAATCAACGGTCGTGTTATATACATACGCACTTATTGTAAAAGGATCAGGAGTTATCTCTAATGGAGCGGTAATTGCATCCGCAGTGCTGTCGAATTTTAGTGACCTCGGCGCTTGAACGGCAGCAGTTACACTATCTCGAACTACCGTGCTTCCTGATTTATACGTCCATTTTTCAGATGCAGCACCCACACCAAAATATGTGACGTATTTACGAGAAGCCCCTGCTGCTAATGCGGATTGTTTCCACTCAAGAAGACAGGTGAGTTCATCTAACGCACGTTGAGGGTCCGGCGAATAATCGTCAGGAAGCCATGTGTCGTATTCAAAAATACCACCACTTTCATATTCACCTATGGCAACATAATCAGGTGAAGTGCAATCCTGTTCTTTGAGTGTATACCTGACCACCCTATTGGGATTGTCGATGCTGTCATATATCTCAAAGCTGCTGGGAACCTTGGTTCCTGAGAACAACGTCCCAGGAAATGATCCGGCTGTCCCGGACGTATTGCGCACCAATCCTATGCCCGGAATGAAAGGAAAACCGCTTCCATCACTCGCAACTAATGGAAAGCCGAACAGCCCCAAGCCGATGCTTTGAGTAGTGGTTGATTTATTGGTTAAGGTAATTTCGAAACGAATCTGATCTCTAACAAGGCTGATATTTGTCTTGATTCCAACCGGCGCAGTCCCGGACGTTTCCCAAACTCCCTCTAAATAAGGGCCGCCTGGTCCTAAACTACCGCCCTGAACAGGAGTCGTATACGCCGTAGGAGGATTTTTAACAGACCAGTCTCCACTATCGCCGACTACTACAACTTCATCACCGACCTTAATCTTCAAGTACCCCCAATGGCCGCAGGGATAAGGCGCCCACGGAGTCAGACTTTTGCTGTCATCTCCCGTGTTATCTGGATCGCCCGCTACCGTACGAATTGAATACCTGCCTGGTACCGGCCAGGTATATACATTGCCGTCATCATCGGTATATGTACATGTCCCCTGTACACCTAGATAAACTTCCAGATAATCATTGGAAAGCGTTAAGGAACGATAATCATCCGATATCTCAAACGTATATGCCGAACTCGGAATGTTCAGCCATATAATGGCCATAAACACAAACAATGCCACAGATAAGCTTCTGCTATAATTCATCTTTACAATCTCCTCATGCTTTATTGCTGGACAATTTAAGGCAAGATTGTCATAACCAGGGAGTCGCTGGAAGCAACTCCGCCTACATATGCATAAATCCAGTATCCGTTATAAGGTTCCAGGAATCCACGACTGGATACTTTTTGATAACCGCTTGTGGGTGTTTGAGTGTAATAATACACATTTGAATTTATCCACCCGGCTGCCTGCGCATCTGCAAGAGTCTTTTTGACTCCTCTGTATGTAAACAGAGTATTACCCCAGGAAACCTGTTTATCATATGGATTGCCGAACATATTCCAGCCCTTGAACATACTGATATTCAAAGCTTCGTCGATCGGCGTAACATTGCTCGAATATGAAGCATTTAGGATAGCATCGTCATCAAGTTTAATCCAGAAACCCGTGCCTGCAGGGAATGCATAGTCACCGGATAAATTGCCCAGGAATCCTCCACCGGTATACCAGTTGTAACTGGAATTATATCGATACGGATTTGCCCAGGCGAGAGTATTATAAGGATAATAATAATACCCAGCCAATGAATCGGAAGAGGTCTTGGGAATCCAACGAGTCAGCATCGCTCTTGTTGACCCGGTGGTAAAGTTTACGCTCGTGCCATCCTGATTCAAGAAAAGATTTTCAGGCAGGACCGATATCGAAAGACCGGTACCCTTACCTTCAGCAAAATCATAAGGCAGAGAAATTAAATGGATACCCTTTGTGAAACCGGCTGCCGAAACACTATATGCCGCCCAATCGCTGACACTTGTTCCGGTGACCGAAGACGCGGCTTGAACATATATTAGATGATCGCCATCTGCCAAAGTGTTACCTGTTATGGCCGTATAAGTGCCGCTCACTATTTTATTTGTAGTATTTAAGTAGGTATTTACATTGGTGCTATCAATCACAACATAAGACGTATCCGTTAAATCATCAGGGATGCCATTATCATCCACATCAGGATAATCCATATAGACCTTGATTGAAGAAGTATCCACGCCGAAATAGGAAATCTTGAGCGTAGGGTTTATACCGACACTACCGCCCTTCTCCGGCTGAAGAATTTTTATACTGGCATTGGTAAGAGCTGCGGCTACATCCATTACGCCCGCTCCATACTTTAATTTGTCGTATGAACCTGTTGACGGCATTCTTGCTGTATTGAGAAGTCGACTCCTGACATCACTTGCCGAAACACCTGAGCTCAAAATTAAAGCTGCCGCTCCCGCCACATGTGGTGATGCCATGGAAGTGCCCTGCAAATAACCGTAACTATAAACGGGTTCACTGGATTCGTAGCTAACAGTAGTGCTTAAAATTCCACCGGAATCTCCGCTACTCATATCACCACCCGGTGCAGCGATATCTATCGTGGAGCCATAGTTGGAGTAATAAGCCAGTTGCTCAGTACTGCCGAGCGCTGAAACGGAGATAACCTCATCAAATGCTGCCGGATATGCAGGCAAATCGGATGCTTCATTGCCGGCAGCGGCAACTACGATAATTCCTGCGTCATAAAGTTCCTTAATTGCATCGTGCATGGAATCATCGGCAGGAACACCCGCATCAGTGCCCAGACTCAAGTTGACTACATTTGCATTATTCTCTTTTGCGAAGACTAATCCAGCGACGATATCTGAAGTCGTTCCATAGCCATCATCATCGAGTACTCTCACGGGCATTATCTTTACGCCATCCCAGCAAACACCAACGACTCCGATAATGTTATTACCTTGTGCTGCGACAGTACCCGCTACATGTGTCCCGTGCCCTTCTCCGTCATCAGTGGCATCAGAATCATCATCCACAAAATCGTAACCGCTGACAAGTCTGCTCTCTAGATCCGGATGTTGTGCAACGCCGGTATCTACAACGGCGACGGTGACATTTGAGCTGCCTGTCTCGATATCCCAGGCTTCGGGCATGTTGATCATTTCCATGCCCCAAAGATCATCCCATCTCTGGTCATTCGGCTCAGCGCAAGCATAATAAACGTAGTTTGGCTGAATCTGATCAATGACCCATTTAACAACCTTTGAGGAGGAGCCCGATGCTCTTACAATGCGACTATTACCAAGTCTTATGCAGTAGGTATCGGATAATGGCAGTGTTTTTACAATCGAGGCACCCAATTTTGTCACAGATGCTTCTACATCCGAATAACTGGTCCCCGATTGTACATGAATTATATACTCGTTTGGTACATAATAATTCTGCCCGGCAGCACAAGCAGCCAAAGCCAGACCCAAACTGAGTAACAATATCATACACAGCGATAGACATACTTGAAGCATGGTTTCGCGTGCTTTCATTCTCCGATCCTCCTCGAAAATATCCTGAAGCGATGAGGGAGAGCCGATATTCTGGATATCCCTCACCGCCCCTACTAATACAGTTTTATATTATCCCTCACTACTAAGGACTTGATGGCGGCCCAGCATCAACTTCAAATCTATTCTCTTCACCCTTATACCAGGCTGTAGAGGTGTCGGTGCTGTGACGACAGTAGACGGTCCATTTCATTACTACATCCGGGTAGTTTTCAAGTATACCAGCCAAAGTGATACGCTGCGCCGATGGCAGTGATACCTCAGGACCCGTCTCATAAATAGTATTTGATTTCCAAGATGGTCCTGTGCCCGGAACTACCGGATCTACCTGGACATAATATATATCCGCGCCTGTCTTACGACTCCATATCAAATTGGCAGTTGCATTAGAAGTGTCCTGCATATCGGAAATATTGAGAGCCGGCGCTGTATCACCGGACGAATATGCGGGATTGATGACATCGCTGTTAAGAACCGGTTCTATAACTG
>DJHI01000242.1:0-7016 GCA_002431715.1 Armatimonadetes bacterium UBA5829
ATTAGCGTTTGATCGTTGATCGTTAATAGGAAACGCAAATGATACGTCCACCTGCAGTTGCCGGTATGTTTTATGAAGGTTCTGAAGATGAACTGATCCGAAGCATCGAGGAATGCTTTACCGGCAGGCTTGGCCCGGGTGAAATACCGAAGATCAATGAAAAGCGCATCGGTAATGTGCTGGGCTTGGTCTGCCCACACGCCGGATACATATATTCCGGGCCTGCAGCCGCTTACTCCTATGCAGAACTCGCTGAAGACGGCCTGCCTGATGTCGCAGTTATCCTCGGTCCTAATCATCACGGATTAGGTGAAAATGTGGCCATGGCAGATGAAGGCGAGTGGAAAACTCCTCTCGGGAATCTCCAAATCGACGCCGATATCGCGGCTAAAATTGTTCAGTTCTCCAAATTTGCGCAAATCGATGATATAGCCCACTCTCACGAGCACTCCATCGAGGTTCAGCTTCCATTTCTTCAGTATTTAAGTAGAGAGCAAAAAATCAAGATCGTTCCCATCGCACTCTCTTATTTCAACGAGCATGATTCGCTTCTGCTGGCAGAGGATTTGGGTGAAGCGATTGCGAGATCCGTGGAAGGCAAAAGTGCCGTTATAATCGCAAGCACCGATTTCTCGCATTACGAGCCGCATGAAGTCGCCGTGGCCAGAGACGCCTTAGCGATGGAGCAAATTCTTGCGCTCGACACCAAGGGGCTGATCCACACCGTATACTCCAAATCCACTATGTGCGGAGTAGCGGGGACAGCGGTTATGCTGCAAGCCTGCAATATCTTAGGCGCTTCACGCGCGAAGAAACTGACCTACCACACTTCGGGCGATGTCACGGGAGACAAGATGCAGGTTGTAGGTTATGGAGCTGTAAGCATTCTTCGCCAATAATCTTTCTTCCGTGCCGTCCCCCTTTTCCGTGCTTAAGTGACTAAAAACCAACATTCACGCCTATGTACTTTACCTCAAGACCGCCCAGTTCTATCTCAGGCGCTGAGTCGATCTTTGCGGAGCCGATAGGCGTTCCCGATTCGAGTTTGCTCCAGTCAGATAGGATATGCTTCTTTTCCGACGAAAGCTCGAGTTCCGGCGCATTCAAGGGGAGTTTGACGATGAGATCGTCATCCGTCGGGTTGATAAGCACGATGAATCCGGTTCCATCGATGATATGGCCAGAGCCGTCGATGCTCTTGCCATCAGGGAAGCCGAGAACATGCCGGTAGACATGGAAATACTTTTCGAACCTCTTCATGAATGCGAAGAGCTTTGCCAGAAAATCCAGGAATTCGGGCTTTGCGTGTTTGAGGTCGATGCTCGCGCCCGCGAGGTTCAGCCCGCAGGCGATCATACTCATCTCGGCGTGCATCAGTTCGTGCAAAGAGCGCTTTGTGAGATTATCTTCGCCTGACTCGTGCCAGTCGATGCCGTGCCAGCCGCTCCTGATCGCCCGATACGGATGTTCCCAGGTCATCTGATAAAGCTGCTGCCGCTGGATAAGCTCGACTTGACCCATAGGATATTGATGCGAATCCGCAACCTGCTCCTGGTCGAGCGCGCAGAGCCTGTGGTTATCCATTGGAATGCTGAACGCGGAGATCAACAGGTCTGGTTTTGCCGAATGAGCGTCTTCGCAGATTTTCGCTAGTCGTTTTCGGGCTTTGACCTCCAACTCCTCCTGATCTCTATGATCATGGTTTTGAGAGGAACACTGAGGTATATTCCAGTCGCTGCCGTCCCAATAGATAGACCTCACGTTCATCTCGCTCACAAGAGCATTGAATCGTTCTGATACGTGATCATAATAGTCGGACATCACGCACAGCGACAGTGCTCCCGATCTGCCCGAGGCCGAATCAGGGACAGTCCACTCCGGGTGCTCGTCTTCGACATTCGATCTCCAATAGCTGCAGCTAAATGGATTGACCCAATAACCCATTTCGAGTTCGGCTTCACTTGCCCGTTTTACTATCTCCGATATGCCGCTCGGGAACTTCGACGGGTCCGCCTGCATCGGCCATTTGGACTCCCAACCCAAATCGAGCTGAAGCATATCGTAAAAACCGGACTGCTCCATGAGATCTATATATTCGACTATGAGGTTTCTGTCATAATCTGAAAGCAGCGGGCGACTGCCGTTCTGGCTTACAAACCAGGTATTCCAAACCACGGGCGCGCTCTTGTCCTTTACCGAACACCAATGCTGCATGAGGTGCTCATTATATCGCTTGAACCCAAGCTCGGGAGCACCTGCATAGCCGCCGATTATAGCCGCGCCTGTGGTAAGGCCCTCCGTTAAGGGCACGCAGTCTTTATGCTTCATAACAAGCCCGGTAGGGCGATAGAATATTTCTTCACCCGTAAGCGACTCGGTAAAGAAATACAGACCCTCGCCGTAGCCCCAATAGCTCAAGACCGCGCGAGAACTGTCTCCGAATTCTAATGGAGTGTCGGGATCAGCAGTATCGACTTTATCGGGTTCGACATGAGGGTTATCCTCATGGTTTGGATGCATGCGCGGGTATCTGGGCTTGGGGGTCACTCCCTCCACCATCTCTTTGAAGCGCATATNNTTTCAAGCGTGACGCCGCGGATAGTCCAGCCATCGAGCTCGCACGGATGGACCACGATCCACTTCTTAATAAAATCCGCATCGGCTAGGGCTTCATAAAAAACGGAGACGATAAGCGGCACATCGTTAAGCTGCGCTTCGAGGATAACTTCAATTGTTTTCCGGTCATCATTCCAGGCGGGAGTCTCATAGCCCTTGATAATGAAATCCTTATAGTCGAGTGTTACCCGCTGCCCCTCGCCTGCAATGGTAATCTCGAATTCAGCAGCTGTTTCCTCCAGATATTCTTCACCATTGAGCATATTAGACAGGCTGGTGGTTCCAATTCGGCCGGATATGCCATGGATCCGGCGATGAACCCAGCCGTTTCCTATCTCAATAACCAGCCCTCCCGGTATATCCTGAACAAATCCGATAGCCTGTTCGCTCAAAACGCTCCTCCTTATGCTCAAAGCCTTTGTTATCATTTGCGCCAAACAACCATAATGTCCTTCATAAAAGATGGTTTGACTCATCGAGCAAGCGGGTATGTAACTGTGCAAATAACAAGCCTGCCAGCTAACCGTATTATTCGTGATGGGGTGCGGATTTCGCATTAATGCTCGCGCAAATCCGATTGTGGTGAATAATGCGGGCTAATGAGCGACTTATGGTGCTACGGCCAGTCTATCTTCTGCGGCTGCGGGTTCCTCGAAAATATCTCCGTCCATCTTGTATTTCTTCAAAAGGAAACTGGATTTTGTCGAGAGAACGCCTTCGAGCGTGGAAAGTTTTTCAGCTACAAAAAATGCCACATCGCGCATAGTCTTACCCTCGACCACAACTCTCAGGTCGTAGTCTCCCGAGACAAGATACACCGAATGAACCTCGGGATACTTATAAACGCGCCTTGCGACATCGTCAAAGCCGACTCCCCGCGACGGGCTCACACGAACATCGATAAACGCGAAGACGTGTTCCTTGCCTGCCTTTTCCCAGTCGATAATGGCCTTATAATGTCTAATGATGCCGGCTTCTTCCATCTCTTTGATGGATTGTTCAATTTCCTCCTCGGTCTTGCCCAGCATCACTGCCATTTGCGCCGAGGAGGTCCGTGCATCACGCTCAAGAATCTTAAGTATCTGCTTATCCATAGCTCATCCTAATTGGTACGTTGCCTTTTTGCCATCAATTCGGAAGTAGGAGGTAGGTAGCTGAGATTGATCGTGACTTCGTCTTTCCCAATGATGACCTTTTCAGTAATGTTTTCTACTATCTGGCGTTTTTCTCCTGCATCTAATTCAGACCACCGAGAACAAAGATATTTTACATCCTGCAGTATTTGATCGGTTGAAAGATATTGGATTTTCAGAAAATCTATCCCTGCCTGAACTTCAGGAATCTGATCGCCAATCTGATTAGCTCGTTCTTCCAGAGGCTTATACCTTTGCCCAAAACCTTGCGAGCTTATCTCTTTATCAATGTATAGCCTGTAGACGCTTTCCATTTCCTGCTTTACTTTTTGTTCCTCTGCCAGGAGGGATTGAAGAAGCTCTTCTTTTTCTTTGATAATTTGGTCGGCCTGACTTAGATATACACCAATTTCATCAGGTGAAAACAGGAAGTGTCTAAGCTGTCCCTGAAATACTTCCTCCATATCCTCCAGTCCGATTTTATTACGGCACGCTCTACAGGTATATTTGTCAGTGTTTGAAGGGACATACATCTTCTTGCCACATTCGCAATAGATGAGTCCACTGAAAAGATAGACTGCTTTTTTGGATGGTCGCCGATGCTCCCTTTCTTGCCTGTCGAGTATTTCATTGCATTCTGTCCAGAGTTCCTCGGAGACAATTGGCTCGCACTGCGTATAGACCCAGTCCTCTTTGGGCTTTATCATCGCTCGCCTGCCTCCACCCCCGGGTGTCTTTTTCGTATAGTTCGACAATCGTATTCCTTTGGCTGTTGAATCGCGAAGGAGTCTACTAACACTAGTATCGCTGAAGAGTGATCCGTTCCGAGTTCTATAGCCGGCATCATTCAAAACTCTGGCAACCGTTTTCTTCCGGCGGTGCTCTAAAAACAACTCGAAAATGAGTTTACGAATAGGGGCCTCAATGGGATCGGGAACAAGGACTTTATTCTCCCAGCGATATCCGAAGATACATACGCCACCGAGTGGCTTTCCCAGTTTGGCACGGATAGGTACAGATGCCGCAACCCGGCTAGCTATTTCCTCCCGCTCCCACTGAGCCATAGCAGCGATCATTGTATAGAACAGTCGACCAGCAGGTGTTGAGGTATCGATGGCTTCCTGCAGTGATATGAGATCGGCATCATACTGGTTGAATATATCAGAAAACTCTAGAAGCTCCTTTGTATTACGGGCAAGTCGAGCCAGCTTTGAGAAGATAAGTCCGGAGATATAGCCAGTCTTAATGTCTTCCAGCATCTGCTGAGTTTCAGGCCGACCCATCACAGACTTTCCACTGACAGCTTCCAGGTGATAGACCTCTTTTACATGCCATCCCTTGGATTCAGCATACAGCCGCGCACGTTTCTCGTGATGTTCGGGGCTATCACCCCTTGCCTGATCTTCTGTTGATACTCTAATCCAAATGCCGACTTCCTTTACTCTCTCTGCGATTTCCATTGCCTTGCCCCAACATGAATTGATATAGTGGGCCATTTTAACTCTCCATATTTGAGGAAGTCAATAGGGAATGAAGTCATTGAATTTCAAATCCCGGCCTGCCATACTTAACCTTTGAGAATTCGACAATCTCTCTTTTGTATGAGGTAGCCATATGAGGAGGCGGCAGCGTCTTTGCGCTAAATGCCTTCGAGGATGTGCTATCAATCATCAGCTTGAGGTAGATGTGGTAGTTTGAAAGAGCGATTAGATCACTAACCTCGAAAATGGGCTGGAACTCTCGCGCAAGAAATGGCGCATCCTCTGCACCAGCACGAAATGAGATTATAGTTCCAACATTACCAAAGATCGCCGACCTTACTTTCTCATCGAGCTGTGATATATATTGGTGTGCCAGAACCAGATCAAGGCCATATTTACGTGATTCAGAGAGCATATCGGCAAAGGCAAGAGTCAGGAAATTCTGCACTTCATCTACATAGAGGTGAAATTGCTGCCTGTATGTCTCAGGTACTTCCGCCCGGTTGGTAGCAGCAAGCATTATGGAGCTTACAAGCATAGCACCAAGCAATGAACTTGTATCTTCACCAATTTTGCCTTTGGACAGGTTTGCGATGAAGATCTTGCCCTCATCCATTATCTTGCGAAAGCTGAAAGTGCTTTTGCTTTGACCTAAGATATATCGAATATACGGGCTGTCAATAAGTCGATAAACAAAGGTTTCAAAAAGACTGAAGCGTATACTCTATCTGCATACATTTATGGTCGTCTTGAGCGATACAACGAGTCAGTTAAGGCTAGTCTGGAGGCTATAAGAACCGATCCTCAATGCGAGGATGGATATATCGCATTAGGATATGCGCATTTTTTACAAAAGAAACTCGATGCGGCAGAGAAAGAAATCAAACAGGCTATTAAGATCAAACCATATAGCACGTATGCGTATTTAGAGATGGATTCAATATATGCTAATGATAAGGATTATGCGCGAGCAGCCTCTGAATGCCGCCGAGCGATTGCTGTTGATCCTCGGTGCAAAATGGCTTATGTTTATCTAGGTTATGATTTGATTGCTCTTAACCGCGCAGATCAAGCTGTAGATCCACTTCAGCAAGCCATCCGAATCGATCCAAAAGACGGACAGACTTATCTGGAGCTTGCTTATGCCTATAGAAAGTTAAGTATGAATAAAGAAGGCCTGAAAACCTGTCAAAAGGCAGTTAGGTTAATGCCCAAATCGGCGAAGGCCTATGAGTCCCTTGGATATGCTTATGCAGTCTGTGATAAGAACAAGCAGTCTGTTGAAGCATACAAAAAAGTAGTGTCTATCAAGCCAAAATCTGCAAGAGCATGGGACAGTCTGGGAATAATGTACGCTCGTTTGCAAGACTCAGAGGCGGCTCTCAGATCTTATGAAAAATCGATCAAGCTTAATCCCAAAAACGCACGAGTCTACTACAATATGGGCTTGGAGTATTACAGGCAGGCAGATTACGAAAAAGCAATCGGGCTGTTAAAGAAAGCTGCCCAGCTAGATCCTTCCGATTCGGATGCTCATTATATGCTCGGAATGATATATCTATACCAGAGTAAGCCAAATCTGGCCAGGCATGAGCATTCCATACTTAAAAAGCTGAATCCTCGGCAGTCAAGACAGCTTTACATGCGAATCAAGCTAGCAGGATATTAACCGGTGGATAATTTTAGGTTGATAACCTCCCGCCGCATCAGTCCGTATAATATAGAGAAACATCAAGGAGCATCGAGTTGAATATGAAACGAGCAGCTATTTTTGTTCTGATTTTGG
>DJHI01000242.1:7043-10147 GCA_002431715.1 Armatimonadetes bacterium UBA5829
GCGAGCGCAGCGGTCACCTCTTCAGGGATCCTGGCTAAAGTGAAAGCGGCGGAAAAAGGCCTTAAGGACTGGAAAGCGGATATGGTCATAACCGAGGCGAACAAGAAAAACGTCTCGGGTATGGGCGAGGGCTATGGAGACATTCTAAAGCTCGACAAGGCCTTGGTATTCTATAAGGCCCCGGATCAGATCAGATACGACGGCTATGCCGAGGGAATTAAAGTTACTTACGTGCAAAGCGGCTATACAAAGCTGGTTCTTGCAACCATGATCAAGCATAAGGAAAATGTTAAAAATGCCCCCGGTAAGAGGTTCGATTCTCTCGACATTGGCTTTATATCGAGCAAATTGTGGCGTGATAACAACGTCAGCATAGTCTCGACCCAGAAGAACGGCGTAGTGAAGCTGAAGCTCGACCCTAAGTTCGGGGACAACGATAAGCGTCACGACCTTGTATGGCTCGATACTAAGAGTCTCAGGCTGATCAAGCGAGAGAAGTATAGAGGCAACGGCGAGATGCGCACGCGCACTGTTTACAGTAACTACGAAAAGCTCACCGGCGGCCTGCCGCTTGCGACCAATGCTGATCTATATAACGGCAGCGGCAAAGAGCTCGGCAGCGTGAAGTATAAGAACGTCAAGGTCAATGCCGGCTTGAACGGATCGTTGTTTTCGCTTAGTCAAAAGTAATGACTTAACGGTCCAGAAGTTTCCGTAGAGCCTCATCGGCTTCGGTCAAGCGGCATCCTAGAAGATAACCTTCGCCCTCGTCGTTCCGTCTCGATCTCATGATGTGAGCGACAGCCTTTATCTTATCTTTGGGTGTCTTTGGCCGAAGTTCGATGTGGAGGATATCTCCAGGTGTCATCTCTTCGGGCACCACAAGTGACACTCCGCCCAAACTCACGTCTCTGGTCTCAGCCTTGCCTGCCTCTTTTTCGAGCATCTGCGCGCTGCGGGCATAAGCTGCAGGTATACGCATGAGGCGTCTGGCATAGGCTCTTCGCTGCATCCGGTAAATAACCCCAGGCTTATCCAGAATGACAACCAGCTCAGGATTTCGGGTGGTCTTCAGCACATGAGTTGTGAAGCTGTAATAAGCATCAACTGCCGACAATCCGCATCTGACTGTGGTGTGCGGCGGGATTTCGATGTCATCCTGCCCCAGCGCCAGTGACAGCGTGCGGTCATCTTTATCGTAAACTTTGGCGGAATAAATTGCGGAATTGCTGCCGCTTTGTATATCCAGGCTCACAGGCTGGTTTTTGCCAAACAGCACAGTGGCGGCTGGAAGCCTGCCTCTGCGGACACTTACATCCGCCAACGAGGTGTCAGCAACCATAGATACGAGATTATCAAGATCGAAAGGTTTGTTGACGTAACCCTGAACACCATAGGTCTTGGCCTGAGCCAGTGCCTCGGCATTCTCACATGCCGTCATAACGATAACGGGCAATGCGCTACGCATGCTGCGGATCTCTGCCAGAGCTGTTAACCCATCCATTTTGGGAAGGATTAAATCTAGAAGAACTACATCGAAATTCGACTCGCGTACCTTCTCTACTGCCTGCAGACCATCATGCACAGCCACGACACTATAGCCGCTTTTTGCCAGTTTCGCCCCGAGAATGCGGCACAGATTGATCTCATCGTCAACAACAAGGACGTTGCCCTTGGTGACCATGTCGTGGGCCTCCTGCAATACTTCAAATTTGCACACCGCCTCTACCACCCAACCCTTGGCAAGCACATTTTGTCAATGGCAACCCTAATTGTGCCGAATTGACGTATGTGTCTTGGACGATGCGCATTGGGAGAACTTCTACTCATTCTCTCCACTACCTATAGTGCAAGAATTATGCCATTAATGCGAAGCTCAGCAAAAAAGCATAAGCTTGATTTGTCAAAAGGGTATTACTCAAGCTCATGCTATATTCCTGCGAGGGCCAAATAATTTTTTACCTGTTCGAAATAGAAGGAGTCACGTCCGGTTTGGCAAATGCTACAGGAAAGCTGTAGGCTATATTATCAAAATGAGCTATAGGTTCAGGCTCTGCCTTGGCTACAAACTGCGACGGAGCAAGATCGCATTTTGCGGTTTGATAACGCTCGACGCTGGAATATACGACCAGAAGGTTTGTCAACTGCCTTGAAGGCACTGCCAGATAATTTCCATTTGCGTAAAACCCGGTGGAGGANNTCCAGGCACAGAGCGTCTTGGGTGTTTAGTTTGACCATGACTTTTGCTATTGCGGCAAGCGATGTGTCTCGATTTATGGCAACTATCAGCAGCTTGCCGGCTTTTGTGATTCCTACGGCAGTTCTGCGAGCGGGCGCCAGGAGAGAATCCCTGAAACCTTCGCGTTTCAGCGATATCGAGACCTTGCCGTCGGAAACCAGTTTGGGGCCTGCGCATANNCGGTTTCATAACCCGTCCATTTGCTTTGCCTGCCTTCGTTCAAAGGAACGATGCATGCCCTGTTATGGGAATCTATGCACAGAGCGGAGCCTATACAGCCTGTGTGAACGAGGTTACCATATACCGCAATATCTCCCGTCGGTATAAAGGTCTTAGTGTCGAAGAATGTGCCGGTAATGGCGGCGGCAGGCTTCGCACGGTTTACGATCGATTTGAACGATTCGGACGAGCCGGTGCCGCCTTTGGCGAGCGCAACCGACACCCTCACGTTTTCGTCGTGCAGATTGACTGTCACCGTGTGAGCGACTATTTTGCCGATTTTCACTTTTCCATATTCAATACTCGATGCCCACGATATATCGAACAGAGCCATACTAAGTATAAGACCGATAGACAGCTTCTTTATCATGGCATCCACCCCGTCCGCATAGTTGCCTTCATAATTCGGATTTATGCGGATCGTGGGCTGCAGGTTCTACTAATTTTCCTGCACAATAGGTGCCTCGAGTACTCGTGCTAATACCGGTTTTTTTATGAGTGGAGAGTGGAAAGTAGAAATAAGTGTGCTCCCTCTCCCGAGGGAGAGGATTAGGGTGAGAGCGCTAGCCCTAATGCCTCCAGGTATCATATCTGGAGGCTAAATCTGCCGACCAAATAAAATTACCTCCAGGAAAGATTCCTGGAG
>DJHI01000295.1 GCA_002431715.1 Armatimonadetes bacterium UBA5829
GTAGATATGGGCGCCTATGAGTCTGGTGACTAGTAATACCTTCTGACTTTATGAGTGTTTTCTGTGTGAGGCTGTCTTAAAGGTCAGTCTCACACTCATATAAAAGCGATTTGCCCGGTTCATGGATGAATGAACCGGGCAATCATTTTTCAGGACAATGCCTACGGGACGACCGGAATATGAGGAGGATCGGGCTGACCTNNTATCATAAAATGTGTTGAAATCAACAAACTCGTAGTTTCTGTTGATATTCATTAGTATGTTGGTCAATGCATCGCAAGATGGAATGCCTAACGCCATTGGTTGAGTTCCGCCGAGCACCTTATTTGCCAGATTCAAAGCATACCGGACTGTTTTCCCCTTCAGCAAACCTTGAGTAATTGTAAAGTTCTCAAGGTCATATCCGGGAGTTCTCGGCATAACACGCATATCATTGTATGCAATGTTCATAGTAAGGGCGAGTGCTTCACCAGCCAGAGCATTGGGCATTTGCACACCCGATTTGTTAACAAGAAACGGTGGATTAGTGTAGCTCGTATAAAGTTGTCCGCAAAGACCAATCTGAGGGAAGAGATTACATAGCTGATTTAGCCCTAGTGTTGTTCCTACATACGTGAGAGTGTATTTTCCCGGATAACCGACGATTACACGGTTTTTATACAGGGTTCCATAATAACTAAACGTGGAAAAGGCGATTGGGAACCGATTGTATATAACTCCACCCGGCAGTGCAGGATCGTAGGGATCGCTATACATCCTCCATCCCATCTGAGTAAACGTCACAGGCAGATAACACCGACGCTGCGTCGGACTGTTGATATCGACCCTGGCGCAAGACATATCAACTACTTCTGTTTCTTCAGGGTCGACCGCTGTGACCGTAGCGCAGTTAAGGAGTGGATGTAGATCGGTCGACTGTATCGTGTAGTAAACATGAAAAGTTACACAAGTACCGATGGGTAGACTATTACTGTTGCCATTTGCTGCATAAAATGCACTGTAAAGATCACCGAACATAGTGTCTACAAGAGAGTTGACAGTGAGATCTGCATTGCCGTTATTACAGACAGTATATTCATATGTAACCTGACCGCCCACTGGCGCATTATCGGGATATACAATTTTTGATAAAGTAATGCTTGGAAAATCCATTGGACGCATGATATAGAGTGTCGCACAGTCCGTATCCTCTACCTCTGTAGAATCGTACTCAGCTTGCACCGTAACACAATTTTCAAATGGGTTAGGACTAGATTCGGTCGCCGTGTAATTGTAGTTGATTGTAACCGAGCCTCCGACAGGCAAAATGGAACTCCCACCATTTGCCGCAATAAACGCAGCGAGAATGCTGCCGATGGCAGGATTGTCATCATCAAGAGAGGTTACATCCAAGTCCGTATTTCCACAGTTGGTCACCACTACGGTATATGTCGCATTCCCTCCGACTGGAATTATGTCGGGATTGACCATCTTCATAACGTCTATGCACGGTTCGTCAACGGGAGGGGGAGGCAATTCCTGAGCACAGTCAAACCAGGTGCCCAAAGCTCCCATTTGTTGTCCGGTGGCATCCGTTACGTTCTGAACATGCATCACTATCTGGAAATCAAGGTCGGGCATGCCCGAAATGACGTAAGTAAACCCGCTAAGGCAGTCGCCGGGTTTTATGGCGGGNNGTTGGATGTAGTCTGAAAAGATAACATCGGACCAGGACTAAAAAATGCCCAACCAGATGGCGCTACTGTTGATGTCGGAGACGGTAGACCAAAGAAGAAAACTTCACCGATATTGACATATACCCCGAAAATTGGCGAACGGTTGCAGAACGTAAACTGATACGTCGTCGTATTACTGCCGCCATCGTAGGAATACGTGTAACGGTAGCCCGTAAACCCATTAGTTGTACAACTGCTGGGTGTCTGGGCATGGGCTGCAACTACAGCCAATAATACGCACAAAACGACTACAGCTAGAAGAGAAACTTGCCTACGGTTGCTCATCACTGAATCACCCTCCTATATGTCAGATTAATTCACGTGACAGCAACTACCCATTATGCAGTTAATAATAACGCATCGGGCATTGTATTGGGCCGGAGCAAAATTTTCACTTGGGAGGCAAGCTGAATTCGCCATGCATCTTTTTAAGTGATAACCGGCACTCGCGAGGACTGTAACCCCAGAATTTCTTGAAGACCCTGCTGAAATATTGAGGCGAAGGATAGCCGAGATGAGAAGCAATCCCCGAAATGCTGTTGTTTTTATCCTCAAGCATTCTGATTGCGGAATTCATCAGGACGTGAGTTATGTAACCGCTCAGCGTCATTCCTGTTTTTTGAGAGAATAAATGAGATAATCGAGACTCGCTCAGGCAGCATTCTCTGGCGATTTCTTTAGTCGTAATGCCGTGGTGAGCGTGCGCGTCTATATATGCCCTTGCACCGCCTGCAACATCGCAATACGCCTGTCTGTCTTTTGCAGTACCTGCAATCTTTCGGCCAAGCAGGTATAGAATATTAGTAGTAAGCGCGCTGACAACATGCTGCACACCAAAGCCCGGCTGCTTTAACTCGGAGTATAGCTGTGCAAAAAGTGGTTTCATATTCGAGCAATCGGTAAACTGCCTGTGGCGCGTTTTCATAAACGCAAACGCGAGATCCTCAGGAGCTATTTTATTGATGCCGAAGTAATAAAAGCTCCAGTCTTCATCTTTTCTTGAAGCAAACGAATGAATGTCTCCGGGTTTAGTCATCAGCACATCGCCAGGTTGCAAATGATATTTCTTCTCGCCTATATTAACGTCGACCTCCCCACTAAGAAACAAACTGATCTCGTAATGGCCGTGGGTATGGGTCGCAATCTGCTTACTTGGCGCATGTAATACATCGCCAACATAGATCGGATAAGGTATAATATCACGATCAGATCTGACAAAAAGACATTCTTCACGATAATGGTTATTTGTCATAATATCAGCATTATAAGACACTTATTCTGATCTGACAAGCAAGTATTTTCCAGCGTATTTGGACATATTGCTGATTTATTATAAACTTACTCATGCTATACTCGAATTGTATTGAAATCAGGAGGGCCTGTAATGGCTAAAAAAATAGGATACTACGATTACAAGCTTGATAATTGGCATGCAAACACTTATCTAGATATTTTGAAAAATAAATATGCCGACAGCGGATATGAAGTCTCCGTTTGCAAAGCTCTCGACGAAGAAGATGGACGCAAATGGGCGGCGGAGAAAAATATCCCGTATGCCGACACAATCGAAGATTTCGCCAAGATGTGTGATTATATAATGATTCTTGCGCCGAGCAATCCTGAACTGCATCTTCAGCTTGCTCAGGACATGCTGCCTCTGGGCAAGACCACATTCATTGACAAGACCTTTGCACCAGACTTTGCAACAGCGAAAAAAATATTTGAGTTGGCTGACAAACATGGAGTGGCTATCATCACAACATCCGCTCTCAGATTTACGGATGAGTTCAATGCGATGGTCAAAGAGGTTGGTCAGCAGGGAATAAAGCACATGTCCATGTGGGGTGGCGGTAGATCTTTTGAAGAGTACAGCATCCATCCCGTCGAAGGAATTATCTCTACTATGGGTCCAGACGTGACTGATGTAATGCGCTGGGGTGATGAAAAATTCAGCCAGATAGATATGAAATTTAAGGGAGGACGAACGGCGACCGCGTACCTATATGTTGATATAGCTTGCCCTTATATGGCTGTGTTAACGACAGAGAAAGAAGCCAAATTCCTCAATGTCGAATCGCCCATTTTCGAGACGCAGACAAAACATATACTCGACTTCTTTGCTGCAGGTAAACCGACCATCCCTCGCGAAGAATCACTTGCTATACGAGAAATTCTGGATATCGCGAACGATCCGAATAACCACGGTAAATGGACATCAACAAGTTTACGGTAGTTATTTAGTCTTTTTAATCAACGGGTATTTGAGGTGAAACGAAATGTCGTATAAAGCAGCGATAATCGGCTGCGGTGGAATAGCTGGAGCACATGCCAACAGTTACAAAGAGCTGGGAATAGACATAATTGCTGTGACTGATGTATGCGAAGAGTCTGCAAAGGCTCTCGCGGCTGAGTATAATGCAAAAATCTATCCTGACTACAAAACGCTTATTGATGAGGGTAAGCCGGACCTGGTCAGCATCTGCACACCTCCAGTATTTCACGAGGAAGCGGCTGTCTATGCTCTTAAAGCCGGAGTGAATGTCTTGTGCGAAAAGCCGATGGCGCACAGCGTCGAGAGCGCGAAAGCGATCAAGAAAGCAGCGGATGAGAGCAAGGCTTTATTTATGCCCGCCTTTAGACATAGGTTTGTCCCCGCTAATATCAAGCTCAAGGAAATGATCGCTGAAGGCAAGATCGGTGATGTTATTTACTTCAATAACGCTTTCGGTGGACCGATGTTCGAAATGGAAGGCAGATGGTTTACCAAAAAGAGCATTGCCGGAGGCGGGTGTCTGCTGGATACAAACAGCCATTCAGTTGATCTTTTCAGGTTCATTATCGGCGAAATCAAAAATCAGACCGGTATGGTCGCTCGACATTTCAAGACAACTGATGTAGAAGACTCTGGAATGATCTGTGTTTCCACTGAAGACGGCGCGTTGGGAAATATGCAAAGCGGGTTTGTGCTCGGTGACGGCGTGGCTTATATCGACATAATCGGCACAAAAGGTCACCTGATATTCGATTATTGCGCCGGGCCGAACGTGAAATATCGCGCTACCGGCGAGTGTGACTGGACTACCATCGAGCTGCCGCCTTCTACCGGGTTCAAAGAGGAGATCGAACATATCCTTGGCACTATGAGCGGTAAGCATCCGCTTGCGATTACCGCATATGACGGATTGAGGTGCGCCGAGGTGATCTTCTCTGTTTATGAGAAAATCGACTAAAAATATAAATATTGATATCCCTCAATACATCCCTTACTGTGCCGGAGCGAAAGATGCTCCGGCTTTTTTTACCTGTGAACCGGCAAGATAAATGATATTTACCTAAACCAAGAGGCTTTGCGGTCAACATCCCGTGATTCGGGTATTGATACAGATAATGAGATTGAGCACATTTCGTTTATAAGCTTGGAGACTTTGATGTATAGATATGTATTTCCATTTTTAACTGCAGCGCTTATTATCGCGGGATGCGGAAAAGACAGTGAACCTGTCGCGGTAAAACGCCCTGGGCCATCGATCACTATCAATGGTGCTGGAGCCACATTCCCCTACCCAATCTACGCGTTGTGGGCGGACAGATATAATCAGCTTACCGGTGTTAAGATCAACTACCAATCAATCGGCTCCGGAGGCGGAGTGCAACAAATAAAGGCGGGAACGGTTGATTTCGGAGCGTCTGACGCGCCTCTTACTGCAGATGAACTGGAGAAAGCCGGGCTCATTCAGTTTCCAATGATTATGGGTGGTGTCGTTCCAGTGATCAACTTGAAAGAAGTCAAACATGGTGAGCTAATGCTTTCCCCCAATACTCTGGCTGGGATTTACCTGGGCAAGATTAAAAAATGGAATGACCGTGAAATCGTAAAAGAAAACCCGGGACTGAAACTGCCGGATAAGCATATTAAGGTGGTCAGTCGGGCGGATGGCTCCGGCACCACGTGGATCTTTACAAACTACCTCGACAAAGTCTCCAAAGACTGGCACGACAAGGTCGGGTTCGGGAAAGCGGTCGATTTTCCTGTTGGAGTCAGAGGCAAGGGCAATGAAGGTGTATCGGCTTACGTGCAGCGGCTCGAAGGCTCCATAGGTTATGTGGAATATGTATACGCCATCCAGGGCAGGATGTCATATGTAAAGCTAAAAAATAAAGCAGGCAAGTATGTAAGCCCATCAATTGATTCTTTCCAGACAGCGGCAGCTAACGCAGAATGGGCTAAAGCTCCCGGTTTTTATGTTGTTCTCACAGATCAGCCCGGAGTCGACAGTTGGCCCATTACCGGAGCGTCGTATATCATCGTTCACAAGAAGCAGAAAGACAAAAAGACCTCAAATGCCATGTTCGGTTTTTTCAAGTGGAGCTATGAGCATGGAGCAAATATGGCAAAAAAGCTTTATTATGTTCCGATGCCTGATGGTGTGGTTAGGCTGGTTGAGGCTAAGTGGAAGAGTGAGACTGCTTGTTTCGGGACTGAACTCCCGAAACACCGGGGAAAGCCCTAATCACGGAAATACGGAACAGTGGGAAACACGGAAGACAATAATCACTTGACATATACTAAATCCGGCTTTTATGGTGGGTTTCTGAATCGCCGCAGAAATGAAAATACCTTGAATTTGCTTTTCATTGACGTTAAATCTCGCATCGCTCGAAATAACATACTTGATTGGTTGTGATTTCAGTGATGGTAGTTGACACAGATGCAACAAAATCATTAGCTGAACCTGCACCTCGAAGGCAGGCCGGAAACCGGCTTTTCAGGAGCATTGCAGCAGCCTGCGCTGGAACACTGCTCTTGCTTGCTATTGGGATAATACTGGAGCTTTGGCGAAACTCGCAGCTTTCGATTCGCAAGTTCGGATTTGGCTTTTTGACATCCGCAAACTGGAACCCTGTTCAGAGCGACTTTGGAGCATTAAGCAGCATCTACGGAACTATTGTCTCCACGATCATCGCGCTTCTTATCGCAGCACCCATGAGCCTGGTGGTTGCAATATTTTTAGTCGAACTCGCCCCCAAAAAGCTGGCCGGTTTTTTCGGAACGGCTATCGAGCTATTGGCGGCAATTCCAAGCATCATCTATGGAATGTGGGGACTCTTTATATTCGCGCCCTTTATGGCGAACTATATTCAACCCTGGCTCGGTAAATACCTCGGTTTCTGTCCACTCTTTCAAGGGCCGCCTATGGGAATCGGCATGCTCACGGCCGGGATGATACTTGCGCTGATGATATTGCCTTTTATATCGTCCGTTATGCGCGACGTGCTTCTTATGGTTCCGTCGGTCACAAAAGAATCGGCATATGGCCTTGGGGCGACTACATGGGAAGTGACTAAGGATGTCTCTATTCCGTCGGGTATGCGCGGGATGGTGGGAGCTGTATTTCTCGGGCTCGGGCGCGCAATAGGCGAGACGATGGCGGTTACTTTTGTGATCGGTAATAACCATGAACTTGCTGCCTCTCTCTTTGCAAGTGGAAACACTATTGCGTCCACGTTGGCTAATGAGTTCACAGAGGCGTCGGAGCCGCTATACCTGAGTGCATTGATCGAACTCGGCCTCGTGCTCTTTGTAATAACGGCGCTGTTTCAAATCATGGCACACCTTTGGCTCAGATATACGGCGCGAGGTAACCCGGCATGAAAGCACGCTCGATAGTAACCCGAAAGGTGACGAATTTTACAGTCACAGTAACAGCCGGCTCCGCGGCATTACTGGGGCTCTTTTTTCTGGCCTGGATATTAATCACTATTTTGATCCGCGGATTTACGGCTATAAACTGGTCTTTCTTTGTCGATCTTCCTTCGCCACCTGGAGCCGAAGGCGGAGGGCTGGCGAATGCGATTGTCGGCACGATTATGATAACCCTTACAGCAACGGGAATAGGTGTTCCAATTGGACTATTGGCTGGAATTTATCTTGCTGAATTCGGACAGAAGAGCAGGTTCGCTAATGCCGTGAGGTTTGTGGCTAACGTTCTTTTAGGCGCGCCCTCGATCGTTATTGGAGTGTTTGTTTATACGATTGTTGTTATTCCGATGGGAGGTTTTTCAGGCTTTGCGGGAAGTGTGGCTCTGGCGATTATAATGCTGCCGATTGTCACTCGCACTACCGAGGATATGCTCAAACTCGTTCCGAATGCTCTCAGGGAATCGGCGCTCGCTCTAGGCGCGCCTGAGCATAAAATGGTCTTCGATATTGTCTTCAGAGCGGCAAAAAGCGGCTTGATTACAGGCGTTATGCTCGCTGTCGCAAGGGTCAGCGGTGAGACAGCTCCGCTTCTTTTTACAGCGCTAAATAATCCGTATTGGAACCTGTCGATGACAAAGCCGATGGGTAACCTCACTGTCACTATCTTCAACTATGCGATGTCGCCATACGCGGACTGGCAAGCGAAAGCATGGGGCGCGTCATTACTGATCACGGTGGGTGTGCTGCTTATGACGCTTACGGCACGGTTNNGCGCTGAGGTGAATGACATAAAGCCCAAAATCTCAGTGCGCAATCTCAACTTCTATTACGGCGCTCATCATGCTCTGAAAGACAACAACCTCGATATAGCTGAAAATAGTGTAACTGCTATAATCGGGCCGTCGGGATGCGGAAAATCAACCCATATCAGGTGTTACAATCGCATTTTCGAGCTGTATAAAGGGCAATCGGCGACTGGTGAGATTCTCATGGATGATGAAAACCTGCTGGGACCTGATGTGGACCTGATAGAGCTTAGGATGCGGGTTGGAATGATATTTCAGAGGCCGAGTCCGTTTCCAATGTCGATATACGATAATGTTGCATATGGACACAGACTGCAGAGCAAAATGAGCAAGAGTGAACTCGACGACCGCGTGGAGCAGGCACTTTGCAAGGCGGCACTGTGGGATGAAGTGAAAGACAAGCTTTATGAGCCGGGTACGCACCTGTCGGGAGGTCAGCAGCAGCGGCTGTGTATCGCTAGGGCAATAGCGGTCGAACCGGAGGTCCTTTTGATGGACGAACCTGCATCGGCTATCGACCCTGTTGGAACGGCGAAAATCGAAGAACTCATTGCAGAGCTAAAGCGTCAATATACGATAGTTATCGTCACTCATAATATGCAGCAGGCAGCCAGAGTTTCCGACTATACGGCGTTCTTCTTTGACGGTTATATCGTGGAGTTTGGCCAGACCCAGGAGATGTTTACCCGCCCCAGCAAGAAGCAGACTGAGGATTACATAACCGGCAGATTCGGTTAATCACGCGGAGACGGACTATGACAACTCACTTGCAGCGAGAGATAGATAGATTGAAGAAAGAAATACTCTTTATGGGGGCTGAAGTTGAGAGCGCTTTGGGAAAAGCTGTTGAAGCCCTCATCACTCGCAACTCAAAACTTGCCGAGGAAGTGATTAAAAGCGACGAGGAGATGGATCAGCTTGAAGTTGAGATCGAGGAAGAATGCCTCAAAATACTTGCGCTTCATCAGCCCGTAGCAATAGATCTGAGATACGTAATTGCTATTCTCAAGATAAACAATGACCTCGAACGGATAGGCGATCTTGGCGTGAATATAGCGGAGCGTGCGGTTTATTTATCCTCCCATGCTCCAATAGACCTCCCACTGGACTTTCGAGGCATGGCTGAAATGGCTCAACTGATGCTCAAAAGGAGTCTGGATGCACTTGTAAATCTGGACACGACTCTTGCGAGGCAGGTTCGAGCATCCGACGATGAAGTTGATGCGATAAATCGCTATATGTATACGCTTATGGAGGATTACATAAAGGAAAATCCTCAACGTATCTCTGAAGTGCTTCATCTTCTTTCAGCTTCGCGGCATCTGGAACGCGTTGCAGATCAGGCAACCAATATCGCTGAGGATGTGATCTATATGGTGGAAGGTGAGATCGTGCGGCATCAGCCGGAGGTATTTGAGGAATAGTTTTTAGTTATTAGTTTTTAGTTTTTAGTTTCTGCCTTATGCTGATTGATGTGCGCTTTTTAGTCCTTTTTGGGCTTGAAAAGTGCCGACCATATGATTAGCTGAGCTTATTTCCGGGTAAATAGGGTTTACAAAACTGTATTAACCGGAGGAAAGCGTTATGATTCAAGTGGGGCAGCAGACTCCTGATTTCGAGATCGAGGGACTGTTTGAAGGCAAATTCGAGAAATTTAAACTCAGCACTTATCAGGGTAAATGGGTGGTGCTGTTTTTCTGGCCGCTGGACTTTACTTTTGTGTGCCCGACAGAGGTTACCGCATTCAGCAAGCGTGTCGATGAATTCAAAGAGCTGAATGCCGTAGTTCTGGGAGGAAGCATAGACAGCTCGTACACTCATCTTGCATGGAGCCAGCAGATTGGGACGATCAGGTTTCCGATGCTCTCTGATATCACTAAGGAGGTCAGCAGAGAATATGGTGTGCTGATTGAAGAACAGGGCATCGCTTTGAGAGGGCTCTTTATTATCGACCCGGAGGGGACTCTGCGCTACCAGGTGGTCCATGACCTCAACATTGGCCGGAATGTGGATGAAGTCCTGAGAGTGATCAAGGCATTACAGACGGGCGAGCTTTGTCCAGTTGACTGGAATGAGGGTTCCCCGACTCTTGGAAAAGCCTAGCTCTGGCGCCGGAGCAACTTCATAAATATCGCTCGCTTGCAAAGTGGACGGAGCAGCCGTGGAGAGTGGATCGACGTATATTACAAAAGCCATGACCCACGGCTGCTGCATATTGTATTGCATGCCTTTTGGCGATCGATACAGATCCAGCGGTTTCCACTCTATTGTCTCCACTATAAGAGGACGCGGCTGGTTGTGGATTTCAATCAGGTTCGTGAGCCGCCTGCCTGGATAACGGATTATTCGACCCTTATAATACATCGCGGAAGATGTTCCACCATCGAGACATACCGCATCTACCGCGCCTAAAGCTTTCATTAAACTCGCCAGTCGGCCGAATGTAACCGGAGTGCTGACGGAAACCAGCAGGAGCTTATTTTGAGCGGTTACACCCATCGCCATTCTTGTGCGAGAACCGAAGAGACCTGGGTCTCTGAAACCTTCACGAGCAGGATTAAGAGCATATCGGCCATCGGATAAAAGAAGTGGGCCGGTTCGCAGGCCAACTGAAACACCCGCCCAATTGAACCTCTCGCCCTTGCCGGTTCGATTGACTGTTACCTTCAAACCCGTTTCGCATGCAATTCCGGTATCCCTGATAAAGCAGACCGCAGTTCCGATAGCGCTTTCATGCGCGGGCTTGCCGTCTATGACAATGGAACCGACAGGATACAAGGATCGAGTGTCGAAATAGGTGCCTGTTACCGCCGCGATTGGCGCATGCCGCTTAACCATGCTTAGAAACTGCTCGCTTGTGGGAATTCCTCTTGCAGGGAGGCCTATCTTGACCTGGATGTCAGGGTCGTTGAGGTTTGCCGTAATGACATGGGTTACGGCACCGCAAACCCGCTGCTTTTGCAGGCTGACACTCTCGGGGTCGGATGCCAGAGGAGACGGAATCGCGACAATAAAANNGGAAAGTGAGTAACCAGTTGCGTTTCATAGGTCAACACCTCCTCAGCTTGTTTCATTTATTAGACGATTCATGAGGCCTCAAGGTTCACTTTTTGGGAATCATTTGTGACACAATGGGTCGTAAAAGGTAACTGGTTATGAGTTCACAAGGGTTGACGTTCAAAGACCTGCGCAATGCTATACTCTTTGCGGCATTCATCTACCTTGTTGTGGTGTTTATCAACGATATAGTGGATGTGATCCTTATCTTCAGTATTACCGCTCTGCTGGTCGTATCGCTCAATCCGTTTGTAACCTGGCTGGAAAAGCACCGTATCCCTCGTGCGGTCGGCACGGCCATAGTGGTCATCAGCCTTGTGAGTCTTATAGCCGCTTTAATATATTTCTTTGCTCCGATTTCAGCAAGGCAAGTGTCTGAATTGGCGAGCGAGCTGCCTGATTTGATCTCCAGACTCAGCGATTGGTTCATTAAAATGTCCAGGCGGTATCCGGCTATCGGCAGCTTCGGAGAGCATCTTAACCTGAGCTCGATTCAGCAATTCTTGAAAGAGTTTGTAGGCGGCATCGGCCAGGTGACGAGCAGCGGAATATACGCAATCGCTTCGATAATTGTGATCTTCGTAACGACCATTTACTCCCTGATTAACCCGAAACCGCTTATCGACGGATTTGTAAATGCGCTGGACCCAAAACGCAGGCCAAGAGCTTTGGCAGCAGGTGAAAGACTTTCGTCTCAGATAAAAGCGTGGGCTCGCGGGACAATATATGCAATGCTGACAATATTTGTTTTGACTTGGGCGGCACTTTATCTATTAGGATTCAAACAGGCGCTTTTATTTGCTGTAATTGCGGGAACTCTCGAAATTGTGCCGGTGATCGGGCCTATTTTGAGCGCCATACCGCCGTTGATTGTTGCGCTGGTAAAAAATCCTGTTCTGGCGCTGTGGGTAATCGGCTCTTTTGTGCTGATCCAGCAGTTCGAAAACCATGTTCTTATACCACTGGTTATGTCCAGACAGGTGAGGCTGCATCCTGTGACTGTAATATTCTGGGTGCTTGTTATGGGTGCACTATTCGGGCTGGTGGGAATATTTTTGGCCACACCTGCAGGAGTGACAGCAGGGATATTATATGACGAGCTGTATTTGTGCGAGTACCGAAAGATATGTCAGGAGCCTACCGAAAAAGAAGAGGAAAAAACAGAGTAAACTAACGTACTACAAGCCATTATCGGAGTCTAGAGCTATTACCTCCTCGGCCTTAACCCAAATTACTTCACCATTATGAGAAACATATAGAAGCTTAGCTTCCTCTGCAACGTCCAACAGCCGGCCTTCCCTTACCTCATGATTGACCTGCCCGTCTTCCGACCGAACGGGAAATCTATAGGTCAATTTAAGTTTTTCATCGGCATCCAACCGCGCTGCTACATTGGAAATGTCTATCACAACATCCTCCCGCATCAAATTTGCAGCGGTTTACTTTGTGCAACACTGCAACGACACTACTTCCTTGTCGAGTAGGAGTTATATGCCGGNNCCCGGGCAGGAAATCTCCTCCTTAAGTATGATACAATAATTGCATGGAATTCTCACATATAGATACTTTTAATAAGACAATAGATTTTCACGCCCACGTATATCCCGATCAGGTTGCAGAGAGGGCAATTGCAAACGTCTATACTGCCAACAATCTCGTTCCAGTCTATAATGGAACCATGGCAGGTATGCTCAATATGATCGAACAAGACGGCGTGAGACTGGCGGTTATTCAGCCGATTGCAACCAAGGCCGCGCAGGTTCAAAGCATAAATGCCTGGGCTCTATCCCACAATCATAGTCGAATCATCTCATTCGCAGGTATTCATCCCGACTACCCGGACATATTGGGAGAGATGGAGAAAATAATCTCATCCGGTATGCTTGGAATCAAAATTCACGCAAATTGGCAGGATACGTATGTCGATGCCCCGGAGATGTTTCCTATATATGAGGCTGCTCAGGGAAAGCTGATTGTGATGTTTCACGCTGGTGACGAGAGCACTCATTTCGAGATACAGCGAGCCACGCCTGAGATGCTGCTGCATGTCTATCAGAACTTCCCTAAGCTTACGATGATCGCTGCACATATGGGCGGATATAAAATGTGGGACAGCGCCCAAGAGCTTCTTATGGGAAAAGACCTCTATTTCGACACATCCGCCTGTATGGGCAGAGGAATAAGCGAAGAGCAGATGCTTTCAATGATCCGAAAACATGGAGTCGAAAAAGTGCTTTTTGGAACCGATGCCCCACTCGCACGGCCGTCTGAAGAGATAAAGAGGCTGATTGAACTGGGACTGACAGATGATGAGCTTGAGCTCATTCTCTGGAAGAATGCCGAAAGGCTGCTGGACTTAGGCTCTTGATCGCAAAAACACAAAGAATATCTCTGTGTTTCCCCTATTTCCGTGCCTCCGTGATTAAGGCTTTCACAAGCCCATCGGCTGTATATTCATCAGCAATGATACTGGGTTCGAGGCCATTTTCGCGTGCTGTTTGTGCTGTGATGGGGCCGATACAGGCAATTTTTACATATTTAGGCAGTTCAAGATTTCCAGCTAACTCTACAAAAGCTTTGACAGTAGACGAACTGGTGAATGTGATAATGTCTAAGTTTCCGGCGGATAGTTGCGCTTTGAGATCCTCGGCGCGGGAATAGTTGGTTTTTGTCTGGTATACGGGGATAACAGTTACATCGGCTCCTCTGGCTCGAAGTTCATCGGGGATAGTCTCCCGCGCTTCCAATGCTCTTGGAATTAAAATGGATTTGCCTTTTACATCCTCGGGAAACTGGTTAATGAATTCCTCGGCAACGTATTTAGACGGGACGTAATCCGGCACAAGATGGAAAGCTCGGAAGAAACTAGCTGTCTCTGAACCTATGGCTGCAAGCTTCGTTTTTCCTAAAATACGGATGTCTTTGGATAACATGATAATTCGACTGAGAAAATGAGTTACACCGTTTCCACTGGTGAAAATGATCCAGTCATAGTCTCCTGCGTTGTCTAACACCGAATCAATAGCAGCATAACCATCAGGTAGGCATTTTATCTCAATTACAGGAATTTCAACCACATCAGCGCCTAAATCAGAGAGCGCTTCAGCCAATTCCCAAGCCTGATGCTTTGGCCTTGTCACCAGTATGCGTTTGCCGAATAGAGGCTTCTCTTCGAACCAGGAGATCGTCTCTCGCAGGTTCACGACATCGCCGACAACCGCAACCGCCGGTGGTTGGATATTCGCTTCTTTACACTTCTTGAGGATATCATCGAGCTTACCGACGACAGTCTTTTGCTTTGCCAGCGTCCCCCACTCTATTACGGCAACCGGTGTATGAGAGCTGCGGCCGTTTGCTGTAAGGTTTTCTACTATGTTGGACAGACTTTCGATACCCATCAGGAATACTAAAGTGTCCGCTCCGGTGGATATTTTGTCCCATTTGATATCGGAATCGGCTTTATCGGGCGCTTCATGGCCCGTAATGACCGCAAACGAGGACGCGATTTTTCGATGAGTAACGGGAATTCCGGCATATGCAGCCGCTGCAACCGATGAACTTACTCCCGGCACGACTTCGAACTCTATACCGGCCTCAGCAAGCGCAATAGCCTCCTCGCCGCCTCGACCAAACACGAACGGGTCTCCGCCTTTTAACCTGGCAACCCTATGACCTTGTTTCGCACGATTAATTAAGACTGCATTTATCTCTTCTTGAGTAAGGGTGTGATCATTAGAAGCTTTACCGGCATAGATAACCTCGGCACCATAGCCAAGGTGCTCGAGAAAGAGCGGATTGGCGAGCCTGTCGGTGACGATTACATCGCACCGCCGGAGCAGTTCCAGACCGCGAACCGTTATAAGCCCCGGGTCGCCCGGACCTGCTCCGATCAGGTAGACTTTTCCTTTTTTTAGCGGCTTACTAGACATAGTCGGGAGTCATCTCAGGCAGGTTTTGCCTGTTTTTGACGAGAATTGTGTCGCGCTTGAAGTTGGCATCGTCGAGTTCCAGATAATCGAGATTGTAATGCAGGCCACGGCTCTCCTCTCGCCATTGAGCAGACAGAACGATCAATTCAGAAACAAGTGCCATGTTTCTCAGCTCAAGAAGCCGCGCAGACAGCTTGCCCGAGGCATAAAGCTCCTTAGCCTGGCGCCGTATATCCTTGATTTCAGCAAGGGCCTTTGCGAGGCGCTCATTTGTCCTAACTATGCCGACATACTTCCACATAACGTTTTGCAGCCTGAATATTAACTCCTCAATACGCACCAGGTCTACGTCCTTTACATGCCGACCGGAAGGATACTCATCTATATCCGTTTCAGGGATGGATTTAAACCGATTCGCAGCATCTTTGAATGCTCTTCTGGCAAAGACTATCGCTTCCAGCAGCGAGTTGCTTGCAAGTCGGTTTGCGCCATGGACACCCGTGCAGGAAACCTCTCCACAGGCATAAAGGTTCTTAATCGATGTGCAGCCATTAGTATCGACAACTACGCCGCCACACGCATAATGGGCCGCGGGAACGATAGGAATCCATTCTTTTGTTATGTCGATTCCTGCTGCAAGGCAGTTTTCGTAGATGTGCGGGAAGTGGCCCTTGATCATCTCGGGGTCGAGATGGGTAACGTCGAGATACACGCATTCATCGCCGCTCTTTTTTAGTTCGGAGTCGATTGCGCGGGCAACGACATCACGAGGGGCAAGGCAGGCCATCTGGTGATACTTTTCCATGAATGTCTCACCACTCTTTAGGCGTAAAATTCCACCCTCTCCTCTGACAGCCTCGGATATCAGGAACTGACGAGCGCCCGGCTCGGGATTCTTGACATAAAGAGTGGTTGGATGGAATTGGATGAACTCCATATTAGCTATAACCGCACCCGCGCGGTAAGCCATGGCGACTCCGTCACCGGTCGCGATTTCAGGATTGGTGGTATGAAGGTAGACCCTGCTCAAGCCTCCGGTGGCGAGCATGGTGACCTTTGCCCGAAAGCTCATTACGTCGCCTGTCTCAGAGTCGAGAACATGTGCTCCGTGGCAGATGGTGGTATCGCCAACCTGCTCGGTTATCAGGTCGATTGCATGGTCGTGCTCAAAAACCCTAATATCTGGGTTGCGTTTGACCTGAGAGACCAGCGCGCGCTCGATCTCGCGACCTGTGAGGTCGGCGGCATGGACAATCCTCCGTGCACTGTGACCGCCCTCGCGGCCAAGATCGAGTCGTGACGGTTCGGGAGAAGAGGAACTGCGCGTGAATCGGGCGCCAAACTCGATCAGCTCTCTGACTCGGTCTGGACCCTCTTCGACCAGAATCTCCACTGCATCATTATGGCAGATAAACGCTCCGGCAACGTGCGTGTCGCGTATATGCGACTTAAATGTGTCGTTGGGGTCCATTACCGCAGCGATCCCGCCCTGAGCATAGTTCGTGTTGGATTCAGTGTCGCTCTTTTTTGTTACCAAAGCAACGCGACCCAACTCAGATGCTCGCAGAGCAAAGCTCAAACCGGCAATTCCGCTGCCCAGTACCAATACATCTACATCAATTATCAATTATCCTGCTGCTCCCATATATTTAGGCGCGTTGCGCCTTGCATCTTCAAGTATGTCACTCGCGCCCGCATTAATCAACTCCTCAGCCAGGCGTTTTCCGATATCTTCCCATAAATCCGAATCACCACTCAGACTGCGGCGTATTATTTTTGAACCGTCTACGGATGCAACCATCGCATCTAGTATCAACACACCGTCCTCTTCCCGGGCGTTCGCTCCGACAGGTGTCGTGCATCCAGCGTTAAGCGCGGATATCAAGGATCGCTCGGCGCATACGCATCCGCGGGTCGTCATATGATCGAGAGCTGAGACTATATCGATAACTGCTTGATCGTCCTTACGGCATTGAACGGCCAGCGCGCCCTGCCCTGCTGCCGGCAGAGAGATTTCAAGCGGCAGCGCCTGCGTAATTCGGGATTCCAGGTTCATGCGGCGAAGTCCTGCGCAGGCAAGAATGATCGCGTCATAATCTGAGCTGCAGAGTTTTCTTAGGCGGGTATCGAGATTACCTCGCAAATCAACTATTATGAGATCGGGACGGGCATGCAAAATCTGCGCTCGTCGTCTAGCGCTGCCTGTTCCTATCTTAGCACCTTGTGGCAATGTATTAAAGTCTCCGGCTTTGGAAACGAGTGCATCTCGCGGGTCTTCACGCTCGGGAAAAGCAGCGATAAAAAGGCGTTCGTCCATCTCGG
>DJHI01000300.1:0-7916 GCA_002431715.1 Armatimonadetes bacterium UBA5829
GTTATCGTGCAAGTCGCGAGCGATTCTCAGTCTCTCTTCGGAAGCCGCGGCCTCGCGCAGCCGCTCCCACAGTAGAGCGTTTTCGACTACTGGAGCAGCCTGAGTGGCAATAAGTTCCAGTATCTGCAGATCGGATATTGTAAGTGGTTTATCTTTCCGGTTTGCCGTGTAGACTACGCCGACCGGCACGCTTCTGACCATCATAGGCGCTGCCGCCAGATGCCTGAGATTGAGCTTTGCTGCAATTCCGGCCGGAAGAGAAGAGTCTTTGGCTATATTTTTGGATAATACGGGCCGCTGTTCTCGTAAAATCTCTTCAACATTCCATTCACCACCGCCTTCTCGGAATGTGGAGAGCAGCACCGGATCAGCGCCGAGTGAACGCAGTCCGACCGCCTCGGAGCCGTCGGAGCCTCTTTGAGCGGGCAAAAACCATGCCTGCTCGACATTCAGAAGTTTTTTTGCCTGCGAGAGAAGATAGCCGATGATTTCAGCGGATGTCGCCATTCCCGCCAGCTCGGCTCTGAATTCGTTGACAACCGATAGACTCGCCTGATAATTGATCTGCCTTTCGGATATTTGCCCGAACATAAAGCCGAGCACCATCAGAAAACATGTGAAGCCTAAGATTGCCGGGACGTTCACGGCGTAGGACTGCGGCGCCATGAATGTAACGACTCCCACAAATGTCACAACACAAGCAGCAAGAGCAAGAATGGCATGTTCTCTGCCATAGCGAGTGGAAACACTTACAATATAAAAAAGGTACCAAAGATAGAACGGGATGTCGATTCCCGAAGTCTGGCGAATAAGAAATGCAATAAGAATGACTTCAAATATGCTGCACACCAGCATTACTTCTTTAAGTAATCCGGGACGCCATTTCAAGATCGCCCATACGGCTATGCTGTAACTCAGGAAAATCGAGATGAGGAGAACAACCCAGCTTAAAGGAACGATCATATACGTTCCCTGGTCTCTGGCGTCGAAGTAGGACTTAAGCAGTAGAAGCGAGGTGGTGACGGCAAGCAAAATCCTGATTATAGACTGCTGCCGCTCCACGGATAGTCTTTCCAGTTTTAGACTGTATACACCTCCGGTTCTCATAAATTTTACGCCTGAACTACTCCGCTCCTGATGGCAAACCTTACTGCTTCAGAGCGAGTGGACAAACCCAGCTTCTCCAATATTCGGCTGACATGCACCTTAGCCGTATGTTCACTTATAAATAACTGGTCTGCAATTTCCGAGTTGGTTTTTGCTTCTCCAAGCAGTTTCAGAACTTCAACCTCGCGCGCCGTAAGCAGGGAGAGTTTTGCCGAATCGCCGCCGGTGGGTTTCGACATTCCCCTGAACAGCTTCTCGGTTAGGTCTGCCGGCAGCCAACATCCACCTTGAGCCACGGTGTGAATTGCATCCACCAACTGGTTCGATGCTGCGTCTTTCAGCAAATAACCTTGCGCGCCGCTTTTTATGCACCTGGTAAGAAGCTCGTCGTCATCAGCACCTGTGAGCACTATAACCTTGGTCGGCAGGTTTTCCGCCGCAAGGGCTTCCAAAACTTCAACTCCACCCATCTCGGGCATAATAAGGTCAAGGAGCAAAATATTGGGCCGTAGTTCTTTGGCCTTGGCGACTGCTTCGGCTCCATTGGTGGCTTCGTCAACAATAACCAAGTCATCGTATTCCTCCAGCAGGCCGCGTAATCCTTCCCTTAAAATACCATGGTCATCTGAGATAAGGACTGTGATGTTGTCTTGCGCTTGCTGCACCACGACGCTCCTCCGTTACTACTTGACTTTTAAAAAAGCTGTGCTAAATTATTATATAATATTGAGTTTGTATAAGAATACGCTATCGAATATACTGATTGTCAAGACAAGGTTTAAAGTTTACTTAACATAAGTTGTTTAGAATGCACCTTAAGTACTACTTAGGTATGCAGGAATCATATACCTGCTTGAGCATTTAGTCAAGAAAAAAATCTCTTTCGTAATCTTATAGTAATACTTAAGCACTACAAACGAGTAATACACCGGCATTAACTATTAGTAGACCGTTTGTCCAATTGCATTGTTGACAACTATGCAGTAAAATATCGATGTATGGGGGAGTGCGTCTTGTCGAGTCCTCATAGGGGAATTGTTTGCCTGTGAATTGGGAGTTGTCATCAAAGATGAAGACACGTGGGTTTACTCTGGTTGAGTTATTGGTGGTGATAGCTATAATAGCTATTTTAGCTGCCATGATAGCCCCTGTACTCCAACAGGCTAAAGAAGCCTCTAAAATGCGCGTATGTGCATCAAACCTCAAGCAGCTTGGAATAGCTATTGACCGCTATATGGATGATAACAGCGGTTTTGGATTGCCCCAGAGACCAGTCGAGTTCAAAAATGGTTGGGCATTATGTGTGATTCCTCTCATCCCGAATTATCTTCCTGTAGGTAAACCTGAGCCGGGCGAATTTCCACGTGCTGGAACACGTATACCACATAGTCGACAGCCTAAGCGCTTGTGGATATGTGCAGGCGATGTTGCTCCCGCAAGTGTAACTTCAGATAACGATAAGCCCTACTGGTGGAACTATGGGTCAAGCTATATGTATCCGGGGCCGACCGCTTATCTGCCGGGTGACGGTCAGGATGTCAGATCAACTCCAGCACCTCGTCCTTATAAGCCGTATGGCTGGCGAAATCACAGACGTGACATTTTACTTGCTGACTTTTGGTTCGATTTCCACAGCGGAAACAGAGTGCCTCACGAAGGTACAAGCGTAACTCCGGCAAGTTGGGTGAATGTGCGTAATACGAAGAGCATCAATATTCTCTTCCTGGATCTTCACGTAAAAGCTTGCACTTATGTAAAGCGCGAAGAATACAGAAACTACACCGTAAAATACGACAACCCATACTATGTCAAAAATTAAGTACGGCTCATAATCCGCTCTTTATCACCTTATACCCGCCGTACTTGCGGTACGGTAGTCACTCTTGATTCCAACGCTTTGAGGCTGCGACACGTTCAATCTTATGCTGTTCTTCGAGAGGCTTTGCGGCGGCGCCTGCGCNNGCGATTCCAAGGGCTTATTATCGTATTTGCATCGCTTTTCCCTGGTCCCAAATGGACCTGAACCGCCGCCAGCAGCACAACGCATAATGCAAGAAGACCGATTATAACAAAGACTCGCCTATCCAGTTTAGACATCTCAACCCCTTTATTTCCGTTAAAATCCCTGCACGCACACCAGTCATTTATTGCTTTTTTTCGGTTGCTCTAAACATCTTTCGTGCACCCTTGGAAAGATTGCATTTGGCCGCGGGAATAGTAATAAGGGGATGGATAGGCGAACGATGATTACAAAAGAGAGCATCGTGTTGATCGTCATCTGCACCTTGGATTTGGCGGCAACACTTTTATTTATGAACACAAAAGATGCCATGGAGAGCAATCCCATAATGGCATTTTATTTGAATTACGGAATAGGGACGTTTATAGCGGTCAAACTGGCGTTGATATTTCTTCCGGTTTGGGTATTTGAATGGTCGAGGCAGTATAAGCCTGATTTTGTGAGATTTATGATGCGTGCAACGATAGCGGCATATGTGGTTACCTATGCCATTTTGTTTTTAACAATCAACGTAGGTGCGTAACCGTTGCTTGTGAACCAGTTTACGGACTGTGCTACAGCGTCTTCTATAGGAGAGCTTTTTAGCCCAAGCTCTTCGATGGCTCTATCAGAAGAAAAGAACATTTTCTTGCGAGCCATCAACACACCTTCGATAGGGATATTTGGAGCCTTGCCTAACATTCCATTGTATGCGCTGTCACCTACTGCAGCCAAAAAAGCCACCCAGTGAGGGATTTTTATAGAAGGCGAGGGTCGACCGGTGATTTGAGAGAGAATATCGAAGAATGCCTTGAGCGAGAGGTTGCGGTTTCCAAGTATGTACTTGCGACCGGCAAGTCCCTTTTCCGCTGCAAGAATGTGGCCTTCCGCTACATCTTCTACTGATATGAAATTCAATCCCGTATCTACATATGCCCGCATCTTGCCTCTAAGAAAATCCAGGATGATCTTGCCTGTCGGTGTCGGTTTGACATCACCCGGCCCAATAGGGGTGCTGGGGTTGACTATCACGACATCCAGCCCCTTGCTTACATATTCAAGCGCCACTGCTTGAGCGTCGAATTTTGATTTTTTATAGTGGCCGACCAACTGATCCCGGGTGACGGGTGTCTCCTCGTCCCCTAATGAGCCATCCTTCGGTATTCCGAGGCACCCGACCGTGCTTGTATAAACCACCCTGCGCACACCGCGGCGCAGAGAGGCCTCCAGAACGTTAAGTGTGCCTCCGAGGTTGTTGTAATAGATTTCCCTGGGGTCGGGTGCCCAAAGTCGATAATCCGCCGCCACATGATAGACTTCATCGATACCAGCCAGAGCCGAATAGATGGAATCGAAGTCCGTAATGTCACCCGTTACCGTCTCAACATTTAGTCCTTTAAGAAGCGCCGGATTGCCGAACGGCCTGACAAGGGCGACAACATGGTCACCGCGCGCAATCAGTCTTTTGATCACATGCGATCCGACAAATCCTGTTCCACCTGTCACAAAAACTCTGCTCATAAAGAATACCCGATATAAATAATCAATCTCAAATACTAAATTGAAAGCTGCCACCTGATCATCTTCCAAAGGTCGCCGGGCTGCTTGTTTGTCATCAGCGCTGCAGTCGGCTCGAAGCCGCAGTGGACCATGCAGTCCTTGCAGCGCGGGTCTCGGCCGACTCCATAAGAGCTCCAGTCCGTTTCTTCAATAAGGTCTTTATAGGTCGAAAAATGCCTGTCCGCGATGAGATAGCATGGACTCCGCCAGCCTACCACATTGCGGGTCGGGTTACCCCATGCGGTGCACTGAAGCTCGCGCTGGCCCTTAAGATATTCCAGATATATGGGTGTATCCGCCAGACGATGTCGGGAAGCTATGCTGTCGATATCCTTGAACTTGTCATGCACACCTTCACGGTCCATAAAGCAATCTTTGGATTCGATGGTCTCATAGGAATATGCCGGTGAGAGCATAAAGTTGCTCACGCCGGCCTGTGCGAGAATTCCCATAAGCACATCTATCTGGTTCATATTTGTCTGCTTACAAACGGTGGTATTCACCGTGACCATAAAGCCTCTTCTTTTAGCCGTTATTATCCCTTTGAACGCTTCTTCATATGCGCCGTTTTTCTCAACGACTATATCGTGAACTTCTGGAGGCCCGTCTATATGGACATTTATCTGCAGCCGTCGTGACGGACGCAGTTTATCGATCGTGCCGGCAAGGCGTATGCCGTTCGTACAAAGATAGACAAATTTATGCATAGCGATCAATGACTCGACCAGTTCCGGGATATCAGGATAAATCAGCGGCTCGCCTCCGCATATGGAGACTATCGGCGCGGGACACTCATCAGCGGCATGAAGGCATTCCTCTAGGCTCATCATTTCGGATACATGGTCTTTATACTCGCGAATTCGCCCGCAGGTGGAGCAGGTCAAATTGCAGGCGAAGAGCGGCTCGAGCATGAGCACCAGGGGAACATAACGCTCGTGCGCGATCCGACTTTTTATGATGTATGCTGCAAGTGACGTCGACAGCCCTATAGGAAATCTCATGAGCGAGTTACTAACCTCCGGCATTGATTGTGCGTTTGTACATTCCAAGAGCCATCAGTGGGAAACTATGCTGATAGAGGAAGTATCTGAGATAAAACACCCTCGGGAACCCGGCTCCGGTATAAAACTTGTCATCCCATGTTCCATGGTCATTTTGCGTTCGAACGAGATAGTCTATACCATTCTTAACGCATTCTTCGGCGGCCTTCCCGGCACAAATAAGCCCCATAAGCGCCCATGCCGTCTGGGAAGCAGTGCTCTCTCCCACGGATTTGCTTGCGGGATCGTAATATGAATAGCAGGTCTCGCCCCATCCGCCGTCTTCATTCTGGACACTTGTAAGCCAGTCAGCGGCACGAACTATCATTGGATCGTCATGGGCAATGCCGATTCGGGTGAGTCCGCGAATTGCCTGCCAGGTGCCGTATATGTAGTTCACTCCCCAGCGGCCGTACCAGGAGCCGTCTTCTTCCTGTTCGCTGCGTAGAAATTCAATCGCCTTAACGGCTTCAGCGCTGTTTTTATCGAAGTCGAAGAACGAGAGCATCTCTATTATCCGAGCCGTAATGTCGCTTGTGCTAGGGTCGAGCATGGCATTGTGATCGGCGAATGGAATGCTGTTGAAGATTTTTTTATTGTTGTCGGTATCAAACGATGCCCATCCACCGTCCGACCCCTGCATACCCAAGAGCCAGTCCATAGCGCGCCTTATCGCATCTTCTTTGCCTGCAATATCACCCATTTTGCTTAACGCCATTATCACCATGGCGGTGTCGTCAATGTCGGGAAAGAAGTCATTTGCAAACTCAAAGTACCATCCGCCCGGATGCAAGTGCGGTCGTTTGATTCGCCAATCTCCCCTGATTTTTACTTCCTTGCTGATGAGCCATTCCGCTGCCTGCTTCATTTTATAATGATCCGTATCAAGTCCCGCCTCAGCAAGGGCGTTAAGCGCAATTGCAGTGTCCCAGACGGGTGATGTGCAGGGCTGAAGCCTGAGCGTATCCTCTTCCTCGATTTGGAGCCTTTCCAACTCATGCATCGCCCGCTGCACCTGATAATGCGAATCTTCGTATCCCAGCGCCCGTAAAGCGATAAGCGAATAGACGACAGGCGGGTAAATCGCTCCCAGCCCATCACTTAGATCCATATGTTCGAGCATCCATTCCTCGGCACGTTTTACGCCCTTCTCACGCCAAGGCAGATAATCGATTTTCTCAATAGACTTGATGATACTGTCAACCGTGTAGAAAAAGCGCTTCCATGTGAGCAGCCCTTTTTTTTGCCTGTCCATGCCCTGCTTTCTGATAAGCTCGTGTATTCCGCGTCTATGATCTATGTGGGTAGTGAGCTTACGTGCCCAAATGATAGTCAAGGGTACAACGAACGTCCTCGACCAAGACGATATCTCATAAATGTTGAAGTAGAACCAGTTCGGCAGGAGCATGAGTTCAGCCGGTACGGCAGGAGCATCATTCCAGGGGATCTGTCCGAGCATTGCCAGATAAAACTTTGTATAACTGTTTGCAGCAGAGACTCCTCCGGCGTTTGAAATAGCTTCTCGTGCTTTTACCATATAGGGCTCGCTGCCGTCCGCACCTGTCAGCTTAAGCGCAAAATAGGCTTTTACCGATGACGATACATCCATCGGCCCGCCGGGAAAGAGCGACCATCCTCCGCACTCCATCTGCTTCGACCTTATGTAAGCGGCAGCTTTTTTCAGCTTATTTTCGTCTCCTCTTTCAAGAAACCGCATGAGGATGATATATTCAGATTCGAGAATCGTGTCGCCTTCGAGTTCACCGATCCAGTATCCATCAGTATGCTGGACATGCAGCATATATTCAATTGCTTTGTCAACGGCCGAATCTAGCGTTGAACTTGTTCTATTATTAAGTGACTGCTGAATTTTTGCGTTCATATGCCTCACCCTTTTTAGGTTACAGGTTATAGTGGGTGCAGGACTTTTACCGAGTATAGTCTCTTACCTGTACCCTATAACCTATAACCTAATTTACCCCGGATTGGCATTGGCAAACTATCTCAGAGAAGATGGCTTTCGAGCAAATACTTTTCACTCTTGAGGCGTCATTTGATTGACGTGAGGGAATAACACGGTAGGTTGTTGCAGGAGACGCCGGTAAATGCATTGGCCCGGCATCCCGGCGTCAGAGAGCAGCATCGGGGGCTGGCTCACTTTAGTGGGCTATCTGAGGACCAAGCATCCCTATCCCACCCGGCTTGTCAGG
>DJHI01000300.1:7922-9290 GCA_002431715.1 Armatimonadetes bacterium UBA5829
TGGATGTAGCTAAATCAGCCGCCGGAGGATATCCGGCGGCTGATTTTTTAAGCGTGTGAGGTATTACCCTCCCTGGATTTTGAAGAAAGCATCTAATACGGAATTACCGCTGAATCTAACAGTCCTTGGCCCGATCTTAACCACTCCATTGCGCTCCCTGATGGAATCCACATACTCATTTCTGCAATAGTCGACTTCAATATCCACCGGCGATGAGATTTTATACGGAGCAACTTTCTTGATTTTCTTCATCGCCAGTAAAGCCTTTTCTCGAATTATCCTGGCCGTGACGCCCAACGGAAGCAGTTTTGCGCAGTGTCTTGTAAGTCCGTATTTCACAACCGCACACTCGACGTCCGGCACATATTGCGCCGACTCCGCACAGGCCTTATCGTCACCTGAAACCATTACAAATGGAACATCGAAATCCCCTGCAGCGGCGGCACAAAGACCGATCTCACCCATCGGTTCGCCATTTACGCGCATCTCCATCCATGATTGGGATGAAAAACTATGCTCCCTGATCGCACCGGATGTTCCGGCCATTCCGTGCGCTCCGACAAAAAAGAATCCATCAAACGATGAGTCCAGTTCCGGCATGTATCGCGTCCACGGAACTCCCTGGATATACTGCGCACCGTCATGAAGCTTTTCATAGTGCATATTGCGGGCGTCGTTGGCTCCATGACCATCCAGAACCACTACCTCCGTAGCTCCACCATCGATTGCGCCCTGGACCGCTGCGTTAACATCCATCGTCAGCCAATCACAAGCCTTTTCATAGCCGCGGCCATCCGGTGTTGTCTGGCTGCCGTTGATGACTCCCGACACTCCCTCTATATCAGTAAGAATATATATCTTCACTTACTGCCCCCGATTTCGTTTNNGTTTGTTTGGCAGCAATATACCACAGGTAAAGCTGAACACGCAATAGGCTTGACAATAACATTAGTCGACCATACGTGTGGGTAAATTATTAGTGGTATTGCAAGCTGTTAGCAAGGAGGGAACTGCCATGCTGTCATGGGCTATAATCTTTGCGTTAATAGCGCTCGTTGCGGCGATTTTGGGATTTGGAACACTTGCAGGTATTGCCGCTACATTTTTCAAATGGATATTTGTGGCGTTTGTGATCCTGTTTATAATATCCCTCTTTACCGGACGCAGGGGCGTTACGACTCTATGAAACCGATAGGGCGCAGATTCAGGTTTGCGCCCTGTGTTTATTCCCTTGCCAATTTCTGTGCAGACGCTATCTGAGCTGACGAACCGATTACAATCAAATGATCTCCGGCTTCAATCTCAAAATCAGGTGACGGAGTGGTTTGCATATCTCCGGTTGATTTTCGAACCGACAAAATCACGATT
>DJHI01000300.1:9311-11143 GCA_002431715.1 Armatimonadetes bacterium UBA5829
GCTATTCCCGACTCTCTTATCGACTTACTCGCGAGCGCTGAGGACTTTGATATGTAAACCTCTCCGAGTTCCAGGTCAAGCTCATCGCTGTGCAGAACCATTTCAAGAAAATCCATAACCTGCGGCTTTAGGACAGCCGAGGCCATCTGCCTGCCTCCAAGGACATAGGGCGACATAACCTTATCTGCCCCCGCCTTTCGCAATTTACTCTCATTCTCGGATTTAGTCGATCTTGCCACGATATGCAGCTTCGGATTTAGAGACCTTGCTGAGAGAACGATAAAGACATTCTCTTCATCCGTTGCCGTAACCGCCACCAATCCCTTTGCGCGTTCGATTCCCGCCTTTGTAAGTGTCTCGTCTTCTGTCGCTTTGCCTTCGACAAAAGGAATATTGGCCTCCATAAGCTTTGGAAGCTGTTCAGGGTTATATTCCACTACAACAAATGGAACCGCGCTTCGCTTGAAGTCTTTCACTATCTGCCGGCCCATTCTTCCATACCCGCAGACGATATAATGGTCGTGCAGACCGGCGATATAATTATCCATCTTTCTTCTGGCCTCCTTAAGATCGGCTGCATCTAATATGTCCACCGCTTGCGATGCCGAATCGAGAAACGGCACGAATACTTCCACTGCTCCGGCTCGTTTCACCCTGTCGGCGTCGCCTGGATCATGAGCGGTCACCGCTATCCCGCCTTCATACCCATAGTGTTTAAGCGAATCGATCAGTGTTAAGTTGGTCGGCACTTCACGAATCGAGCTGATAACCCATCTCGCTTGACTCAGAGGAATCATGGCGGGAAATTCAGGGTCTTCAGCGTCTCCGAACATAGCATTCCAGTTTCGCTTATTCCAATTTCTGACAGCCTGGGGATCAAAATCAATTCCCAGGACCTTTCGCCCCTGTTCTTTTAGGTTGCTTGCGATGTTGGTTCCAAAACGGCCGAGTCCGTATAATATGATATCCGGCAGCGCGGCAGGCGCGGACTCCGATGCCAGTATTTCCGCCCGATACGGCAGCTTTCTTTCGAATATTCTCAGGTGATGTGAGAGCCGGTCATATATCAAGTTCGAGTAAGATATCAGGTAACTTGAGACGGCAATGGTTATTAAGCCTACCAGCGTAATCACGCCGCTGGTTGCCGCGTCAATATGGCCTAGTGTAACACCGAGCGCAGCAAGAATAAGAGAGAACTCGCTGATCTGACCGAGCGAAAGTCCGGTAAGGAAGCTTACCCTCTTGCGATACCCCATCAGACCCAAAATCGACATCACCAATACCGGTTTTACAATCAGCACAAAAGCCGATATAGGCAGAGCCATCCATACCGCACTGCCCAATGTTCTGACATTAAAACGTGCGCCAAGCTCGATGAAGAAAAAGACCAGCAGAAAATCCCGCAGGCTCACGAGCCTCGATGCAATCGATTCCCGGTAACCTGTTGATGCCAGAGCCACACCTGCCAGAAAGGCCCCCACTTCAAGGCTGAACCCAAGATACTTGGTCAGGTCGGCCATACCGACTGCCATGGCGATGGAGAATAGAACCAGCAGTTCTCTTGATCGTGATATTACTCCCAGAATTCTCGGCAAGAAGAAAACCGTAAATAGCGCAAGTCCGATCAGCAGCGAACCGCCTTTGATCAGTATCTTCAGAAGCTGCGGGCCGATGTCTGTTTTTGTGTTCAAACCTGAAAGCGCGATCATTGCCAGAACGACAACAAGGTCCTGAACGATTAGAACCCCAATCGACAATCTTCCGTAGAGCGAATCGGTCTCGCGCTTATCCGAAAGTAGCTTGATAACTATGATCGTGCTGGAAAATGTAAC
>DJHI01000086.1:0-2263 GCA_002431715.1 Armatimonadetes bacterium UBA5829
TTGGTAGGTTAGCGGCTCCAGCGTTCCCGCAGCATTGTAATTGCTCTCCAAAATAGCATCTACGTTTAGATCCGCCCAAAATACTTTGTAACATATTCCAGTGTCCGGTGTCATTAAGTACGAAGACACCGGAGGTAAGAAAATGCAGATTAGTGATTCACAACTTATCAGCAACATCATACGAGGCGATAAGACCGGCTATGAGTCTCTGATCGAGAAATATAAGAAAATGGTCTATGGCATCGCCTGGAGCCATTTGGGTGATGTCGACCTTTCAGAGGATGCAGCGCAGGAAACATTTATCAAAGCCTACACCTATCTTGGCACACTCCGAAGGCCCGAAAAATTTCAAGGCTGGCTTGCCAGAATAGCGCGTAATGTCAGCACCTCTCTGATCCGCAAAGCCAAACGCGAAAATGCATTCAAGCAAAGATGGGCTTCTCTTGAAGCCGCGGAGCCGAGAGAATTCGTCGAGCATGAGTCGCCACATGAGCATCTTTGGCAGTCATTTGCTGAGCTTACCGAAACACATCGTGAGGCGCTCACTCTCTTCTACATCGAAGGCAAAAGCATTGCAGAGACAGCCTCTGCGCTCGGTATAACCGAGCAGGCATTGCGCACCAGACTCCACCGAGCCAGGCTTGCCCTTNNTCGAAGAGGCACTCTGTGATCTGCAGCCTAGTAAAAACTTCACACGCTCAGTGCTCGTTCTGCTTCCACTCTCGCCGAAAGGCGTAATCGGCAGTGGCGGTGTGCTTGGTATTGCTTTAGGCAAGCTGTTTGCCTCGCTCTCCTTCATAATGTGGATATCAGCAGCACAGTCACTGTTTATATTGGGACTTTTTACCTTATATTCCAGGCTGGACGAAGCCAACATCAAAGATACGCCCGAAAATCAACCTCGCAAGGCTCTTATCAGGCGGGACTATATGAAAGCCGTGGCAATCATGTTCGCATCATTTGTTGTGATGGGGCTGATGCGGCACTTTACGCCAAAAATGCTGATACAGGTCATCAGCATTTTATACGCCTATATGCTATGGCGGGCGCTAAAACCGTTGCGAGTAAACCGAAGTCCGGCAGTTATTGGAAATGTGCTGGTAATCACTATCATGTTCGCTACGATTTGCGCGATGGGTTTCTTTGGAGTGTCTCCTCGGCTATTCGGCGTATGCATATTGCTTGTGAGCATTGTGTTCTATATCACAACAGCAAAGACACCCCAACAATGGAGTTATAATCCGTTTTACTATGGAGCTATATATGGTTTTACAGATTTAACTGATGACACTAGCCAATTGAATCATAGACTAACCAGAACCGAGATGTCGGCATTTGCCGGATTCATTGGCGAGATGGGTATTGTACGAGATTACAGATTCCGCGGAGATTCGATCATACTCGTACTCGCCGCCCTGGGCGATTCCACATTGACAAAGCCGATTTTTGGAGCTTGCTCTGAAGTAGTGATTGCCTCGGACGGCACTTGTGTCGCGATGATAAACGATCGAGACCTAGACATCATACGTAAGGTCAGACCCGGTATCGATTCTGCACAATTGCAGGACCAGGTATGTCGAACCACCCGATATGCATTAAGCTGTTTCCTAAATGGCAACCAGGAAGCCGCACGCGATGTCTTGTCGGTAAAGCCCGATGAAGCAGCACACGCCCAAAGCCGGGGTAGCGTTATGCGTCGGCGTATCAAAGGGTTAGCTACCAGCTTCATGGGAGCCGCAGTGGGTGCTGCATTCCTAGTGCATTCGGCCACTCTAGTGATTATCTTGGCAGTAGGGGGCATGCTTGCCGCGATATGCGTAATGGCAGTTACTCTCTACATAACCCGGCGTCAGGACAGTTCATCATAATAAAAAGGAATAGGTCATATTGAAATATAACGCCATCATCTTCGACCTCCACGGCACGCTTATCCCCTGGAGCAAACCCGGATTTAGATCAATGCTCTCTGAGATGGCCTCTCTATTAGGAGCGCCTGATGAAGATTTCGCTCGGGCGCTCAATCAGAAAGTCCCTGAAGCAATGTGCGGCATACGAGGGTCGATATATGAACAGGCCCAAGAGACTTCCAATGAATTGGGAATAAATCCACAGATCTCACAACTCGATCAAGCAGTCAAACTGTGGACTGATTTCCACCGTCAGGGCTATGAAAATCCCTATCCCGGTGCGCTCGATTTACTGCAGCAGATCAAGGACATGGATATCAAGATCGGTATGATTACAAACTGCGGCGCAGAGGCTC
>DJHI01000086.1:2268-5640 GCA_002431715.1 Armatimonadetes bacterium UBA5829
CCTGACCTTTGGAACCACTCTCAGTTTGCACCACTTGCAGATGTCGCGGTCTTCTCCTGTAAAGAGGGCATACTCAAACCCGATCCTCGAATATACCTCATGGCTTGCAAGAGGCTGAATGTACCTCAGGATAAATGCCTGTATATAGATGATAGCGTCAAGCTTCTATCCGGCGCTTCAGAAGTGGGAATGAGCACCTTGCTGATCCGCCATTCCGGAAACTTAGTTGGTCTCAGCGGTCTGGAAGAATGGACAGGCCCAAGAGTAACAAGCCTTCAGGAAGTTACCAGCTATCTATAATTCTCTCCACCACCGGGTATCTCTCGCATAGAGGTGAGAGTATTGCGAAAGGTCTTTCAATGGCTAAAGGACGAAATTGTCAATATAACACCCGCTGTTGCATTCTTTCTCATAGCGTTTAACCTTATTGTCCTGACCGACATGCTCACCACCGAAAGCTACGGACTGCGCATTTTTTCCTATATAGGCGCGAGTATATTGGCGATAATTGTCGGTAAGGCTGTATTGGTTGCAAACCATATGCCCGTGATGAACAAATTCAACGGCAGGCCGCTTATATATGGGACAATCCTTCGGGGATCGACCTACTTTGTCTTCACGGTGATGATCAGATTTGCCGAACACCTTATCAGGTTTATTTCCAGGTATGGGAGTGTCGATTCAGCGATCAGGCATATGGCAGTGGAGCTTTATTGGCCGCGGTTTTGGGCCGTTCAGATATGGCTGGCCGTGATACTTTTTGTGTTTGCGGCATATCAGGAGCTGGAGCGGGCAATGGGGCGAGGCTTTGTGCGAAGGCATTTCTTAGGAGGTAGAGGGTAGGGATCAGCGATCCCTACCCGATATTCATTAAGGCTTATCGAACTTCACCAGCTCGAAGTTGGAACACTCGAACTCAAAGTAATCCCGACCTACATCCGCGCCCAGCACGACTTTAGAGATCGAACTCGGGTCGAACTTCTGATCGGGGTCAGGACCCCAGTAATAATAATGCTCCAGATCCACGAATCTGAACAGGTTTTTACTTTTACCGTGATCAAGCGGAATAATCGTTCCTGCGTAATACCCGCCGTCGGTTTCCTTTAGCATAATTCGTATTTTCGAAGCGTAACTCTCTATAGGAACATTGAGATCGAATACTATGCCGTCGTATGCGGACATATCCATCGGTTTGTCGAATTCCAGCACCGGATATGCCCAATAGTCTCCTTCACCGGAGAACTTGGTGTCGATTTTGATCGTTCCAGGCTCCAGGTTCGTGATTTTAAGCGTGCCGTTAGTTGATACGTCAGGCTTCCACAGCTCTGCATTCGTCCAGTCCATTGGTTTGCTGATCGCCGGAGTGAGGGCAAGCAGATCATAGTTGAACAAGGCGACACATGGAGCTATCTTTTCTTTTCCAAAGTCACTTCGTATAATTACTTTGTAAAGATTGTCGCCCACCTTGGGATTCGGCTGCATTTTGAAAGTTAACACCTGCCGACCCATCGGTTCGAGCGAGACCTCGCGCTTCGGGTTCTCTACAGACCATCCTTCGGGGACAACGACTTCCACGCTGCCCTTAGCGCCTTTGTTATGGTCGAAGTTGTATGCTTCCACATTATATTCAAAAGCGCTGCGATCAGACATCTTGTAAGCGTTTTCCACCTTTGAAACAGGTATCTTTGCGCGCCCCATCAAAACAACCCTGGAAGGATTGAGTTTCGGCAGTTTGCCGGCCGGCCTCACCTTTCCGGTAAGCCATTTTTCTATGGGCTTGCCGGTATCCAACAGATACACCGCATCCGGCCCGACTTTCAGCCTCACATATCCATTTGCAGCCGCTATATCACTCTCGCTGCCGAAGATATCCGCCACTCGCAGCTTTTCTCTATCGGTCGGCACGATAATCTCGGTCTCCTTATCCGACCATGCTACCAGGACGTTACCTCTGGGTGTAGAAAAGACCTGAGATGTAACCGCAGTATTATGTGAATCATATGCGCCCAGATAGGTCGACACGCCTATAATATTGGCTGCGGCAGAAAGCGCCGCAAACGAGGGATAAGGTGTCATATCGGGCTTTAGTGTGCACCATCGAACAGGTCCCTCCGCATAATTGGGAAGAACGAAGAAAAAGCTCTTATCACATCCTGCAGCTATGGTCATGGCAGCAAATCTGGGGATAAACTGGCACTGCAGATGTTGGTTTTCATCATTAAGCAATATTTTGTCCGGGCCTTCTGTGCTCTTCAACGCGATTCCCGCCTCTGTGAGCCATACGGGCCTCATGTCCGCGCCATAGAGCTTAAGCAGATCCAAATGAGCCGCCAGAGCCTCAGGATAAGCAGAGGGTTTGTTATATATATGCCAGTTGAAAATGTCGAAATATTCAGTTACGCCCGATTCATATATACACTTCGCGAATGGGCTTGTTCCTTTAAGCAGAGAGCCTGAAAGCACTTTAGCCTTGGGGTTGCCATCCTTCAAGCCCCAATAAACCGTTTTCGCCATACCTGAGAAAGTATCGCTCGCGTTTACTCGCAGGAGATTGGTGTCCGGTTCATTCCACATCTCCCAGTATTGAATGCGGTTTGAAAAGTTGCTTGCGGCGGCTCGGGCATAGTTATAATAATCACGCAAGTCATCAGGACAGAAATTGCCGCTCTTTTCGGGATGAGTCCATTTCGGCGTGTCTCCCCAGTGCTGGCAGATATGAACTCCTTCGGCTGCATATATATCGGCAAGTTTCTGATACTTGTTCCAGTCAATCTCGCCGCGCTCTTTCTCTGTGCCGCCCCAGCTAAGCCGCTCTCGCACCCAGGGTATGCCCGCCATACGTATCATTTTTGCCAGATTTTCAAAATTTTCCTGGGATACAAGCCACGCGCCTGCAACATCCGTGCACACGTGTCCATCCATCGGCAGCGGAGCATTGCCTCTGTCTAAAACCACACCGATGGTGGTATATGCTTCACCCGAAGCATCTTTGCAGTTCAATTTATACCAACCCGGAACTAGCCCGGCTGATTCCATTACGATACCGGTTCCGTCTGCTATCTTTTTACCGAAATAGTCGACCAGTTCCCAGGAGACATCTCCTTGAGAGTCCTTAATATCGAATTTTATCGGTTGACCGGCTATAAATATATTTCCAGGTGAGCCCGAGGTAATTGTCATAGCGCAGACTGACGATGCAGCCATGCAGAGCAGTAAGAGACAGGTTGTAATTTTCAAGTGTGCACTCCCCAATTTGATTAGAATTTTACCAGCTCGAAGTTAGATATGTCGAATGTAAATTTCTCTCGCGATGCATTGCAGCCGAATTTGATCTTTGCAACGGAATCAGGGTCGAACCGTCCGTTCGGGTCG
>DJHI01000031.1 GCA_002431715.1 Armatimonadetes bacterium UBA5829
CATGCGTGATTGACGCCGAGTGTTGCCAGTTTAGGGTCAGATACGAATTTTACGTCATTTCCGATGGCTATCTTGGAATCTTTGACTATGCTTACTATGGGTTTCCCAATAAACCTGCAGTAATCGCCTACCGTAACACCTGACTTTCTTAAATTTCTGGCAACTCCAAGATTCGACTTATTTTCTGAATGCTTGGACAACTGTAACCGCATTCTCACTAACAGATTTCTTATATATGTTGGGTACTTGCCGATCTTTAAGATTTTAGTATCCAGGTATACCATTGTGCTTTTCACTTCTTAGGAGATTATGATATATTGCTAGTAATTGATCTGCATTTGAATTCCTGTCATGTGTAACAAGAGCTCGATTTCGAGCATTACGCGAGAATTCTTGAGCCAACTTATCATTTCTGAAAATTTTACACACATTAGCAGCTAACATGTATGGAGCATCTGCTTGGTACAGTAAGCCCTCTTTTTTATGTTCCAGCAAATCCATTATTCCTCCAACATATGAAGCGACTGAGGGCACACCCAATAACATGGCTTCACACAGTGAATTAGCTGAATTCTCTATAGCTGAAGCTAAAACGAAGACATGAGATTTCAAAAATTGATTGCACATTCCTTCCGAATCAAGATCTCCCGTGTAAGTGATGCTGCTATCTAAGTTATATTTTTCTATGAGTGCTTCTATGTAATCAGGGTACTGTATATGCCAGTATTTTTGCATCACTCTCTGCTTAAAAGACACCTGCCTTTTAGGTTTGGTCGATCCGGCTACATAAATATGAGCTTCTGGAAATTCATTTTTAATAATCGGAAATGCTTCAAGAAGAAGATGAAAGCCCTTTAATGGATAATGTGCCTGGCTGAAAAAAATACTGAAGCGGTTGCAGTCATCGATTTTCCACTGCGAATTATAGAATTCTTCTCGTAAGGTTTCATTGCAGTGATGGTAACAAACAACAGGATTTATCTGACCTGCGCATGCCCTATCCCAGCCTGTTCTACCAATAACATGCTTGATTTTACTGATCGTCTCAATCTCAAATTGTCCGAGTTGCTCGAACTGCTTTTGCTTCTGGATTAAAGAATCTTTCTTCAGCAGTTCTCTTATTGCGAACTTCATATACACGCTATAAGGTATGAACCCGAAGTAGCTGCTTTGACACTTCGATACGAGGCCCTGTATGGATGCAACGGTAGTGGCCAGCTTTCCCTCTGTAATAGCTGCATTTACCATTGCAAGAGAATGAGGATACTCTGTCCCGTGAATATGTACGATATCAGGATTAACCTCTTCTAAAATATCTGTAAAAGAAGATTCAACGGCTTTGCTATAACTGAATGGCCCTTCACTAACTGAGACTCCGAAATAGCGAATGCCGTCAACTTTTCCTGACAACCCTGATCCAGAATCAAACATAGGGAAGGCTATGGTTAGATCTATATGCTGTTGTTTCTTTATTTCATCAGACATGCCCTGCAACCAGCCACCTACATGCGGAACAGGTATACCGATATCTTTAGCGATACAGGGCAATGGCATATTACACAGCCATAGCAGCTTAACAACCATTATGTATAGTCTCCAAGAAATACTGAGTAAAAAATTTATGAGCTATTTGTGCCGGACCGATAGCGTAGTTCATCTATCCTAGATTTAATACCAGGCGGGACCAGTGATACTATCTTACTTCTTATACGCATTATTCCGTTTCTTAAATGCCATATTATCGAATGGTCAGGACCATAATATACCAATCTTCCAAGGACACGATCGTAGTTGGTGTTTTGTGATATAGCTGATGGATGTATAAGAGGATACTTCATCTTGACAGTGGGGCGTTCAAAAAAATAGGAGCATTCTTCCGTTGTATGAGTTGCCAAGGCTCCAACGCCCACATTTGTAATGAGGTTTTCCCTGGGGATTATCGATAGTCCTTTGTTGAGCCAAGTTGTAAATGTCCATTGATAATCCCATGGATCACATTTGCAGGTCTTATTCCAAACACTCTCAAATATATTGTCCCAGTGTTTTTGCTGTTCGCGTGAAAGAAATGAGGATTTTAGTATCCCCTTTCTTCTTGCATCCGGCCAAGCTTTCATATTCGCATCAAAATGTGACCAGGCTCTTGCCCAGGTAGCCCATCCCCAAATAATCGTATAACCTGAAAACAGGTAGCTTTTATCGCCAAAATACGATTTATCATCAACATGATTGGACCCGCTTATGAGGAATAGCTTATCGTTATGGAGGTATTTTTCAAGCAGTTCATGGCAGAATTCGAAGAAATCTGCAGTTGGCACACAATCATCTTCCAGTATAATAGCTCTGTCTACCTCGGAAAAAACCCAATCAAGCCCAACCGGTATATTTCTACGGCAGCCCAGATTGATTTCGGAGAATTTCGTACGCAGGTCGCAATTCCAGTCGATTGCAGCTAATACGTCTTTTCTGAGTTGAAGACAGCTTATATGTTCGTCTGGTGTTCTTCCACCATCAGCAATAAGGTACAGCCGCTCTGGTGCATAGTCTCTTATTCTATCGATGACTCGCATTACGCAATCTCGTCTGAAAAAGATTAGTGCAACCGGAGTTTTATACATAGTTTTCTCCCGTTTATACTAGCATATTAAGGCTCACATTAACAGCGTCCGGCGCTGCAGGGTAACACATCGCTGTTCGGAGTCGTATTAGAGCATAGAGAGTCGAGTTTCATAAAGCAGTGTGAGGAGATTAAGCCGATATCCTTTCTTGATCCTACAAATGAATATATTGATATTATAGCCGAATGTGATGTATATTTATAGGGATTTCCATAGCAAAGCATTATGAATGCTAATTCTATAAATTGGATGAGTTCATCTTAGGCTGAGCTTCTTTTCCAGTGATCAAGGTGCATACAATTCAGCAATGAATACCAAAATTAGTGCAATTCTTAATCGAACAACCGTTGGCTCAGCAAAATCATTGCTCGCTCCCTTATGGAGGAGAGCAATTCGTGCTATTGTAGTTCTCATTGGGTTGGCTCTATTTGTTTTAGCAGAAAAACGAATTGCCAATATGATTTCTTCAGGAGACTTCTTCACAGTTGTTTTCTGGCATGTTATTGCGATCATCGCATTTGTGACTATTGCCTATCCTTTCTGGGGATATGCAATCTGGTTCTTTATTTCCAAGCTTATTTCACTGTTCTTTATGTCGTTAGGAGCTAAGTACAATCCCGATTTCTTAATGATTGGCTTTATAGCCATAATTTTAGTTCTCAAGGCACTCGGAAAAAAAACTTTATCAATAAAAAAATTCTCTTCTGCGGAAGTCTGCCTCCTGCTGTATTTCGTTTATTCCTACATACTGAGAGACAATATAAGAATCGGAGGTCTCGCTAATCTCGCAGGTGTACTCAACACTTGGATTCTATGTCCGGCTGGTCTTTATTTTATTGTCAAGAACACAATTACGGAGAAAAAGCACATCATTTACCTGATGTTAGTGATCATACTTGTTGGGGTTACTTGGGCATTGTTTGGCATCTATGAGCAGTGGACCGGTAACTGGTGGATATCAAAAGTTGTAGGTGTGGATTTATCTTTAGGCGGCGATAAAAGATCATCAGGTCCGGCTGGTCATTATTACTTATATGGCAACATGTTGATTCTTGCTATATTGATGTGCCTGCATTTTTATTCATGGCAGAAGCGATGGCTTCCGAAGGTTGCACTTGTGCTCTCTAGCGGAGTTTGTGTTGTTGGTCTATACTTCGGATATTCCAGAGCACCTTATATTGCCTTCATTATTAGTTTGTTTGTTATGTTGGCTTTGACTCGAAAGACGAGAAGAATATATATAGGTATCTGGGCGGTAATCGGCCTGATCTCATTAGTAATTATCCCAGTAATGCTGCATAGTCCGCAATTTCGCGAGCGATTGTTTGCAAATACGGTGGATGCAAGGGTTTATATAACCAATACTTCAATAAATATGTTTAAAGCAAATATGCTCTTTGGGGTTGGTAGAGAAAAATACCAAGAGAGCGTGCCTACTTATATGGATTACCGACATCTTCGCTCTACAAACCCGAAAACGGGATTGACCAGTTATTATTCCAGGCCACATAGTGAATACTTTGGAAAACTTGCTGAACTAGGTATTGTGGGTTTTGTCTTGTATTTTGGGATATTTTTCTTGTTTATGAGCAGGTTTATGAGATTTAGGTCATCCCTGTCCAAGGATGATATTGTAGGAGCTGATCTGGCAATGCTTGCCGTAGCTTATACTTCGAGCATATTGTTTACTATGATAACCGATGAGTTCAGCATACAAATGTTTATGTACGCTATTAT
>DJHI01000006.1:0-5604 GCA_002431715.1 Armatimonadetes bacterium UBA5829
CGCTTAATGCAGTTAACGCACCCCTTGCACTTTTCCTCCATCAAATGAACGGAATGAAAGTATTGTTGTTCTTCGACCTTAAGCATTTTCAAAAACCATGCGCACCGTAGTGCCCACGCCCTTACGGGACTTTATCTCCATCTCAGTCGAGCAATTCTTCATATTCGGCAGGCCCATACCGGCTCCGAAGCCCATCTCTCTTACCGAATCCGGCGCGGTGGAATATCCGGGTGTCATCGCCTTTTCGATATCCTCGATACCGGGGCCTTCATCTTCCACAATAATTACAACTCGGTTTACATCCGCACTGAGAGACACATGCCCATGATTTGCATGAATGACTACATTCATCTCGGCCTCATAGCAGGCAACTGCAACTCGGCGGATAATAGTTGAATCCGCCCCAATCTGCTGCAGGATCTTTTTTACCTTGCTCGATGCGTCCCCTGCCTTATTGAAATCACCACCCTGAACCTCGAATACAAAGTGCAGGGATGCGGCTGTTTCATTCATAAAATAGTCCAGTGGTCCGATAGCCCGGCGGTCCGAAAATCAGATCAATAGCTATGACTTGGCTGTTTCCGGCTCAGCGGACAAACTCTCCCTGCAACCGGCTAGACCCGCCTTATATAGCTTGCCGCAGCTTTCATACAACGGATGCGGTGAGAGTATCAATACGAGTCCGAGAGCTTCAGCCATTTTGACTGTATGCTCATCAGGCCTTTTGTCTCTTACAAAAACGATGCCTTTGAGATCAAGCATCTCAGCAGTCCTTATGACCTGAGAGTTGGTAAGACCGGTAAGCAAAACTGAACCGGAGCGTGTGAACATAAGAACATCACTCATCAAGTCGCACCCACAAGCACTGCATACGACCTGCTCTGCTCTATCCTGCCCACAGATAATATGCCCGTCCAGCATTTCGCTGATCTGACGAAGAGAAAAGTTCTGCTTAAAATCTTCCATCGAAAGCCCAAAGCCCCTTAAATCCACAGCGAGGCTCAACCTCGTGATATTTTTCACAATGGGTCTCTAAAACAAAACAAGACCCCATGAAAATTGGTCTCATTGAATATACTCCAATTATATGCCGGTGAATGGTCAATGTCAACCGAATCTTCTTAAAGTCGTGCATAATTTCACGCATAGCAAAAGCCGCTGTCGCATCGGTACCAGTTGTTACATAATTAACAAGTTACAAAAGGGAATTTGAGCGTGATTCTGCATAAGATACGTGACATGGGGTGACAACAGGCCGGATGCAAGGCGCTTAGTCCCTATTTCCAGCAATTCCATAACAGGAAAACAACGAGTTATTGTTAGTTATCTATCGCTAAAAGGCATTTTTGAGGGTTTTAGCATATTTGTCTATCTTGGCCCTTTGTTTGGAAGGAATGCGCGCCGAAATTACTAAGTGGTATATAGCGAAATGAATGACTTTGATAAAGACGATAAAGCTCCAGGCTCGGAGCAGCAAATTGATACGGTTCCGGTGGGAATTGCCCGCATCAGAAATGAGTGGAGAGCGGCCGGCTTGACGGAGAAGCCATCGCAAGATGTTGATGCCGATACTGAGCCGGTAATCTTCCCTGAAAAGGACGGCGGTGCTGGTATAGGTGACTATACCCTCGAAAGCGATGAGATAATGAATCATCTCGCTCTCTCACACGAAGCCATGGATCGTCTTATCAACAGCGGTGAGATANNAACCGACGGCAAACCCAGGCGAATGCTGAGCGAATCTTCAGTCAAGCGATTTGAGGAAGACTCAGCAATCGATCCGCAGGCCATTACACGCGCCGCCAAGGCAATGGCGGATGCGAACCTGGTAGAGTCCGTACAGGAGCTTCAGGCTGAAATCGAGGAGCTTAGAAACACCCAAGGCAAAGTGCTCAGCCAGATGAAAGATATACTGCTCCTCGAAGTAAGAAACCTCAAGGAGCAGGAAAGAGATCTTGCCTCGTTCGTTTTTGAATTAGCCGAAGAAGTTAAAAAGGCTATGCGGAAGAAGCACGGCAAGTAAGTTAACAATTCCACCAAAACACCGACACCCAAAACCTTAATGGANNCCTGTAACCAATACTTATAAACGTAATTATTGTTCCAGTCCCCTCTGTCTCTTTCCACCTCTAATTGCTTTTTGGGGACGCATCTGACATGCCCATCAGCATAAGACAGGCATGTTCCTCCAAGGTGGATATCGCCGGGAACATCCCATATGTTATCCATCCATGAAAAATAGCCATCGTTATGGCCTTCGCCTTCATGAATCAGCAGCATTATTTTTCCAGCACGACCGACGCTCATCGGTTCAAGCTTCAGATTATATCGGCTCATAGGATCATCGGGCCTTGCAACATTGCCCATCTGCATATTTAGAGAATAGGCCAACTGCCTCCCTCTTGGAGCATTCAGGCAGCTATAAACCTTTTCGTTCCTCACCCATTTCCAGAGCGCTCCGTTTTTCACATTATTGAGATCACCGACTCCACTGCAGCCCGCCCAGTCACAATCAGGAATGCCCCCATATCTGAGAATTGGCGGCATTACACCATTATTATCATTACAATACTCGAACATTGCCATCGTAAGCTGCTTGAGATTGCTGGTGCACATAGCGGCTCTGCCTCTGTCTTTTGCACTGGTAATGACTGGAAAGAGCACTGCCGCAAGGATAGCGANNAAACCGGATCTTTTCATTTGCAGTTTACTACCTACTTCTCTACTAAAATGAAAAGCGCTCGTTTCATTCTGAGTTGAAACGAGCGCTCTGAAATTAATGCTGCTGTCCTAAAGAATAAGTTGAGTTGGTATACCAATCCCCTCTGTCTCTTTCGACTTCAAGCTGTTTTTTTTGTTTGCAGCTTACATGCCCATCACAATATGAAAGTGTTGTACCTCCATTGTGGATATCATCAGGGATACTATCCAAACTACCATTTGTTGCCCAAGCATCGTAGCCGTCATCATTGCGCCCTTGTTGGAAGAAGAGCATGATTTTAGAAGCTCGCCCGGACGTTTCAGGTTCCAGTTTTCTCGGGCCGGTATTCGCCATTTTCCAAGGCTCCTGCCCAACAAATTGATTGATGGAGTAAGTCGATTGGACATGACGATCATCTGATGGGCATGCATATACTTTTACATTACGAACATAATCCCATAAACCGCCCATGGTCACAGAATTAAGGTGCGTATCACCTGTTCCATCACACCCACTCCAATCACGCCACTGCCGAGGACCATCCCAACACCCATTTGGAGTACAGCCATTATAATCTTCGCAGTACCTGAACAAAGCCAATGATAACTGCTTAAGATTATATACACATTGAGACTGCTTGGCTTTCTCTTTGGCAGCTGTTATGACAGGAAAAAGCACTGCTGCAAGGATTGCTATAATGGCAATAACAACCAGCAGCTCGATGAGCGTAAACCCTCTTTTCATTACCCACCTTATATTTGGCCAGCCGGAATGCTCGATTTTCGCGAAGCTATGGGAATCATGATTCCCATATACTTGGATTAGTCCTTATTAAGGGTAAAACATGATAACTTGCCGGCAATCCATGCATCTTCCTGCTCTTGCATCCAGGATTTTGTCTTGTAGGCTACATGTCCATCTGCAAAGCCCTCATTCGCTCCAGCAAGATGGATTATGCTGAAATCATCAGCATCACTCAGGAGAGCACAGTAATCGTCATTATTATCCTCTTCTTCAACAAGGATAATTATCTGACTTGAACGACCTGCAGTCATAACTTCTAATTTTCTGCGGACACCGTATGTCGGATTATTACTATTAAAGCTAACCATATGAGAAGGAACGGAATATGTGCAGTTGTTTGGTTTGTTCTGAGATGGACAGTTAAAAACTGAAGTGTTTTTAATGTAACCAAGCCTATAAAAACTACCTTGTGAGAGATGCCATGGCTGAGGAGTTACCCACTTTCCTGACCAATCAAGAGGCTCCCACTCAGTATGACTGTAACAATTGAACGGCATAAAGCCGGAATTGTCATCGCCGTACATCTTAAAGCCCATTAGCAACTGCTTGATATTGCTAGAGCATTCTGCCTGCTTGGCTTTCTCTTTTGCTGAAGTCATAACAGGGAAAAGCACCGCTGCGAGGATGGCTATGATGGCAATAACAACCAGCAGCTCAATGAGCGTAAACCCTCTTTTCATGATTACCCACCTTATATTTAGCCGGGAGGCATTTTTTCAGCATTGTTTCGGGACAGGAGGTGTCCCGAAACAACGAACCGTGTTTATGTGCCTGGATTTGGTGAGAAAATACATATCTTGCCAGCAATCCCTTTTTCTCTCTCAGCCAACACAGTCTTTGTATTCAAGAAGGTAACATGACCATCGCACCAACCAATGCACGACCCATTGACGTGAATTGAGCCGAAATCATCAGAATGATCTGGGTCATTCCATACGCAGTAAGAATCATTGTTGCTCTTTTCCTGCATCAACATTACAACTTTAGAGGCTCGGCCAGCTGTTCTAGGTTCGAGCTTACGTACCCACCCATAAACCATATTTTGCTGCCAATAACTTGAAAGACTAGCATTCATAGAATAGGACACGGGTCTGAAAACTAGCTTATCTGATGGACATCTGAAGACCTTAGTGTTTCTAACATAAGGAAAGATAGAACCATCTTGTGGTTTCCAATACAGTTTTACAAGGTCAGAATCAAGTGTGCACTTTGCTACGCCGGCCCAATCATGACTGGTATATCCATCTGGATAACAAAACGGCATACTGCCATTATTGTCATCACAATAACTGCGAATTCCCGTCAGCAACTGCTTTAGGTTGTTTAAGCATTGAGTTTCTTTTGCTTTCTCTTTTGCAGAAGTCATAACAGGAAACAGTATGGCTGCCAGGATCGCTATGATAGCGATGACAACCAGCAACTCAATTAGCGTGAACCCTCTTTTTTTCATTTGATACATCCCCTTACGCAAGTTTTTTCGCGCCCCCCACACAGTTCAAGTTTTCAAGTTGCCTGCCAGCACGCATTGAAACTGTTCCTCGCAGCCGGCTCTTGCCAGCATGCTTTTAAAATATCTCTAATGGTATTATGGGTTGATCATAGCATTTTGTCAAGGCTACTTTTCATAAATTAGCACTATCCACATTGCAATGAACCCACATAAAATTCTGCTGGCATAGCCCAATATAGCATTCTATTTGAATTATGGGTTATGTAAAGCGGATTGTCAATAAGACGAAATGATTATATTTAGTAATACCAAAGTGACCATGCGACTCACAAGTTTCACATATTATCCGCAGGGTATACATATTATGTGCACTTAACAAGTGAGGCGAGCAACATGATCGATAGAGAACCGGCAGCAGAAGGACACAGGCATAGATGCACTTTCTGCGGAAAACTGATACTGGATGAAGAGCTGATATATGCAATGCCGGGCAAAAACACTGTAGCATTACCCTTCTGCAGTGAAAAATGCGCAAACGCATATGAGACGGATTTAGGCGATGAGAGTGAAGAATCGGAAGATATATATAGAGCCGGTGCAACATAAGAGCTGATCCAAAGGCTCGCCCTGCCTGACCAAAAACCCCGCA
>DJHI01000006.1:5705-9197 GCA_002431715.1 Armatimonadetes bacterium UBA5829
GGACTAAAGTCCCGAAACACCAGGGTAGGTTTCTTTCCAATATAACTATGGCGTCGCTGTAGTCGATTGCTCGGAATGACGGTAAGCGAAATGTTATTCTGGCTAATCTAGTGTCATCTCTATTATGAGACTGCGGTCGCCACGCTGAGCAACTACAATAGATGTATCTCCGCTCTTAAGCTTGCTTACCGCTTTTGCGAAAGAGGCCACACTCGTAATAGGATCGTTGTCGATCTCGGTGATCACATCTTTAGGCGCAAGACCCGCGTTTTCAGCAGGACTGCCGGGCTCGACCTTGCGCACAACTACACCCTGGATATCTTTATCAATACCCAGGGACTGTCTGACTTCATCGGTCAGCGGTTGGACAGTGAGACCGGTCTTGGCGACTTGCTCCTCCGAGGCCGACTCGCCGGATGCCTGGTTTTTATNNTACCGTAAGCGTTTTTTCAGCTTTGTTCCGAACAACCACGACTTTAGCTGTAGTTCCGGGTATAAGTGCCTCGATTGCGTGTCGCAACTCGGCCCCGGATTTAGTCGGCTTGTCGTTAACCTTGACGATCACGTCCTTAAGCTGAATGCCTCCATTGTCAGCAGCGGAACCGGACTGAACGCCGGTAACTAAAACGCCTTCTTTTACCCCAAGCTTGTCGGAGACGCCGATGGATAGATCTCTCATCTCGACTCCGAGATAACCTCTGACCACTTTGCCCTTATCAATAAGCTGAGACATGACAAACTTTGCGGTGTTTGCAGGGATAGCAAATCCGATGCCGATGTTGCCCCCAGATGTGGAGAAGATGGCGCCGTTAATCCCCATTACCTTGCCATCGAGATCGACAAGCGGGCCACCTGAATTTCCGGGATTTATGGATGCATCGGTCTGAATTATTTCAGGATAAGGAAGCTGATCGTAATCATCCTTGGAATAAGGGTTCTCGACTTCCTTGCGGATGGCGCTTACGACGCCGACTGTCATTGTATTTTTAAGACGGAAAGGCGCACCAATAGCAACAGCCCACTGGCCAACTTTCACATCATCGGAATTTGCAAATTGAAGCACGGGAAGATTTTTGGCGTCTATCTTGACCAACGCAAGATCGGTCTGAGGATCGAGAAAGACCTTTCCCGTGAACTCTCGACCGTCAAATAGCCTTACGGTTACTTTGTCCGCATCAGCAACGACATGGCTGTTTGTAAGGATATAGCCATCCGCGCGAACAATAAAGCCTGAACCGCTTGCTTTTTCAACCTGAGTCTGCGGCTGACTATTTCTCGGAACGCTGAATGGCCAAAAACTCGGAAAGTCGCTGAAAGGGTCCTGCACAGAGACCGTTTTTTGCCTGGTAATAAAAACTACACTTGGACCTACTTTATCGGCAACATCTTCAAATGCTGTCCGCCAATTCGACATAGCCACATCTTTTGCGGCAATGGCAGTGGGTNNGCTGCAAGTGAGAATCCGAGCGCAATGCTCAATAGGCACACAACCACAATGTTTGGCTGCTTTAGCGCTTTTGCTAACGCCGTTCGCATATTTTGTCGTTCCTCCTATTCGAGTCTTTGAATTTATCTTCAGACCGTTTGACGTGGCACAGGCCAAAGTGGTTCCGTAATAAGTTTAAGAGTGGAAAGCGAAGAGCCGAAAGTAAATAGTGGAGAGTGAAGAGCATTTTTCGGACTCTTAGCTCTCCACTCTCAACTCTTGGCTATCTAAGACTTGCAAGTTCAAGGTTAGCGTGGGTCAGTTCGCCCACGTTGTCCCTTATTTTGAGGGGCTGAGGCTGGTTGGAAAGAATATATGAATTAGCTGCGAGGCCGGGCGAGTAGCTTGTTCCAAAGGAGGCAGCTTCATACTGAGACATCGCCATTTCCTGGCCTGGCTCGGTCTTAACGCCATCCAATCCACCCGCCGACATAATCACCAACGCAATGCCCGAAACGGCCAGAGCAGCCGCAACAGGGCTAACTTTTTGGTGCAAGAACTGTGATGCGGAATTCAATAACCGTTGATAGCGCGGAATTTCGACTGCATCCAGTTGGGTCAGAATCGAAGCGGCAAAGTCTTCTCTCGGTTTGACGGTTGCAAGCCTGAAAATCATCTGCTTAGTAAGCTTTATCGACTCGTGCTCCCTGGCACACTCCGCACATTCATCGATATGGCCTCTGATTTCGAGCATTTCCGCGCCCGTCAGTTCACCATCGATATATGCGGACATCAAACTCTCTACTCGTCTACAATTCATGACATAGCACCTACCTTACACAAACTGGCTTGCATATGCTTTCAATTTGTTTCTTAAGAGTCTTCTCCCTCTGTGCAATCGGGATCTTACAGTTCCTATATTGGTATCGGTTGCTTCGGCAATCTCTTCGTAAGACAAACCCTCGATATCGGCATAAATAACTGTCAGCCGAAACACCTCCGGCAGTGTATCGAGAGCGGCCTGTATACGGCTGTCCATCTCACGCGAGAGCACGGTCTCTTCAGGACCGCTTGCCGTATCCGCAACATCGAACTGCACCTCGCCCTCGGATGTAGTCACCGGCTGATCCAAAGATCGGATCGCCGCCTTGGGCTTGCGACGGAGCTTATCGATAAATACGTTGGACATTNNTTATCTTATATAGCCAACTATCGAATGGAAGTTCCCGCCGATATTGCCCAAAAAACCTGAACGCCCGTATGAATGCATCCTGCACAAGGTCCTCAGCGTCTGCATGATTGCCGGCCATTCTGTAAGCTATATTGTACGCCTGCTTGTGATAACGCTCCACAAGTGCGTCAAACTCTCTCCTGTCTTTGCTCCGAACTACCTCGGAGACGGTGTCTGCAGCTTCCACCAAGTGGCCTCCACCTCTTATCCTATGTTGAATACGTTAGGCAGCGAGCGCAAGTTCCCGCAAAAAACACGGCATTATTACCTGTTTTAAAGGGTTAATCCTGGGATTAGCCTAATCTCATATCGCCTAACATACCATAATTATACTACGTGTGCCCCACGTTTCAAGTCTAAGCCGGTTCGGCAATGTGTCAAAACAGTAAAATAGGTAATCATCACCTGTGTCCCTTCGGGTGTGATGCCTGGAGGGATACGCATTTATGTGTCTCAGCTCCAGGCAAAAACCGGAGCATGAATTTTGCCTATGTAAAAAAATACTGATTGACGGGATTTAAAAACTTGACAGGCGGGCGAATCTTCGCTAAAATAGCCCGAAGATAGGGTGACGGGCGTTCTCAAAGCTGCAGAGCGCCTCCGACCGAGTGCCGTCGGAGAGACGAAAGTAGGGCACCGGCAATCAACATCGAAAGGACGTGATGTATTGACGGGAAAAAGGCTAAGCAGCGTCTTACTTGCAATCATATTTATATTATCATCATTAGCGGCATCCGCCGGAACAGTTTCGTATAAGGTCAAACAGGGTGATACCCTTTGGGCCATTGCGAAGAAATATCACACCACCACCAAGCAAATCGCTAAAGCCAACGGC
>DJHI01000006.1:9203-12762 GCA_002431715.1 Armatimonadetes bacterium UBA5829
ATTACCTCTGGGCAAAAGCATAAATATTCCAACAAAGTATTCCGCCCCAAAGCCTAAAGCTGCTGCGAAGGCGCATCAGAACGTGGGTTATTCCGTATACACCAAGGTTGACGGTGTTTGCCTTAGAAAAGGCCCGGGAACCAATTGCGGGAAAATAAACGTGCTTGCTGCAGGCACGACAGGCAAAGTACTTTCGACTAAGGGCGCATGGGCTAAGATTGCTCTTGCCGATGGAACATGCGGATATGTTTATAGGTCACTCGTAGCAAAAGGCCAGGGCAATTCATCTGCGGCGGCGAATTCCAAACAGGTTCAAGTTGCCTGTGCATCATCGAACAGTAATTTGATACAGACGGCGCTGGACTGCCGTGGATCAAGATATAGACGCGGCGGGACGAGCCGCGGTGGTTTCGACTGTTCGGGTTTTACCCGCTACGTATTCGCAAAATATGGTATTTCACTCCCTCATTCTTCTGCAGCGCAGGCCAAGATGGGTTCTCCGGTTTCCCGAAACGAACTTAAGTCGGGCGATCTGGTATTCTTCCAGACCTACAGGCGCGGAATCTCCCATGTGGGAATTTTCATTGGCAATGAGCAGTTTGTTCATGCCGCGACATACGGCAGAGGCGTCAGAGTGGATTCACTCAATTCAGGCTATTACTCGGCCAGATATCGATGCGCACGGCGAGTAAAGTAACTCCTANNTACAGGGAAGCACGGAAAATTCAATCGGCAAAACGTGTGCGCCCGTATATCGTGTATTAAGTAAACCGTGTCATTTCGATCTATAACGTTAATTGCTCTAATTTGACTTCGATATTTAAGTGGAGCAATTCGCGTCATTGAGAAATCTGCCTTTCCCTTCCGTGTTTCAGTAATCTCCGCGATTCCGTGATTTAGACTTTCCAACTGACGGGCATAATCTCGTTTTTATTTGTACGGCCCTTTGCGTGCGCCGGCCAAAAGAGCGAGGTAGGAGAAAACCAGAAGAATGGTGAAGGCTCCTACATGAGGGGGCATTTCTCCATAGCTCTTGGTCGCGATTGTCAGAGCGAGCAGCACAAAGTTAGTGACACAAGCGATCAGGAACGCCAGTGAGTAGAGCCAGTATATCAGCTTCCTCATAGAGACTGCTTTAATAGACTCCTGGGTGTGACGATAGTAAGAATGCACGCCCATTGTCGCAGTCAGAATGAACGCGATGAGCAGTCTGAGTATATCGAAATAATTATGACCGCCTGGATGGCCCATACACTTATCTCCCTAGCTTCACGCGGCCATTGTAGCACACGATGCCTCGATGGGCAAACAGGAAAACACGGATGAAAATTATTATCGCTGCTTTTATCCTCATCTCTCTTTTTGGGAACACCTGCTATTCCGATGAAGCCGGATCTCTTGAAATAAGTAAGGTTCAGAAGGCCGAACCCGATAAATCCACTCAGGAAGCTATATCGGTCACCGACAAATCTCCTGTCAAACTAGAAGCGCCGAAAGGAATGTGGGCCGGTGATTCATCAAGGTTCTTTATGGGAGCATTTGCGGCATTTACCCGGCATGAACTCGGGCATTGCATAGCTAATTACTCGATTGGAACCGATCCTTACTTAAAATCCGTCAATTATGGCCCCGTGCCGTTTTTTACTATTGAACCCGGGAAAACTTTGACGAATCGACAGCATTATATTACCGCCTCGGCAGGCTTTAATGCGCAGCATATCGTAAATGAATGGATTTTGACGAAGCATCCGAACCTCAGCGCTGAAGATGAGCCTTATCTCAAGGGGATGGCATCGTTCAACTTCTGGCTTGCTGTTGGTTATGCCACATCCGCACTGACTAAAACAGGGCCCAGTGAGCGTGACACACGTGGCATGGCCGATTCGCTTGGATGGGATGAGCGGTGGGTCGGAGCCATGCTGCTCGTTCCCACCGCTCTCGATACATATCGCTACAAACACCCCGACGCCAAATGGGCGGTAACAGCCAGCCGATTGAGCGAGTTGGCTATTATTGCACTCGCGCTCGAGGCGGATGATTGAGTCAGTTGCGCTCAAATGGAGTCTTCAGCCGTTCCTTAACCCACTCCTTATTGATTATCATTTTATACTGCGAATGTTTCATATACCCTTCGCCTATATCTATTTTGGACGCCTTTTTATAACACTCTAACGCCTCTTCTCGGCGGTCAAGAAGATCCAAAATATGACCCTGCCATACAAGTGAGGTAAACTTTAGAATGGCCGCGCTCTTCTCTGTTTGACCTCCTTTTTTGAAAGCCTCAAGAGCCTCTAAGTAATATTTACCATCATAGAGCTTCAAACCCAGTTGCAGCCAGACATTATCATCGACAAGTTCGAGTTTTTTTGCCTCGTTAAAAACATCGAGAGCCTTTTTGCCGGAGCCGGTCCATGGCAGCGAATCGATTTTGCGAGCAATCGGCGGCTTGGGAGGCACATAAGTCGGAGTTGTAAAATTCCACTCCATAGGCGCAAGATCATCGGCGGCAGCTCGAAATTCATATTCAAACAGTTTTTCTTTCGCGCTGCGTGTCCCCGACAGGTTTATTCGGATATCCGGGTTCGTAGAAAATGCCGGATTGCCCGCAAAGAGCTTTTCCGCCAGCAAACGCTGTCTCGAATCCAGCAATGTCACATCTAGACCAGTCGGTGCAAAAAGCATCTGCCGCTGCTGGTCGGTCAGAGAGCCGTACAACCTTAAAAGATAGCCGTTGAAACAATTGATTTCAGCAAGCTTGCGGCTGCCGAGTGTATCATCCGGCAAGATGTTGTCCCAGAACTGCTTTTCATCCAGCGCCGCGATTTGAGAAAGATCATCCATGTCGAGTGTCTCGTTTTCTCTGAAATGCTTTCGCCACGGCTCGAGCCATGACTCGGGTATTTGAAACGCCCGCTTCCTGAACCAGTCCCTGTCACGAAATTCCAACACATTACTTTGCCGCTCCCAGTTATAGCGGCATTGCGTTGCGATCTTATCTAGCACTTTTCGTAATGTAATCTCTTCATTGGAAAAATCAAGTCCCCGAAAACGCCTGTAAAAGCTATCGGACACAATAGAAAATCCCGAAGACTCCGCAAGAGCCGCCAGCACATCATTCAGATTCGGTCCTCCCACATACATAGTAATCTTGGACATAAGCTCAGGGTCGTCAGGATGATTTATAGCCGGTTCTCCGATGTCAGTATATTGTGCCTGTATCTGAGCTAAATGCTGCTGATTCATTTGAGATTGACGCTGTCCGCCAATTGGTTTTTCACTCTCTAGAGCGTTGATATAGTCCCATGCCATTTGCTTTGCATTTTCCGTACTGCGATCACAAAAAGCAGTCTGATTACCGCTTCCATTTTTTGGATGTATCGTAACATCAACAAAAAATTCCTCATGTCCCACAAGCTTGCGAGCCATATTAAAATTAATCTTTATGCCGTCGACATCATTTTTTTCAAGAGGCTCACTAAAACCGGATTTGCCGTATATCTTGAGATCGAAATCTGTATGCGCTTGCATCCACTCAATTAGACCCTGCTGGACCTCCAAA
>DJHI01000006.1:12812-13003 GCA_002431715.1 Armatimonadetes bacterium UBA5829
TCACCATTTATCCAAGCCTCTTTGGCAGCGGGAACTGCCGACAGCAACGTAGGAATTAATGCAGGCCAGCCTAATCTAGAATAGACATAAAGCTCAGGATCATCAGCCTTTAGATTTTCGAGTTCCTCATCCGACATTTTAGATGCCTTTTCAAGATCGCTTAAGAGAGATTCACGCTGCCCCTGCTCCCA
>DJHI01000269.1 GCA_002431715.1 Armatimonadetes bacterium UBA5829
GCGAAACCACAGCCGCCGCTACGGGAGCGGTCGGAGTAGTCCGGCGAGACCCGATGGCGATGCTGCCGTTCTGCGGCTACAATATGTCCAAATATTTCAGGCACTGGCTCGATATGGGGCCGAAAATCGCTAACCCGCCTAAGATATTTAACGTGAACTGGTTCAAGAAGGACAGTGACGGATCGTTCTTATGGCCCGGCTACGGTGAGAACCTGCGCGCTCTCGACTGGATCATCAAACGCTGTAAAGGCAAAGCCGATGCGAGCCAGACGCCTATAGGTTATGTCCCTACAAAAGAATCGTTGAATTTGAACGGTCTGGACATTTCGGATGAGGCTGTCGAAAAACTTCTTGAAGTGGATAATGACGCCTGGATCGAGGAGCTTGGAGGCATGCAAAAGTTCTTCAATCAGTTCGGTTATGATCTGCCGGAGGAGTTCGTTGAAGAGCAGGAAGAGCTTAACAAGAGACTCGGTGGCTATTCAAAAAACTAACATAACCAAATGCTTAGTTCGTTTTCCTACAGGTGGGCAATTTTGCCCACCTGTTTTTATGTTTGGACGTTTTGCATAATATCGATGTTGGTAGGATATAATGATGCGGCACTAAAATAAGAGGCTCATGCTATGAATGTTGAAATTGCTGATGATTCAAAAGTAATAAAAGTAAGCGGGGATGTGGAACTGCCGCATGTCGACAAGCTTAGAGGTGCAATTGAAGAGGCAGCAAGGAAATCCCCCAACGGATTCGTAATCGATATGACCGATGTGCACTATATAGACAGTGCGGGCATATCCGCGCTTGTCTTCGCATATCGCAGAGTCTGCCCGTCAGGAGGCAAGCTGGGAATGGTCGTTGCCGATAAAAACGTCCGCAGAATAATCACACTTACGCGGCTCCACACACTTCCCGGGATATCACTTCATGAAGATATATCAGCGGCTTTGAGTGCATTACAATCAGAGCTTGCAAGCCGTTAGCCTTCGAACAATTTCTCCCGTGCCATCAATATCCCGCTTATCGTCTTTGCATCTTTGATCAGGCCTGAGCGGATCATATCGAGGGCATCATCCAGCTTCACTTCGACAATTTCGATAAATTCGTCTTCCTCTGAGTGCTGAACTGTCTTCTCTAGATCTTTCGCGAGAAACATATGCAGCAGTTCGCTTGAATAGCCTGGAGCAAGATAAAAGCTGCTCATGAGCGTGAGATTGCCAGCCTTATAGCCGATCTCTTCACCCAGCTCTCGTGCGATGCAATGGAGCGGCTCCTCGTTTTGTTCCAATGAGCCTGCAGGAAGCTCAAGCAGCACCTCTCCCGCGGGCTGCCTGAACTGCTTGACCATAACGATGATATCTTTATCCAGCATCGGAACCGCGGCAACGGCTCCCCGATGGACCACAACCTCACGAGTTGCATCCTTGCCGTTAGGAAGCCGAACCGTATCGACACGCAGCTTAACCAGCCGCCCGTCGAACGCTACTTTACTGTCTACGGTTTCTTCTATGAGTTCCATATGATACCCCGAAATTGGATTACCTGCCCGGTATAAATCACTTCTGCTGAAACTTTCTCGTCTCGATTACGACCCTGGTTTTGCGGTCGGTTGTCTTTGGCAGAATCTGAACCACATCGTCTATCGCATCGCTCGGCCCGCTGATCTGAACACCGTCGTCGCAGACATAGGTCGTTTTCCGAGCGGTTCGCTCAGCCCATGCGCGGTCGGGAGTAAAAGATGTCTCAGTCAACCCTTTATCAAGGAGCCTGCCTATATACTCCTCGCGCTGCCTGTCGTCTTTAATCACCTCGGCAGCTATGGCCTCCACGTCGAGTTCTTCACTCTGAGCGAGAGTGCGAACCGCATTCCTTAGCTGCACCGCTTCTTCATCCTCAAGCACGGCTTCGTTCTGCGCGATCCACTTTTCCGTCTCTTTTACTACAAGCTGTGTCATCTCTCGCGGAGTTGCCACCTCTGAGACTTCCAGAAAAGCTTCGAGCCACATCTGCGATGTCTCGAGGTCTTCATCCTTAGAGGCGGGCTGATTTCTCATTAAGACATCATAGCGAGTTTCATCGTCGAACGGCCTGACAATCGCATAGCGCAGAAGCTGGCGAGTCGGGTCGGGCAGTATCTGAAGCTGCTCGAACTCACCGCCGCCGCGCTTAACATATGCCTTCACCGGGTCCATCTTCAAAAGAGCGATGTAACGGTCTTCGGTATCGGCATCGGTAAAAAGGCCAATTGCGAGAAATGTCTGCACCTGGGACGATTTCTCCATCTGATGACCGAACCACATCCCGATCACTTTGCACTGTTCAACAAACGTCTCCGGCGCCTCGATTATCCGCGCGGCGCAAGTGGATATGGTCGTCTCCGAACTGTTGAACTTGGCGGTCTTTGCGCTGGAAGACTTGATGCAGTTTCGTATATGCTCCTCGAAGAAGTGCCGGAGTCCCTCAGAAAGAATTTCTTCTTTTTCGGCGATATCCGGCTCATCCGAAAGATTATTTATCCCGTGAATTACAAGGCGATTAAGTTCAATCGCTTCAATAGATTGCATTAACTAACCTCCAAAAAAGCTTAATCGCGGAAACACAGAATAAGGGGAAGAACGGAATGTAATTTCGCGTTTTTCATAATCTCGCGTTTTCGCGATTAGGCGTCGCCAATACTTCTTCCACAGTTACGCAGCTTTTCCCTTGGAGGATACAAGAGGTAAATGGATAAGTATGAGGTATGGAGAATTGGCAGCCCTCGACACTATCATGGTCGTTTT
>DJHI01000129.1:0-419 GCA_002431715.1 Armatimonadetes bacterium UBA5829
CCAGTATAACATCATATCTACACCCAGATATCCCTACCCAGCATAAGGCGTATTATTGAAGACGCTATTATTAATCCATTAGTTCCCGGAGGTCTGGAGCCGGGATATCTTCTCCTGCGCCTGCTGCATTACGCTAGAATCGCCGTATTGCCTGGCATTTTCATACGACGATATAGCCGATTGAGTCTGCCCGGCCGCCGCGAATTTGTCGCCCTCTGATAAATACAACGATCCGAGGTTTGTGCGTGCAGCCTGCGCGTATGAGTCATTTCCACCATAATCTATGGCCTTTTCGTAGTCATTTTTAGCCGAATCGATATCTCCATTGAAATGACTTGCGGCGGCTCTATAGAAATATCCTTCAGGTCTATCGGGATTGGCTGTCACCAGAGTTTCTGCGGTTGTTTTTAATGAGGCTG
>DJHI01000129.1:455-3230 GCA_002431715.1 Armatimonadetes bacterium UBA5829
TTTTAATGAGGCTGTATTGCGCGTCATATAGTAACTTCTCGCAGACGCAACGGAAACATTGTATACTTGCTCCCTAGCTTGTTTTGCAAACTTGGAGTTAGGCGAGACTCTGACGGCATTCATCCACTGCTGAACCGCCNNCTTGTCACCCTGGATAACGTATTTCGCAGCGACATCCGATGTCATGCTGGTGCGGTAGCTGTTATAGGCCAGGTTCACCGCCCAGACCGCGAAGACCAGCATACCCACCAGCGCGGCCATTAGTAGAAATATCCCCAGGAAATTCTTTGTCTCCGCGCTCATCATCGGCTGCGGGGGTCGAGACGGAGGCATCGGAGCCTGCACAGGCACGTTACCTGCAAACGGATCGGGAACAGACGAAGGCGTCGAGCCCGCGTTTGCAGACGGAACCGGCGTGCCGTATGGCGTCATAGGCACGGAAGACTGAGCAAACGGATCCTGAGCTGTGCCTGCATTCTGAGCTGGAGGCCAAACCGGCGCGGACGTGGGATCTGGCAGAAATACAGCACTCGATTTCTGCTCTCGGAGGTCTTCGGCAAGTTGATCGATGGACTGATATCTCGCATCCGGGTCCTTTGCCATCGCCTTTCGGATAATCCCGACTATATATGGCGGCGCGCCCGGAGGAGGCGGGGCCTCCATATTTACAATGTTGTAGGTGATCGTGACCACGCTGTCGCCCGAAAACGGCTTCTTACCTGCGATCATCTCATAGAGCATTACTCCGACTGAGAAAATATCTGAACGTGTGTCGAGTTTCTTACCGGCTACCTGCTCAGGTGACATATAGCTCGGTGTGCCGAATACCTGGCCGTCCTGAGTTATAGACGATTCACCCATCATTCGCGCGATGCCGAAATCCGTAAGCTTTACATGCCCGCCGGGCAGAATCTGGACGTTATCAGGCTTGATATCACGATGGATTACACCGTTTGAGTGAGCATATGAAAGCGCTTCGCAGAGCTGGAGAGTGTAGTTTACCGCATCACTGATCGAAAGCGCGCCTCCGGCCTGGAGCATATCTCGCAGCGTCTGGCCCGTAAGAAACTCCATCGCTATGTAATAGCGGTCGTTTTCTTTGCCGACATCATACACAGTCACGATATTCGGATGCGCGAGTTTACCCGCGGCCCTGCCCTCACGCAGAAACCGCTCGATGCGTTCACGTTTCTGCGCTCCGGTCACATTCGGCGGAATGCACAGCTCTTTTAAGGCAATACGGCGATTTATGGAGGGATCGATCGCTTCATAGACGATATCATTAGAGCGTGCGATCTCCCTGATGATCTGGTATTTGCCGAGAGTATTTGTCGATGATGAAGACAATATGATTAACCCCGGTTAAAGAGCGCGCAAAGGCCCTTGCGCTTCTCTTTTCCACAAACGGTGATGTCGATTATCGAGAGTATGAGGACCGTGACATTATCACGCCCTCCGCGTTCCAGCGCCAGGTCGACTAAATCTTGCGCGGCCTGAGATGGAGACGCCTTTTTCATCGCTTGCGCCATCTCGTCGGCCTTGACATGGCCTGTAAGGCCGTCCGAGCAGAGCAGGAAAGTGTCACCGACTTTCAGCTCCTCAGTAAATATATCGACCTCCACATTCGGCGCGTTCCCGAGAGAGCGGGTGATTACATTGCGGAAAGGTGATAGCTCGGCCTCCTCTTCGCTTAGTCCGCCGCGCTTGACCTGCTCGTTTACCCACGAATGGTCTTCAGTAAGCTGCTCGATTCTGCCATCGCGGAGACGATAGCACCGGCTGTCGCCTACCTGAGCGATGAAGGCATCTTCGCCTCGAATGACAAGCGCTGTCATGGTCGTGCCCATGCCCGAGCGTTCGACTATCGCCCTGGCTGTGTCGAATATGAGTGCATTGGCCTGCTGCAGAGAAGCCCGCAAGGATTCTTCGATGACCGGCGATGAATCGGCATAATAAGCTTTTATTGCGGTTTTGAGAGCCAGTTCGCTTGCTATCTGACCCGCAGAATGGCCTCCCATGCCGTCCGCAACAGCATAAAATGAGCCCTTTTTTGCAAGGGTCTCCGAATCCGATGGCTGGAAAAACTCGAACTTGTCTTCGTTGTTTTCACGCACGCGGCCGAGGTCGGTCTTTGCGCCCAAAAGCGTAATAACCTGCACCTCACGTGCTTTCTCGGCTCGCTGCTCCCACTGCTCGATCAGCTCGGCGGTATTTATCTTTGCGGTTATCTCGCGGCCTTCGTCTTCCATCACGCCACCTCGATTTTAAAGATCTTCCGGCCGATTGTTACCTCGTCCGAATCGAGGATGTCCTTGGGCTGGTTTGGTTCCAGTCTCACGCCATTTATGAACGTTCCATTCGTACTGCCGATATCAGTGATGGTAAAAAATCCATTTTCGGCGACCAGTTCGGCATGGCTACCTGATACGTACGGATCGCCGATTATTATATCGTTTCCGTCTCTACGGCCGATTGTGTTTGTCCCCGTAGCGATTTCGTATTTGCTGAAATCTTCTTTATCTACTAAATATCCTGCCGGAGCGGATGTTTCTTCGATAGGCTCCGACTCGGCTTCCGGTTCTGTTTCAGCTTCGACTTCGGCTTCACCTGTAGCTTCAGGTTCAACCTGTTCCGCGAGGTCATCGGATATGGGTTCTTCCACCTCTTCATCTATTGAAGCAAGCGGAGCTTCATATTTTAATGTCATGCTGCCGAACATCAGCTCGGTCGCATCTTTTATCTCCACGGATTCGCCTTCAGAGAGCCTTTTACCGT
>DJHI01000176.1:0-4561 GCA_002431715.1 Armatimonadetes bacterium UBA5829
TCCGTGAACCCATAGTTAGGCTGGAACACCTGCCCACCGGCGTCCTCGATTCTCAGTTTGGTGGAACCACGATTTTGATCTCCCATAACCCAGGCCCTGAGATATTTGGGTTTATCAGGGATTGAAACCGGCTCAGTGGGAGATACCAGCATAGGCTTCCATATTTTTGGAATCAGATATTCCAGCCTGGCGCATATGTTGAAAGGGCTGCCTTTCGGAGATTTTTCATAAGTGAATGACGCGCTGCTCTCATCATCACCGGTGTATTTGGTATTGTATCCGGGTATTGTCTCTCCCGGCTTACCCTCCGAGAATGTTTCCACGATTGAATATCTCTTGGGAGAAGTTCTCAGGATTGTATAGCCGTCCTTATCCAGCAGCGTGCAGGCGAATGAAAACATCGGTTCCGGTCTGTCTTTCAGATTGACACTTAGAATCTGCCGTGTTTGACCCGGCAAGAGCTTATAACTGATGCAGTTGTTATCAAAATTAATGCCTTTAGCACAGCTAAGGAAGAGTTTTCCGCTGAATGCATCATCGAGATTGCAGGCAGGCCGGTTGATGCTGATAAAGAGCTTTCCATCCGCGGGAGGTAGAATATCGACACTGGGCAATTCGGATGTATCGAGCTCGACGGTTCTTACCAGTGGTTTATCTATACCTTCTACACTGAGACTAGAAATTATGACCGGTTTAGCGGAACCGTCCCAGACATATGGTCTCGATAAAACAAAATTGCCATGCTGTACCTGTTTTAAGGTAGATGCAATGCTCATCAAGTCTCCACCCGAACTAAGGAGTTCGCAGTCTTTGTCCAGGCCATTTGTGTTGGACTTTATTATTAAAACGGTCATGCCCCGCTGAAAGACAACTCTGCCCGTAATATTCCATGCAGCCTCGGCAGCCCATCTGTCGCTTTGCGTATCCGGCTCGATATACTGGACGGATTCGCCTAGATCGATATCGAGCATTCCATCCTTGACTTCGACTCTCTTCTTCTCGCCCATAAGAGAGACGACTGTAACAGTTTTTGCATCAACCGGAATTGAGATAGTATGAGGTTCAGCAACAGTCCAAGCGGCTAATCTGGAATCGCCGTTTTTAGAAAAGAGAAGCAGGTAGTCGTCATCTGATTGTGCTTGCAATCGACGAGAGAAAGCATATCCCTTAAGCTCGGTTGTCAGCGTTTTCATGGCGTAATAGGTAGGTTTCTCTTTGAAATCGTTGTAAAGCACGCCGAAGTGGAACTCCATCTCGGGACGCGTGTCTTTAATTTGCCTGTCATCATCGCGCCAGTCATACCAAATGCTGATTGGAACGGCTTGGAGCATATTCGTCAGGAACGAACGCACAATATATTGAGAATGCTGATCGAGAGATATCCCGCCGCTGAACTCAGGGTAGCCCCATTCACTGCTAACTAGGGGATATTCGCGGCCTTTGGGAGCATATTTTTTAATGATCGTCCTGATGGAGTCGTAATACTCGACAACATCCTCAGGCTTTGGAGCGCCGTATGGATGCAGCGAGATGCCGTCTACGTAATTGAGAAGTCCTTCTTTACACGTATCCTCAAACCATGAGAAATTCCAACCGGCCAAAGAGGGGCCGAGTAATATGCAGCCGGGGTCGGCTTGTTTCATTGCCGTATATACCGCCTTTGCAAGTTTTACATACCCTTCAGGAGAGTAACCACCGCGTTCCGGTCCACCGGACGGCTCATTCCAAAGCTCCCAAACGACGCCTCTGCCTTTGAAATGCTCGGTAGCGGCCTTGGCATATGCGGCAAAAGCAGCCCTGCCTTCATCAGAAAAAAGTGGTTTGCCGTTATCATATAATCCGTTGCCGTAGTCCAAAATGTATATGGGCCTTAGTCCGCGTGCCTCCAGAGTCTGCAAAAGCTCATCTCTGGAGCTAAAGTCATATACGCCTTTCTCTCTTTCCTGGCTGCCCCAGGTAAAGTCCATACGGATGAATCCGAATCCGCCATTGGAAATTTTGTCGACTTGAGCCTGGTCACGTCCCGAAAAGTGGATATTGACCCCCAGACAATCTGGAACCACGAGGGACGGAAAAGAATTAGACGAGGCAAAACATATGGGGGAAAAGATCAGCAGTATGAGGGTGGAATAAAGAAATTGCTTTGAGGCGATCTGTTTCATCTTAAATACTCCTTACACCGTTGTGAGGATTTTGATCAGTCAAATGCAATTTTACAAGAAAAAAGCTCATCCGACAATCAAGATGAGCGTTGTATTACGCAAATCTATAACTGACCTATGAACGGTTCTGGAGGGAGCGGAGGAATTCCTCTTCATTAGCGGCAAGATCCGCCTCACTTAATCTTTTTGGAGACTCGGGTTCCGACTTATCAGGGTCGGGAGCGCGAGCCGGGCCGCTAGAGGCAGCAGAAGAGGAGTCATCTGACGCCTTCTGGGACTTTGCCGATTTCGGCTTACCGCCTTTGGTCGGTTCCAAATCTTTCTTCGATACAAGTATCTTATAGCTGATTGCAAGTTTCTTTTGATCTTCTGATAGACGATTTCGCGCCTCGCCTGAAAGACCTTCAAGCCAGCGTTTGCGCTCTGCTTCCTGGGTCTCCAAATGCCTGTCTCGGGCATCCTGAGTCAGTGAATCGAGGTCTACATCAACACACACGGAGCCGTCATCGTATATCCTGTCTATTGCGCCCTGCAATCCGCCGAAATATGAGAAATAGAGGCTGCTCTTGATATCGTCGTTAGTGACCTCTCTGGTCTTTATCTGTACAGCATCGCCGACTTTCAATTCCGCCATATATAATCCTCCATAACATTGCTTACTCTATATAATAACACTTACGAGCAAGTATTTCACATGAAAGAGCTGGAAAGATCGCGCATATGCGGAGTTATATGGAGATGCTGAATTATGCTTGGAATGTATCGGATACTTCAGCGTCTCCTTAGATTTCTGCATTTTCGCGATTTCGGCAGTGTTATTCGATTCACATTGGTTGATTGAACGCTGTAACGGTGCTATACTGACAAAAATATATTGGTCGAGGTTATAAAATGTATCTAACCGGTTTTGCCGATGAAGCCGCTTCCGGCATAGATGGTCAAATCAAGGCCACCAAAGAGCTGGGATGGAAGAATATAGAGTCCCGCGCGATCGATGGGGTCAATATACACGATCTTTCTGATTCCGCGTTCGATGTCGTCTACGGCAAACTCCAGGATGCCGGAGCCTCAATAAACTGTTTCGGCTCCGCTATCGCTAATTGGGGCAAGAAGATAAATGAGCCTATGGATTCCTCTATAGAGGAAGCAAAGCGGGCTATTCCCAGGATGAAGCGTCTGGGCACGAAACTGATAAGAATTATGAGCTTTGCAGTGCTCGAAGATCGAGAGCCTGACGATCAGATGGAAGAAGAACGCTTCAAGAGGCTTCGAGAGCTGACGAAAATGTTCGCGGATGAGGGCCTTCAGTGCGTGCACGAAAACTGCATGAACTACGGCGGCATGGGTTGGCCTTATACACTTAAAATCATCGAAAATGTGCCCGGTCTGAAGCTCGTTTTCGATACGGGTAACCCTGTATGTGCATTCGACCGCACAAAACCCAAGCCGTATCCGAACCAGTCGGCATGGGAGTTTTATTCTCATGTGAAAGAGCATGTCGCTTATGTGCATATAAAAGATGCCGTATGGGACCCGGTAGAGAAAAAACCGACATTTACCTATCCAGATGAGGGTGAGGCGCAGGTATCTAGGATCATAAAAGACCTTGTTGCGGGCGGCTACGACGGTGGATTTTCGATGGAGCCGCATATGGCGGTTGTGTTCCATGATGCGTCGGTGCAGTCCGAAGAGCAGGCAAAGTATGACATTTATCTGGAATACGGACGCAGGTTCGAGAAGATTCTTAAANNCATGCGGCAGGGATTTTAAATAAGATAATAACCGGGATGGGGTATTCTATCCCATCCCGTTAATTTCGTCAAAGGGCTCTTTACTCTCCACTCTAACCTATTTTCTTCCTCGTTTCGATTCTATATGCCGCTTGAGGTCACGCATACGTTCTTCGCTGTCTTTAAGGAATCTCGATATTCTATCTTCAAATGAAGCGGGTTCGTGTGAAGAGGCCGTATCATGGTTTTCATAGTTGCGCTTGCCGTTGCGATTAGCGCCGACGGATGCGGTCACAGGTTTGGAATCGGAGTTCGAGTGATTGTTGTCGCATTGTTTGAGGGATAATTCGAAGCGGCCTTTAGGGCCGATGCGAAGGACTTTGACCGTGATTTCATCGCCTTCGCGGATATACTCGCGAACGTCACGCACAAAAGTATTTGCGATCTCCGATATATGCACCAGTCCGGTGCAGCCTTCAGGAAGCCGCACTATAGCGCCGTAATCCGCAACTTTAAGGACTGCGCCTTTTACCGTGCTGCCAATTTCTATGGTCATCGTTACCCGGGCAATTCCTCCTGGTCAGATATCGACCATATCCGCATTACCCAAAATTGCGCTTGCATACGCTCTTAAAAAAGTTTCTGCCACAGTATATGAACGGAATGCGC
>DJHI01000176.1:4579-7539 GCA_002431715.1 Armatimonadetes bacterium UBA5829
CAAGTCCCTTTGCTTATATTGATCGCGTCGGACAGCTTGATGGCGCCGGAATATATGGCGGTTACGACTACAACACCCTCGACGCCGAGCATCTCGAGTTCTTTTAGTTCTCTTATATCATCGAGGCTGCTTACACCGCCGGAGGCTATAATGGGGATTTCAAGCTCTTTTGCAAATCTTCTCACGGCTATGACGTTGACTCCGCCGTGCATTCCCTTGCGGGAGACATCTGTAAAGACGATCCTGCGCGCGCCGAAATCACACATGCGTCTGGCGAAATCCTCAGTGCGTTCGTCTGTCCTGGCCTGCCAGTCACGCACGGCGACATAGCCGTTAAGGCTCGCCAGGCTCAATATAGTCTTTTCGCCGAGCTTAGAGAAAATCTCTTTGGCAAAACCGTCTTCCAGGGCCGCGCTGGTTCCAACAACTATCCGATCTACACCTAAATCCAGCACCCGCTTGNNGCTTGGCCGTATCGACGCTGCGAATTCCACCGCCGAGATCCACCGGGATTTTTGCCGTATCGATAATCTTCCTTACTGCTTTGAGGTTTTGCGGTTCGCCCATTCGGGCGCCTTCGAGGTCTGCAAGGTAGAGGCGTTGAGCACCCTGGTCGGCCCAGGTTAGAGCGACATGTCCGGGGTCGTGCGAGTGCGAAGTATTTTGCGCAAAGGACATGTGCACCGAACAAACACATTTATCATCCAGCAGGTCTATGCCCGGGATTACTTCCATTTTTCCTCCGGGAGTTATGCGGCCAGCGCGTCGGCAAACTTAAGATCGCCGGTGTATAGCGCTTTTCCGAGAATAGCTCCTTCTATGCCGATTGTTTCAAGAGTTTTAAGAGATTTTATATCATCGATGGTGCTGATCCCACCTGATGCGATTACGGGAATATCAAGGGCCTCGGCCATCTGCTTCATCGCAGGAATATTAGTGCCTGAAAGCATTCCATCGCGTGATATATCGGTGTAAATAACGCGTTTCGCTCCGAGTGTCTGCATCCTCCTTGCGAAATCGATGGCTTTTTCGCGGGTGATCTCTTCCCAACCTTTTATGGCAACATAGCCGTCGCGCGCATCGACTCCCAAGACGGCGCCTTCACCCAATTCCTTGAAAATCGTCTGAGCAAGATCGCTGTCGAGTGCGGCGGAAGTGCCGATAATGACTCTTCCGACACCTAATTCCAGCATTTGCTTTGCTGTTTCAAGGCTGCGAATACCGCCGCCGAGTTCAACGGGTATATTGACCGATGCGACAATACGTTTGATAGCTTCGATTTCCTGGGGAGCGCCCATTCGGGAGCCGTTGAGGTCAACAAGATGCAGTCGCTTTGCGCCTTCGTCTTTCCAGCGTTTTGCCATGTCCGCGGGGTCATTCGCGAAAACTGTAACCGCATCGAACCGACCCTGCAAGAGCCGGACGCACTTGCCATCCATCATATCTATCGCAGGAATCAGTTCCAATATCAGCTAAGCCCCCAATTATTAAGAAGATATTAATTAAGTATATCAGACCGCAAGCACTTATGCTAGAGCTGATTTGTTTATGGGTTTTAGCGGATGAAACAATTGATGACGGAATCCGAATTTTGGCTGATCATAAGAACAAAAATTAAACAAGGAAGCGTCTATATATACGGCGAATAATCCATCATCACCAGAGGAGGTGCATTATGAAGAAAGCGGTAGTAGTAATACTTGTTGTAATTGTTGCAATAGGTTTGTTGTTTACGTTTCTAAAAAATGATGCGGGCGCAATAAGCTTTGAATACAAATTCAAGCCCGGGCAGGTGGATAAATACAAAACCACAATGGATATGACTATGGATGTGCCAGGCATGCCTGCACAGTTCAAAAATGGCTCAAGTAATACCATGAATGCCAGCTTCATCACCACTCAAAAGGTTCTCAGTGTCAACAAAGACGGAACTGCGAAGGTCGAAATGACGCTGAGTAATTTTGATATGAAGATAGGCGGCATGTCGATGAACTCTCTAGCTAAAATGATGGAGCAAAAAACCACTATGACGATGTCAAAAGAAGGAGGCATCGGCGGATTGGATGGTATGGATAAGGCGTCTTCGAGCGGTATGGATACTAAGAGCCTTTTTAGTCAGATGAGTTCATATCAGATGCCGCACAAACGGATCAATAAAGGAGATTCCTGGGTGTCTACCACACCAATGCCTTATGGTGGTGAGATTAAAATTACCTCAAAACTTGTGGCGCAGAATGTGCCCATAGCAGGAACCAATGCCTCAAAAATTATGCAGACATACGAAGGCCACGGTGATTTAAGCGATAGCAAATCCAAATCTACCATGTTTCCCAGCGGCAGTAACGTAAAAGGCACGATGGATATGAAAGGACATGGTGTGATCTATTTCTCTGAGGCACAGGGCAAACTCATCGAGACTCACACAGCCACGACAGCTACCGTCTATATGCAGTTTCCCGCAGGAACTCGTGGAATGCCGTCTAATGGCAAGGTTCAAATGAAGACCGATATGAAGATGCATATGACAAAGATATAGCGCTTTTCTGATGCCGGTTATCTATAGCGATGACCGGCTTCTTTTATATAAGTCTAAGCAGCATCAGACTGAGCACATCGGAGAGATTATTAGCAGCTAGATTGGCTTTTTTACGCAAATTGAGAATCGGATGCCATATGTGAGGTCTACTCACAATATAAATAATCCTTCTTAAAGTGCCTTCAGTAGATAATAGAGAGATTATCGAACCTGGTATGGAGTCGGATGCGCTGTCGCTGATCGCTCGCACCGACGCAAATGGAATATTGTTTTCATAGCATACTTCCGCTGCGGCGTATGATTCCATGTCCAGAGCGCAGGCATTTGTAGAAAGAAATATTTCCTTCTTCTGCTGGACAGTTGAGACAACCGTATCCACACTCACCAGTGTGCAAGCATATATTCGTGCGTCAGGGTTGGTCTG
>DJHI01000176.1:7609-11661 GCA_002431715.1 Armatimonadetes bacterium UBA5829
TCTTTATATTGAGAAATAATCTTCTCGGCGACTATCACATCTCCCACATTTGCGATAGGGTCGAGCGCTGCGGCAAACCCTGATATTACGATCCATTGCGCTCCATCTTCGATCAGCATTCTAGTGGCTTCAGCGCTTTTTCTGCCGCCAATCCCGCTTATTACGGCGTAGACTTCTAATGAGCCTAGCTGCCAGGCCGTAATGCCATTTTTAAGGTAAGTAACTGATCTGGACTCGGCAAGGGCCCGTTCCAGACCGATCTCTTCTTCTCGAAGAGCAAATACAATTCCCAGTTTTCCTTTTGTACCGAGTCCGGCCAAACTTTTCCTCCAGGGGTATATCATCATAAGGTTGATACCCAGAGTTTGCTATTTGAGGAACCAGATTGGAAAAGACAGAGAGAATGAATCAGCTAAAAAAGGAAGCGCTGATTCTAAAAGAAAAAATATGCCATCAGGAAACAAAGCTTGTATGGGGGGAGGGGAACTTGGACTCCATTCTCGCCATTGTCGGCGAAGCGCCTGCTTTTGAAGAAGATCGAGTAGAGAGGCCGTTTGTAGGGCGGGTAGGTCGATATCTGGATAAAGAGCTTGAGATGGCGGGAATTGTCCGAAAAAACGCTTATGTTACCAACGTCGTAAAATGTCGACCAGTAAGAACTAAAGGAACGAGGCTCATCAACCGTTCTCCATCAAAAGATGAGGTGTCGGAATGGGCGAATATACTGTTGCGAGAGCTAGAGATAGTGCGTCCACGAATAATTTTATGCATGGGTAATACTGCAGCCTCCATATTGATTCAAAAGTCATTCGAAGTATGCAAACACAGGGGAGAGTGGCATACCGGGCCTTACGGTGAGGAAATAATGGCGACATATCATCCGGCTTATGTCGCCAGATTTGGAGGAATGAATGGAGGGATTGTACAACAAAAATTCCGCCGCGACTTAAAAACTGTCGCAGCGGAATTGAACAGACTTAATTAGTGAGCCTTACAGAATCGGCGTCTTATGGAGCCGACCATCAGCAGCATGGTTCCGCCCAAGCCTGCAAGCAGAGGAGTGGGCAATTCTGGTGCATGCGGAGTATCACCTTCCTTGAAGAATGCTGTTACATTCTTCAATTCACCATTGTCATAATAGCCGACATGCAGCCCTAAAATTATAGTGGTATCAACGGGCACATCAAAATTAGTGAAGCTAAACGACTGGCCATTTCCTGGGAAAATCCTGTTGTTTTCACCCTGTGCGGACCAGCCCGCAACTACATAATTGTTCGGTGAATCTACATTAGGATTGGTATCCCACTTCCAGGTTGTCTTGCCATTTACGGTAATATTGCTTCCGCCTGCATAGAAAGTGCTGGCGCCGTCCTCGGAAAGAGCATAAAAGCCTTGAACCCATAAAATGTCGTATGTATTAGCGCCAATTGTAATTGTCGGCGTTCCTGAGATTGTCAGGGTATATGTTAATATACCTGACGTGAAATCAGGTGAAGCGGTTACTCCATTGAAGCTTGCTTCACCGAACGAACTCCAATCCATGGCAACAGCGCTAACGCCTATTGTCATAAACAAAACAGCCGCAAGAATCAGGATTATATTTTTCATATACATCACCCTTACCGGCCATCCTGGCGCATACAAAAACTGACAGCAATTCCTATAAGATAATGCTACCTTATGTGTAAAATATACCCCAACATTAAGCTCAAGTCAAGGCCCTGGACATATTTAATGCGAAAACCAGTAATGTTACGTGCATCTTTGTAACGCGTATTGTACACCTGTCGCATTTTCTGCGAAANNTAGCATTTTGCTTTGCAAAATGTGGAAATGTCAAATTAGTGGTGAGAGAAGCATCTTTCACCGGTAAAGACCATTGCAATTCCATGCTCATTACACGCCTTGATCGATTCCCAATCGCGAACCGATCCACCCGGCTGGACGATTGCTGTAATCCCGGCCTCCGCCGCAGCATCTACACTGTCGCGGAACGGGAAGAACGCATCGGAACTCATCACGGCTCCTTCAAGTGTCTCCTCACCCTTGAACCTGTCTTTCGCCTTTTGAATAGCCTGTTTTACGGCATTCACTCGATCCTGCTGACCGGTTCCGACTGCAATCGTGACTCCATTTTTGGCAATTACCACACCGTTTGATCTGACATTCAGGTTCACATACCAGCTAAAGAGTAGATCGTCCAACTCCTGATCTGTGGGATTTCTCTCGATTGCGAANNGCGAATTTTCCATGTTTTGCATGCTCGGTAGTTGCAGGAGAAAGATCGGAAGCCGACTTTATTTTGGTAAGCAGCGCTTCGGCGACCACTACAGTGCCATCGGACAATGTCTTAATGGTAGGAGCCGCATCGTCGCCGACCCATTTAGGAAGACTCATGAGATTGGGGATTTTGATGACCCTGATCTCCTTGTTCATCTTATAGGTCTCATAGTCATTAAGGACCTTAAGAGCGTCTTCATCGAAATCGGGAGCTGCGACGACTTCCACGACCGANNCCGATGTCATGATCTCTTTTGCCGTATCAACATCGACTTTCGTGTTGAAAACAGCCGTGCCTCCGAAAGCTGCTACCGGGTCAGCGTCACGGGCTCTGAGATAAACAGTTCGTACATCCTGATTTCCGGCCTGAACGGCCGCGCCGCTGGGATTGAGGTGCTTCATTACAGCACATGCGGGCCTGGAAAAGTATTTAACAATATTAGCGCCGTGGTTCAAATCTCCATAATTAGTTTCAGACAATCCAGACTTGCCGCTTTTTAGCTGCTCCATATCTCCGAAAGGAAGCCCGGATGATCCCTTAGGTCGATAGAAACTTGCGCCCTGATGAGGATTGGTGCCATATCTGAGGTCTTCGACTTTTACATATGTAGTCCCGAGAATCTCGACCTCTTCAGGAAAGCCGCTCTCTGTACGGCTGAAATATTTTGCTCTGTAATCGGCGCTCATATCATTCTCCTTTTTACTGTTGCGCATTGTCCCAACAGTGCTATACTTGTACTCTGAGCTAAAGACTCCTTCCGTTGTTTAATCTGTGGCAATAACCACTCACTTTATCGTCTATTACTATTGATGATGATATATAACAACTTGCTTTAATTTAGTTTGGAGGAATATTTAAAATGCGGCGCAGTGCGGCAGTAGTTGTTTTTATGGCCATGTTCATAACATGCACGGTCCTGGCTATGGCTGATTCCAACGAGTGGCAGTGGCCGGACAAGCTGAATATAGCAGGTTTCAATATAAGCGATATAAAAGGAACGGTCAGGCCTGACGGTTCCGGAAGCGCAAATGGAACCCTCTCTCTTGGCTCACTTAGCAGCCAACAGATAGCTCTCACAAGGTCATCCGGTGGTGATATCACCGGTTCGGTCAACTTAAGAGCGAGTGCATCCGGCGCCGATATCCAGGGAAAAATGTCATTAAGCGGAAGCGGACTAGAGGGTAGGGGAACCATTGGTTCATCCCCGAAACCCATATCAGACGCATCCATTAGTATATCTCCAAATGGACAGGCAAGCGGGTCGGGTAGAGTCTCGCTAAACGGTACCGGCGTGCCGGTAAGATTTGAGGTCGGATCATCTTTTGATGCAAGCGGCTCCACGAATGTTAAGCGTCAGGTCGATACACCCCTTGCTACATATAACTTCAACGGCACTCTTGATCTCAAAGGTTCATCAGGAAAAATATCTGTTTTGGCAAACGGAGAAGTGCAGAGAACCGGTAAGGTGGCCAAGCAAGTCAGTACTCAGAGTGTTTCAAATCTTGAGGTAAATCCCTCCGATGGCCAGGCGACGATAAATGTCGGTGGGGTAAACGTTACATTCAAGTTTTTCTGATTGATGAACCGGTCTGTCGAGGAACCTGGCAGCTTTCGACGCCGTCTAATCAGTGGCTTTACTGCATAGACTTGTCCCAACCATTGACGCTGCTGGTGCCGGGGCAGTATAATCTAAGCAATTTACTGCTAGTAAAGAGTCATATTTTTCCTCTGGAAATCTGATGTAGTAAGAGTCACATTTCCTGCGGAAATC
>DJHI01000176.1:11718-16610 GCA_002431715.1 Armatimonadetes bacterium UBA5829
AGCGACCAACCGTGAATTACTTTGCTTGCAGGGCACAGGCCTTAACTTGCTTGGAGGAATATAGATGGTTTTACGGCGTGCCGGGATACTGGCTGCTTTGTTGCTCATGACCTCATCTACCGCTTTTTCAGCGAATTGCTTGATGGGGCGTTATGAACCGAGTCAGTCCGGTTTTACCTCTGAAAAGCTGCAACTCCCCGTTGCGCTTGACTGGGATTATACCTCTACCAAATACGACAATAACCCTACAGCACCCGTAGTTGCTGACGGTGTGTGTTACTTTGCCAGTGGCTCGAATATTTATGCCGTCGATCTGGAGACGGGATCGAGAATTTGGCAGTATCCTGCTGGCCAGCCACTAGCTGGAGCGATAAAAGGGACACCTTTGCTTTATGACGACAGTGTATTCTTTACCTCTGCTGACGGCAATATGTACAGCCTCGATGCAAAAACAGGAACATTCCAGTGGGCATATCAGGCTCGCGGTCCGATAAGATGCTCACCGGTAATTGACGAGAGTACTATTTTCATCGGCGCTGATGACAATTCCATTTATGCCATAGATGCGGACACAGGCGATTCCGTCTGGAAGAAGCCTTTTACCGCTCGTGATGATTTTGCAAACGCACTGGCTGTGAGCTCGGGGATCGTTGTTGCCTGCAGCACAGATGGAATTGTGTTTGGAATAAATGAAAGCACAGGCCGTGCAAAGTGGCAATATAGACTGTCCGATGTTCCGCTAAGAACTTCTCCAATGATATTGAACAATGTAGTTGCTATGGCTGTTGGAGACTGTGTATACGGCATATCAGTCAGGAGCGGTCAGCTTAAGTGGTTCATAAAATTAGCTGATCAGGNNCAGGCTGCTGCTACGCCTGCCGGTAATGGTACCGACCTATATATTCCCTGCCGTGATAAGAAGCTATATGCTTACTCATTGGCCGGAAGGCAGCCCGTTCTTAAGTGGACGGAACCTGTAGATTTGGGCTCATCCCCGATGTCCAGCCCGACCATAGCTGACAAATATGTATTTGTCACAACAACAAAGGGTGTTATTGCCGCATATTCAGTAGACGATGGCACTCTTAAATGGAGATATATTGCTACGCCTTCTCAAGTAACTACACCTCGTATAAGTTATGTTGATGCAACTTCGTCACCGGTAGTTGCAGAGAATTCATTGCTCGTTCTGACCGATGATGGAGTTTTACATTGCTTCAAACCTGGCGCGCCGGATAGTGCGGCGCCTGCTGAATTTTATTTGCAGCCTAAAAATGGTGTTGCAATGTCTGGAGTGCCGCCTATCAAAATGTCTGCTATAGTTTATGACATAGGAAGCGGAGTAGATTTCTCATCTGTATCAATGGCACTTGATGGAAATGCTCTTGACTATAAAGCCGACATTGCAACGTCTACTGTTTCGTTTACAACAGAGGCGACTATTGATGGCAAGACCGCACAGAAACTTAGTGATGGCGTGCATACGATAACTCTTGCCGCAAAAGACTATGCCGGTAATATGCTGACCAAGGAATGGTTCTTCTTTGCCGATAACTCATTACCGCCACCAAAGAAGGCTGTTCCTGCCGACACGGGAAAAAAGACTACCAAGGAACCGGCTAAGTCTAAAACAACAACACGCAGCAGACCAAGTTGGGCAGACAGGCAGCAGCAGAACAATAATACATCCGGTGGTGGTGAATCAGCACCGCCTCCACCTCCTGCGATGCCGGGTGGCGGTGGTGATGACAATGCGCCTGCAATGCCAGACATGCCACAACAGTGAGAGCGCTGATTTGACGATGAACGATGCCCAACTCAGGGCTTGGCTGAGGCTGAGCCGTCTGGAGTTATCACCCAGGGCCGCTGTTGCTCTTATTGAGCGTTTTGGCGGCCCCGAGGCTGTTTTTGGTGCATCTGAAAAAGAACTCAGGACTATAGAGCGCTTGACTGAAAAAGGTCTGGCAAAAGTCATTGGTCCTGCTCCAGCCGCTATAGAACATGATGCCAGGCTGATCGAAGAAAATGGCTTCTCCGTTATTCCGATAACCTCCGAAAGCTATCCGGCAAGTTTGAAACAGATATATGATCCGCCTGTATTACTTTATGTAAAAGGAAACCTGATTGAGTCGGACAAACTCTCTGTAGCAATTGTCGGGTCGCGAAAGGCCACTATATACGGCAGGTCGATAGCTGAAAAGGCGGCCAAAGAACTCGCCGCGCGCGGATTGACAGTAGTAAGCGGCGGCGCTCGCGGCATCGACACAGCCGCACATAAAGGAGCATTGAGTTCCGGTGGTAGAACGGTTGCATTTCTTGGCTGCGGGATAGATGTGAATTATCCTGCTGAGAACAGGAACTTATTTGATGCAATCGCGGAAAACGGTGCTGTGGTGTCGGAGTTTCCACTCGGCTCTAATCCTGAGCCATGGCGATTCCCTCCAAGAAACCGGCTGATCAGCGGCCTGAGCATGGGTGTCTTGATCTGTCAGAGTCCAATAAGATCAGGAGCATTAATCACAGCGGATTATGCTCTTCAGCAGGGCAAGGATGTATACTGCGTTCCCGGCAATGTGGATGATGAGCGCAACTCCGGCTGCCATCGGCTTATTAAGGATGGAGCCAGACTGGTAGAAAGCGCTCAAGATATATTGGAAGAGTTGGGGATTGAGAGAAATGAAGATGATTCATATGCGCAGATGTCGCTGCCGATTGAATCATTGAACGAGCAGGAACAGGCGATAGTATCGCTCCTTTCATTGGAGCCGGTACAGGTGGATGATATTATAGAAAGATCAGGCATCAGCGCGCCGATGGTATCCGGCACATTGATNNGAAGCGAGTGCCGGGGAACGCATATGTGCGCTCGCTGTAATACTGCTATGAAAACAACCGTGATTATCCCCGCTAGAATGAGTGCCACAAGATTTCCTGGTAAACCGCTTGCAGACCTGTGCGGCAAACCTATGATACAGTGGGTCTATGAACGCGCATCCCATGCTGAGAGTGTAAATAAGGTTATCGTGGCAACCTGTGATCAAGAGATTATCGATGCTGTTCGATCATTCGGTGGCGATGCGGTCATGACAAGCGATAAGCACCGCTCCGGCACCGACAGGCTTGCAGAAGTGGCTGCTGATCTCGATTCGGAACTGATCGTTAATGTCCAGGGAGATGAGCCGCTGATCGATCCGAAGTCGATAGAGAAGGCTATCGAGCCTTTTGAAAAAGAGCCTGATCTGAAAATGTCCAGTTTGATGGTTCCAATTGACTCTGAGGCTGCAGAAGACCCTAATCTGGTGAAAGTGGTTGTCACACTCGATAACTACGCGCTGTATTTCTCCCGAAGCCCAATCCCGTTTGAGAGGAAGCCTTTGGAGAGTCGGAGTATATATGGTCATGTGGGTCTATATGCGTATACAAGAGATTTTCTGCTCGAGTTCGCCGCAATGAAGCCGACTCCTCTCGAAATGGCGGAATCGTTGGAGCAGCTTCGAGTTCTTGAGCACGGATATAAGATTAAAATGATCGAGATTGCTGATCGCCCTATGGGAGTCGATACTCAAGAGGATTTGGAGAGAGTTCGGGCGATTGTTGGAAGGGGAATGTGATGGTTCTCGCAAAAGCTGGAAATGTTGAATTAGGTGACGGCAGAGGGCTTGCGTTGATTGCTGGCCCGTGCGTTATTGAATCAGAAGAGTTGTGTCTTGAGGTAGGAACAGAGGTGAAGCGAATATGCGACAGCCTCGGAATCCCTTATATATTTAAGGCCTCGTTCGATAAGGCCAACAGGACCTCGGTTGAGTCATTCAGAGGTCCCGGACTGGAAAAGGGACTGGAGATACTCGCATCTGTTAAATCAAAGCTCGGTGTGCCTGTCTTGACCGATATCCACGAGTGCTGGCAGGCCGAACCTGTCGCTGAATTGGTCGATATTCTGCAAATCCCGGCTTTTTTATGCAGACAGACAGATCTTATTGTCGCAGCCGCAAAGACGGGCAAGTGCGTGAATATAAAAAAAGGCCAGTTTCTGGCTCCGTGGGATATGAATAACAGTGTAGGAAAGGCGCGCAGCACCGGTAATGAAAATATCTGCCTAACAGAGCGCGGGGTCTCTTTCGGATACAATACTCGGGTAGTAGATATGACCAGCCTCCCCGCTATGCGCGACCTGGGATGCCCCGTAATATTCGACGCGACTCATGCAGTGCAGAGACCGGGTGGCTTAGGAAATGCCTCAGGAGGAGCAAGGGAATACATTCCACATTTATTAAGGGCTGCAGTTGCTGTGGGTATAGATGCACTCTTTATGGAGGTCCATCCCGAACCAGCTAAAGGTCTCTGTGACGCAGCCAGCATGCTTAGCCTCGCCGATTTGCCGAAAGTGCTTTCAGACGCCAAAGCAATTGAGAACGCATTAAAATAGTAACTTGCTAGAGGCAATATGGAGATGAATATTTAATGCCGGTTAGAGTAGGCTTTATAGGTGCGGGCGGAATAGCAAACACACATATGAATATGCTGCAGGCAGTCGAGGATGTGCAGATAGTCGCCGTCTCCGATATTAGTCAGGAGCGGGCGGAATCGACTGCCGCCAGGTATCTCGCAAGGGCATACGCCGACTACAAAGATATGCTTGAGCATGAACAGATGGACGCGTTGNNCATGAAGAGCAGGAACTGCTGGCGATAGAAAAAGGCATAAACGTCTTTGTAGAAAAACCGGTTGCCAGGTCTTTGGACAGTGCGCGAAAAGTCAGAGATGCCATAGCTAAGAAAAAGATAATATCGGCCGTAGGTTATCACTGGAGATACCTTGCCAACACGGAACGCGCGATGCAAATCCTGCAGGGCCGTAAGATAGGGATGGTGCAAGGCTACTGGATGGGCGGC
>DJHI01000176.1:16670-17798 GCA_002431715.1 Armatimonadetes bacterium UBA5829
ATGCCCGCTGTCGGCTGGTGGAAGAGGATGGAGGAGTCGGGCGGCCAGATGGTCGAGCAGACTACCCATATCTTCGATCTTGCGCGATATCTCTGCGGCGACATAGTCGAGGTATATGCCGTCTACGCCCGTCGTGAAATTGAGAAGTCTCAGGATATCGACGTATATGACGTGGGCACTGCTNNACTGAAGTTTGCAAGCGGCGCAGTCGGGACTATATCTAACACCTGCATGCTCAGCGTGCCGTATGTGGTTGGGCTTCATATCATTGCTAAAGAACTCGTGCTGGAGATTCATGGCGACCTCAAGGTGATCGAGCCCGGTCATACGGAGACATTTGCCAGCGGCGCAAATTCCATGCTTGCTGAAAATCGAACGTTTATAGAGGCCATAAAATCGGGCAAGAGCGAATGCATTAGATCTACCTATGAAGATGCCGTTAAAACGCTGGCCGTTACCCTTGCCTGTAATGAGTCTGCAAAAACGGGCAAACCGGCTGCGGTGGCTAACTGAGGTCAGATGGCTGAAGAAAATCTCTTTCGATTGAGAGCGGTGGTAGAGGGGCGAGTCCAGGGCGTCGGCTTTCGTTATTTTGTTATGGAGCGCGCTCGAGAGTTGAGGCTTGTAGGAGTGTGTCGGAACCTGCGAAGCGGAGCGGTCGAAGTAATAGCCGAGGGTCTTAGAGGCGAATTGGAAGCCTTGCTCGTTGCGTTGGAGAACGGTCCTCGTATGAGCTATGTGGAGAAAGTTCACACCGCATGGTCACCGGCTACCGGAGAGTTCAGGACATTTTCAGTCTCTTCAACAATGTAATGCAAAAAATGGGAGCCGTCCGGCACCCATTATAAGAAATAAAATCAAATATAAAAAGTCTATCTGGTGGGCCCACTCGGATTCGAACCAAGGACCAAGCGGTTATGAGCCGCCCGCTCTACCGCTGAGCTATGGGCCCACGACTTTGTGCATAATAATATACCACTTTTAGGGCGTATGATGCAAGCAGGATTTACTTATTGTGGGGTATAAGAAAGGTGTGCTTGATAAATATCGGAGGCAGTAGATGCAAAAAGGCGATTTAGTTGGTCGCATAGTCGGGATGCTGGTTTTTCTAGCCGGGATAGGAATACA
>DJHI01000278.1 GCA_002431715.1 Armatimonadetes bacterium UBA5829
TGGTCGGGGTGAGAGGATTTGAACCTCCGACCTCTCAGTCCCGAACCGAGCGCTCTACCAAGCTGAGCCACACCCCGACGACCAAAAAGATTATACCATATGCGCGGTTCTACTTGCAACCAAACCGCGCTTCCTGCGCCTTTTCGATATCCGTCTTTATTTGCTCTACCAGCTTCTCCGGGCTCTCGAATTTGATCTCATCTCGCAGACGGCGGCAGAACGTCACGTCCAGCGTCATACCATATAGATCCCCGGAAAAATTCGAGAAGTGAACTTCTATTGTGTCGTGCTTGCCACCGAATGTCGGCCTGCTGCCTATGTTGCATACACCGGGATATGTGGTTCCCGATATTGTCGATTCTACAGCATAAACTCCCTTTGCGGGTATCAGCTGCCGTTCGGCGGTCAGAATATTTGCTGTTGGAAACCCCATCTTGCGGCCGACCTGTTCACCAATAACAACCGTTCCTCTTAGTGCAAACCTTCTACCGAGGAGTTTTGCTGCGCGGGTAACTTCGCCGCGGGAGATCAATGCGCGAATACGGGTGCTGCTTGCCGGGCTGCCATCTACAATTACAGACGAAACCACGGTTATCTCAAAGCCGTTTTCCTTCGCAACTTCATTTAAGTAGCGGATATCACCTTCGCGGTTTCTGCCGAATCTGAAGTTCGAGCCGACCACGATCTGTTTTGCCTGCAGTATATCGACAAGTATCTCCTTAACAAAATCTTCTCGTGTGAGATGCGCGAGCTGACGGTTAAATTCGGCCACGACTACTTCATTCACACCCAATGCTTCGATCAATTCAATTCTCTGTTCGAGGCTGGTTATATAGAGCGGCGCGCGTGAGGGAGCGAGAATTTCGGTCGGATGCTTGTCGAAAGTAAGCGCGGTGCTTGGGAGTTTATGAGCATCGGCTGTTTGGACGAGTTGCTCAAAAATGCCGCGGTGTCCCCAGTGAACGCCGTCAAAAACACCTATCGCAACCGCGCGTCCCTGCTCGGAACTGCCCACGTTTTCCAGACCGTATATAACGCCCATTCGCTCCTCGATAAAACTGCGAGTGAGGTTCCCCACTCAATAAATCACTCCTATTTTAGGCAATCCAGGAGAAACAGGCAAGTTCGATATGCACAATATCAGCGCTGTCGTCTTTTATATTTTGCTAGAATTGCTGCGATTGCTCCTAATAAACATACCATTGTGGAAGGTTCCGGTGTTTCAGCAGGCGCATTCACTGGCCCTGTATACTTGGTGAGCTGTCCCAGAGAATCGATAACATAGATGCTGCCGTCGCTGCCTATTGTGGGCGATGTGTAAATGGTAGAACCTATATTTCTGCTCCAGTTCAGGCTTCCATCAGGATTAAGCGCAACCAGACTTCCACTGTATGTGCCGAACAAAATAATTCCGGCTGCATCTATTGTCGGAGATGAGTAAATAGATGCGCTTGTGCGAAAGAGCCATTTGACTGTCCCATCAGGATTTACCGCATGAAGGCACGTATCCTGGCCTCCAAAATAAATAGTACCATCAGCGCCTATCGCGGGTGACGTTGATATGGTCTTGCTCTGAGTCGCATATGTCCATTTGATACTACCGTCCGAGCCGATAGCCACAAGCGTTCCACTTGTGGTTCCTACGTATAGAGTGCCGTCGGCACCCACTGCGCAGTTGTTGCTCGGGTTGATTATGTTTGTCTTCCAGAGTATGCTGCCGTCAGAGCCTATGGCGTATAATCTTCCATCTTCAGATGGGGCATATATAGTCGATCCATCTTGTGACATGGATAGCGACCTCTTAATAGCTCCACCGGTGATGGAACTCCACTTAATGGTGCCGTCAGGGTTGATCGCGTAAACGCGGCTGTTGTCTGCACCGACATAAAGGGTTCCATCATTTCCCAGTAGAATAGCTCCGCCGACATTACCCCCGGCTAAAGTGCAGGGATTTGCCCATTGCGAATCGCCGTTTGCTCCCAATGCGCAGATCGTGCCTCCCAGGGTCGAGAAATATATGACTCCGTTATTCCCGACCGCTGCGCTGCTTATTATGGAACTGCTGTACTTTGTCGATTTCCATAAAAGCGATCCACTGCTTGATACTGCGCGGAAATATCTGTCATAGCCGCCAAAATAGACGGTCCCATTCTGGCTGATAATCGGCGATGCGCTGCAAGTGGTGCCGGAGCTGTATTGCCACTCTTTATATGGCGCATACGTGGCGACGTAGTCTGAATTACCCGAGCGAAGTGAATCGTCTCTATATTGAGTCGCTGCTTGTGCAGGACAAGCACTATAAGTTATAGAGACAGCAATCAATATTGAGGCTTTACATATAAAGCCCCACAACCATTTTTCGATTTTTCGCATCTTGATCCCTACCCTTGAACCTGAACGCTGAAAATAAACACTGCAAGAATCGTGCCAAATCGTCACACAATTGTTATATAGCTGTGCTTAGGTGTATTTGCTGATGAGCTCAGATGTTAACATTGATGCAGTTGTGTGGTCATTATATTGATGGATAATGGCAGAGCTTATGACAATCTGATGTATTTTTGTGTATGGCAGGTTTGAAACATTGCGCCCGCTGGGTATTTTGCCTGGGCTGGTAGTACAGCGGGCTGGCTTTCCCACTGTATGTCAATGAGCTAGGTTTAGCTTTTCGCCCGTCCACAGAGGCCGTGGCGCGGTTTAATTTTGAAAAGTGACCTGCGGCAAAAGCCACAAAAACCTGTCAAACAAAAAAAGGGCTGAGAAGCCTAGTATCTTCTCAGCCGTGGCCTCCAAGAACGGTCATGGGTAGGGATCGCTTTGTCGGCCATACGCATTGTATAAGGCATTGAGGTAACTGTCAAGCCTGCTGAATGCGGCCTAAAGCTGTCCTAAAGCCCGACGAGGAGGTGGTGTAACAAAGGATAGCTGAATGGGCCCGTCCCTCGATGAGGGTGGGACAAATGCCGGTCGCTTGACCGGCGCAAGGGAGCCTTAAGCGCGTTTGCGCCGCTCGCGCACAGGGTTCGATATCTATAAGCGGTGCGCCAAATCTCTGTTTACCTCAAAGGAGGCTATACACAATGCGAAGGATTATTCTTCTAGTTTTGGCGCTGGTTCTGATTTGTGCAGCGCCTTCGATGGCTGCTAGAGTCACAAGCACAGCCCTGACTCACTTCTTCACCGTGTATCAGGTCTATCCGGTTACACCAGCAGAAGAGGATCCGACTATTGACCGCTGCTTCTTAGGCTATCTGTNNTCAATCGCGGACCCGCTTGTGGGCGATCCTGTTATCAATGCATCGCCGGGCGTTCTCTGCATAGATCCCGGTGGCTCGCTCTGGCCGAACTATATCGCTGCCGCCCAGCAGTCACCGGTTATTTCTTACACGATTAAGAATGTCACTTTCACCAAGCAGACACCTGAAATCGTGCAGTGTGCAGATGTTTTCCCTGCGCATAGAGTGACTCAGCAGGGCACACCGAACATCCGACTGTGGTGGCCGCTCATGTATGAGTGCCCGTCTACAGTTTTCACCTTGACCATTCTTTACGGAACTCCCGTTGCGTGGGACGATGACGGTGCCGGCCTCAACCCGGCTGCATGGGTTCATGCCGAAGAGTGGCAGTGGCATGTAGATGCCGATCTCGACAGCCTCAGGAATTTGCTTTATCTCTTCCATGAGCTGCCGTTCGGCAAGGATGAAGTGCCGCTCATCTCCGATGAAGTACTGTTCGAGGAACTGCTCGACAAGGTAGATGCCGCTCAGGAAGCATACAATGCTGGTGATCTTGCCACAGCAGCCGAGTGGCTGACCGACTTCGAGTTGGAAGTTATGGATGCCTGCATCATCGATTCTCCGCTTCTGCCGAACCCAACCGGTCTCGGCACTGGCATCGCGAACAGCGATGAGAATCCTGCATGCTGCAAGCTCCTGTGCGACATCGAGTACATCGGACAGGTTACGGGCATCTTCCAGGCGAAGAAGTAGTGCCGGTAAGCAAGCGATCGATATTTTTATATCGATCGCTTTTTCAGGGAGCCGTTTCGGCGGCTCCCAACCAAATCAAAAAACGCAAAATAAATCCCTGAATGCGGAATTCAGAGCTTATCACCCATGGGGCGCGGAGGAAAATGGTCATCTGCAACCATGTCGAAGAGACAGGAGGAACGAATGAAAACACCGATCGGTCTTCTCTTATTATGCACCATCGTCTGTTTAGGCACGGCTTCCGGCGCAAAAGCACCGGCGCCGGCTACTGTTCACTATCAAATCAAACTTCAATCCGCTGCTTTCGGCAATTGTGGCGTCAGAAAGATGTGGATTAAGGGCAGTAAAATGCGGTGGGAAGGTAAAAGCGAACGATTGCCGGTTTGCATTGTGAAGAATGGGCAGGGTACGTTTCTTATTCATCCTTGGAAGAAGATTGTTGCCAGGTATCCGAAAGAATCACCTCGCGGAAATCCAAAGGCAATCTTTCCTGGGCCTGCCGGATCGATCAAGGCGTTTTTGGCAACCGTTAAAGCTGAGAAAAGTGGTTCCGAAAGCGTGGAGGGAAAGAAATGCGTTATATACACGTTTCTTGATCCCGTCTCGCGGNNCAGTGCAAAATTTGGATCAACAATAAATCCAACAAGCCTGTCAAGCTTGTCGTTAAAGGCAAGCGGGTGAAAATGGATACTCTCACCGCCACATATACCAAATATGAGATCGGTGGAAAATACCCCGAGTCCTTGTTTGAGCTTCCAAAGGGATATGATGTCAGGCAAATGCCCGACCGCTCGAAGAGTGAAGCTAAGAAATTGGTAAAGCCGAGAAAGGGATCGAGCTAGTATCGGTTCCGCTTATCCCTCCAGGTAGGATACCT
>DJHI01000316.1 GCA_002431715.1 Armatimonadetes bacterium UBA5829
CTATTCTTTTTGCATACAAAAGCTTAGGTGGATTTCCGAATTCCATTGACTTTGATATATCGATCAGAAGATAGACATGCAAATCTTCTTCCTCGACAAAAAGCTTCATGAAAAGCTTTTCAAGTCTTGCATAAACGTTCCAGTCTACACGCCGAAAATCATCACCATGCGTGTAATTGCGATAATCAGCNNACGCCCCGCGCTTTGTAGAGCGCCTTTCTCCTCTCATTTTTCCTGCAAACACCCTGCGAGAGACGAGCGAAAGCTGCTCCAGCTTCCGAAGAAAGTCTGGAGTCAGGAGCGGTTCCTGTTCAGTTATTATCTGATCGCTCATTATTAGTCCATTAAGTCGCTGAGTTTGCGGAAATCAAGGAAACGCAGGGGAAAACTAAACCGGTAGTTCTTCCACTTTCCCCGCGCTCGCAAGCACATCTTCAATTATCAAATCAGGTTCGATTCTCTCTGCTTCGCCCTCAAAATTGCGTATGATCCTGTGGCGTAGAGATTGTTTGGCTACGCGCTTGATATCATCGAACGAGACATTGAGGCGTCCATCAAGAAGAGCACGAACCTTGGCTGCAATCACTATCGCCTGCGCACCGCGCGGGCTGGAACCGTAACGAACATAGCGTTTGGTCGTGTCCGTCGCGTATTCGCTGTTCGGGTGGGTTGCCAATACACACTTTAGCGCAAATTCTTTAACGTGATCGGCGATAATGACCTCACGAGCAAGGTCGCGCATTTCAATAACAGTCGGCCCATCAAGGACACTTTCGGCATGGGTGTCGGAGGTGCCGGTTGTTCGATCGATTATGCTTTCAAGCTCTGTGAGGGTAGGGAAGCGAACCATGAGTTTGAATAGGAATCTATCGAGCTGAGCTTCCGGCAGGGGATATGTCCCCTCCATCTCCAGAGGGTTTTGAGTTGCCAACACAAGAAAAGGCTCATCTAGCTTTCTGATCTCTCCCGCGACCGTCACCGAACGTTCCTGCATGGCTTCGAGCATAGCCGATTGAGTCTTAGGAGTAGCGCGGTTGATCTCATCAGCAAGCACTATATTTGCAAATACCGGCCCGTGCTGGAACTGGAAACATCTTCGGCCCTGCTCGTTTTCAATGAGAATATTGGTTCCGACAATATCGGCAGGCATAAGATCAGGTGTGAACTGAATCCTTGAAAACCGGAGCTTCATGGCCTCGGCAAGAGTGCGGACAAGAAGGGTCTTGCCTAGACCCGGCACACCTTCGAGCAGTACGTTGCCGTTAGCGACCATAGCAATAATTACATCTTCAACAAGCTCGTCCTGACCTACGATAACCTTGCCTATCTCCTCTCGAAGGCCCTTGAAGTATCTATTAAACTGCTCCAATCTTTCCTGTGCTTGCATGCTTTTCTCCCAATTCAAAATTTGTAATTATTCAGAGAGGCTGGTGAAGTAGTCCTTGACTCTGCTCCTATACGCAGGTGGGACCTTTTCTTTGTTCATAGCCTTCTCGGCCGCTTTTTTGTAGTTCGGAAGAACGTCTGTGTATGGAACCGAAGCCGGAGAAGCGGTGTCGGGTGCGCCTTTTGTTTCACCTGCCGAAAATATCATCCCACTTGCCCCTACAGAGGACGGCACTTTCTCGACGTTTTTCACTTCTTTCAACTTGCCGTGCGGGCCCGTATTGGCGTTATTGCCACCCATTCCACCGCCTGGACCATAGTCGCCAGGGCCTGTTCCCAATCCTAATCCGCACTGCCCGAGTGCGAGCCCTGCGCTCAGTCACCCACCGCCTGCTTTTTTGCACATCTGTTGGAGTTTTTGCATCTCCTTAATCTGCTTAAGCAGGTCTTTAAGCTCTTCATCGCTCATGGAAGCGAGTTTTTCCGCATTCTTTCGCATTGCCTCGGCGAGTTTATTAAGATCGGTGTTCTTAAGAGCCTTTGCCAGGGCCTCCATCTGCTTTTTAAGCGATTCCTTATCCGCCTTGCTCATGTTGCCTGAGTTGAGCTTTTGAGCGAGCTTGCGCATTATTTCGGCGGCTTTCTGGTAATCCTTATTTTCAGCGAGCTTGGCGAGAGCTTCAGCAAGCTCGGTAGGCATTTGCAGTCCGCTGTCTTGGTTGGCATATTTCGAGACCAGTTTCTCTAGTTCTTTGCGCTCAGACTCACTCAACGGCCCTTCTTTTCGAGCGAGTTCCGCCATACGTTGATCGGTCGGAATTTTTTTCATCGCTTCGGAAAGCGGAATATTCTCTTTCTTTGCAAGCTCTTCAGCCATTTTTTGAGTGAGCTGATCACTTGCCTGCTTCATCTCAAGCTGTGCCTGACTCATCGGTTTGGTAAACGAGTTTTGTTTTGCCAGTAGATCCTGCTGCTCCTTAATCTCTTTGGATAGCTTTCGGGTTTTCAGCATGGCCTGCTTGCGAGTCATACGGCCGGTTTCCATCTTCTTTCCCAGCATATCGAGCTTATTTGCCAGCTTCTGAAGCTCAGCGTGCTTGCCGGCAGTCTGCTTGCGGACATCTTTTGCTATTTTTTGAAGCTTGACTCCCTCCTGCTTCATCACTCGCACTTCCTGCTTGCGAGTTTTTGATTGCACCATCGGCATCTGAGGGACAAAAATCGCTATGGCAAGAATGACCAGAGCAATGGCAAACGATGCATGAGGCCTTCCAAATCGATGCGCGAAGACATCGTTCGGCTTAACACCGGATATGTGAGAGACTGCGTCCGATATAACAGCGGACTCCGTGGGCTGAGAGTGGAGGCTGGAGAGTGGAGAGTCCGTACCCGGAAGTGTGATGGCTGTGGAGAGACGCTCTTTTAGTCCGGCTCGTTTATCTACCGCACTGGCAATAGAAAGATTACTGAGCTTACGCAACAATCCCCAGGCTGCACCTGTAATAGCGCCTATTACAACTATTCCAATCCACAATCCGTAGTTGATTAGAAAGTCGAATCTCAGTGACAGAACAGCAAGAAAAGCGGACGTAATGGCGCCCATGGCTGCTCCGAACAGGCCGTAGCGTTCCATAAGGAGNNCTTCTCAGCTTTATTACAACTAAAGAAAGCTCAGAATCAGGAGTCACCAATGTCCTCCTTCACTCCTCCGCTTTTTCTAAGTGCAGGCCCTGCCAGAGATAGACAAACAGCAGTAATGAGAATATATGCGTATGTTGATATAGCCCAGGAATTTTTGGGATTCCACCACAACTTCGGCATATCACGAGTCCATTCGATTTGACCGATAACCGGAGTCAGCGGCCACAGAGCAGCGGTTTGATATATAAAGCTGTCCGTATGATGCATATAAGAGGATTCATAATATGCCAGCACAAACCCGTAACCTGCAAATAGTATAAGCACGAAGAATATAACCAAACCGGCTGCGCTCTTTCGGTTTTTACTGATTGAAGATGCAAGGACCCCTATTGAAGAAATGCCTGTGACTATAAATACAGATGCAATCCCAATATAGAAGCACATAGGCCAGAAACCCTTATTGGTGGGTATTGTCATTACCCTTGACAGCCAATACAATGTCCCGATAAACGAGGCATATGCAAAGGCCGTCCAAAGCGCCATAAAGGGAATTGCTCCTCGCATGTCGGTTTTGAAGATAAATCGTCCCGCTAGAGCGTCGATGATAGGTTTTTTGCACTCTTTCAGTTCACCTGTTGCCAAAGCCACAGGCATCAGGCAGAAAAAAGGCACGAGAATGCAGGAAACTACATAGACGATATTCATCATATCTTTGGCTGTCGCAGGACGCCAGTAGAATGATAAAATGCTTGCCACACTTCCGATCCCAAGCCAGATCGTGAAACCGGTAATTGCAAGCAGCAACAGTCTGATCGATAGAGCTCTTTCAACCTTTCGATGCTTGACGTGTGTTGAAGCAATGAGAATAAATAACCAGCCCGCCGCAATCTCCAAGACAAATGCAGCCAGAGCTGTAGAAATTTTAATGCCGCATACTTCGGATGTGGAAAGAGACATTCCATATGCCGAGAATATGGGGTTGAGCTGCGCCAAAGCAAAAACAGACTCACTGTGAGGCGAGAACGTCGCCATGCTGGAAAAAGTGGATGTAAATACCATATAGCCGATACAAAGCATATAAGAAAGCATCGATGCCCCGGCTGTTTTGGCAACCATTGAAGAGCACACTAAGCTGATCGACGCGAACAAGAATGCCGTGCCGGCAAGCAGCGCATAGGTTGAANNAGACCTCTGCCGGTGATATTCCGCCGAGCATAAGGCAGATGCCTGCAAGCGGAATGCTGCAGACTAGAAGCATTAAGGCATAAAAGAAACCTGATAGGTGCTTACCTAACACTATCTTGCCTGCCGTAATACGGCTTAAAACCAGCATCTCGATAGTCTTCTTCTCGATTTCGAGAGTAATTGCGCCGGAGGTAAGAGACGGCACAATGAACATAAGCATAATTGCCTGGGCGCACGAAAGAGTGCCAAACAGCCTCTGGCCGATTTTCAGGTTTCCTAATGGGTTGAAACCATGTTGATAGTAGCTGACATTCTCATTGGCGATGATAATGTAATGGATGAACAGAAACGCTGCTAATAGGAGCACGTATCCACCCATCACCGAATATGCCTTCCAGCCGCGCATACGCGTGCGAAACTCTTTAGTCATAACGGGATTATCATATACGGACTCAGCTAATGTGTTCGTAACTTTATTTATTGCATTGGTTATTACACTCATCTATACTCTCCTGATCGCGTTAAATCGGTTGATTGAAAGATTTCTGAATAGGTAAGCGCACCCCGCGGAAAAGAGCATCGTCAGGATGATTATCAGATATGAATTTGCCGGATTAGCTGTATAGGGGTTAATAATAGCAGCCATTGCTACGAAGGCGTTTATATAGAGAAGAATGAACATTCCACCTACCTGCAAGGAATTTATGATTGCCCAACAGACTGAAGGGATGTTGAATGCCAGCAAGACAACAGCATACGTTGTGCCGAATGACCACATTCTAAATGTGCGCGAGTTCCAATGACTTGTTGTCCTTCTCAATATAAGTGCAACTATTCCAAATATAAAAACAGTTATGATACCTGCAGCAAACGCAACGGCGAGGGTAATACCTATAGCATAGCCTGTGCTTGTATTTCCGCTGCCGTATCCGCTTACTCCCTGAAGTATCTCATTAGCTATAGGCAGCCCCGCAAGAAACAATACAGTAACCAGATAAGTTGCAAAAGTGGCGGCGCGAGTGCTTGCCAGGTAACAAGAAAACATAACCCCTAGGGAATTTACAGCCGCAGCGGTAAGAAGAATAATCGCATAGGCTAAAGCGACCTGACCGGGTGAGACTCCGCCTAAAAGAAACACAATCGAGNNATGCTATCAGAAGCATTATCACCTGTGCGAGAGCCGCCGCAAGTTTCTGAGTGATTATGCTGCTGGAACCGAGTATGGTCAATACAAGCAGATCGAATGACCCCTTCTCGCGCTCCATAGATATTACACCTGCGCTGTATGCTGGAACTACCAGAATTACCATTAGTAATTGAGCAAAAGTAAGGCCCGTAAAAATATCGTGTCCGACTCTCGCCAGTGCAGCCGTTGCGGATTGCGGTACGCCGTTTTGAATATAGTGATGGCCAGTAAAATCGCTCATAAAGAGAACAAGAATTGCAATGAGCGAGAGAATCCCGGTATATGCAAACATAACGCCAAAAGCTCTCCCGCCTCGCTGACGGATTCTCATCTCCTGGCGAAGTACCGGCATATTAAGTGCATTCAATCTATTTTTGATTGCTGAAATGGTATTCACATGGACCCCCTGAGATATTCGAACCTGAGGGTTGTTATCCAGACCAAAAGTGCAGTAATACCTATGCTTAATGTCATCGTTAAAAGCAAAGGCATTGACTGTGCTATGGATGGGCGAAGCAATCCGTTGTAGACATCAGGTGCTAAAGAAAACACCCTATAGTGGACTTCATATAGTATCCAAGTAATGATCACCATGGAAATGGAACCCACCGTGGTTGCGGATGTTGCCTTCATACAACTGCACGAGCATAAAAGCCCGATTGCAATGTATAACGCTCCGATTATGGGATATACAAAGATATTGAAGATGATGGAATCCGGCGTAATAGAAGACATATAAGACATAGAGCCGTTCTGCATAAACGAAATAATAGACGGAACAACAATAGGAACAGAGAGCAGGGTTACAAGGATTACATGCGCAAAACCTATGCTAAAATACTGCATAATTATATTTTGTGATTTCATTGGAGTTATAGCCAGCATAGGGAATGCGCCCGACTCTCTGCTCTCAGCGATTATCCTCGACGAAAAGACCGGATAGACGGCAAAAAGAATAATGAGCTTCGTTATTATCAATAGAGCAGCAATGATATTGGAAAATATCTCCGGATCGAACCTCGTCAGCATATTGGTTTGGTTGTCTGCTATCCAGAGAAGCAATATCGTGACTAAGAGAACCGATCCAATTGAAACCGCGATCAGTGCGGTCTTGAAGCTCCACTTGCCCCTCAGCATCCGTCGCGCCTCAAGTGTCACAATGGGCAAATCAAGCTTTGCTATCAGGTTCTCTATATATTGCGATATGCTCAACTGACGGCACCTCTGGTCACCTTTAGGAATACATCCTCTAGGTCCATATCGGCTTCTGCGAATGATTTGACCTTAAAGCCGTTTTCAGCGAGCTTTTGCAAAACCTCATGATGGCAGTCCGGCTCGCCGACATAAGTGGCTAATATGAAATCGTCCTCTAGATGAGCTTCGCTGATAACATCCAGATTTTGCAGGAACTCAAGAGCCTCTTCGGCTCGCTCTACAATGCCTATCTGCAGACAAAGTCCGCCCTGGCACTGTTCCACAATCGCCTGCACATCGCCGCTCACCACCAGCTTACCCTGTTCGATAATGGCTATCTTATTGCAGAAGTCGGCCAGTTCGGGCAATATATGGGACGATATGAGAATAGTCTTGCCCATATTTCTAAGCTCTTTCAGAAGCTCTTTAATCTCGATTCGGGCGCGTGGGTCAAGGCCAGATGCAGGCTCGTCCAGAAGCAGTAGTTTCGGATCATGTATGAGCGTCTTAGCCAGGCAAAGCCTCTGCTGCATACCTCTGGAGAGCTCGGATACAAACGAATCGCGCTTTATAGTGAGGTCGGTAAGTTCAAGAACATCGTCTATGGTTCCCTTGCGCTTGTGCACCGGAATCCGATATGCAGCCGCAAAGAAATCGAGATACTCCCATACCTTAACATCGTCATACAGGCCGAAGAAATCAGGCATATATCCGATCAGGGGCCGCACGGCATCAGGGTCGGCGTTGACATCTATTCCATCGACATAAGCCGTTCCCGATGTGGGTTTCAGGAGTGTGGCGACCATTTTGATAGTAGTTGTCTTACCGGCTCCGTTGGGGCCGATAAAACCCATAATGTCTCCACTTTCAAGCTCGATATTCAGATTATTTACAGCAGTGAGTCCACCGTAGATCTTGGTTAAATTATCTGTCTTAAGCATAATGTCTACCTCTGGTTTCCAATAGCTGTGAGTTTTACCGCGCCGACCAATGTGCCGTTGCCCTGAGGAACATAAATCATGATTCTGACATCGTTGTTCGGGCTGATATATGGATTAGGATTAGCAATACTCGACCCATCAGGATTGACTTGATCCCACTTGCCGGTGATATTGTTATACATGGATACCCTCGAAGGACGGATCATACGGCCGGTCAGTTTTGGACATAGGGCCTGAACTGTGGTATTTGAAGGCAAATTGATATGGTAGGAGGTTACAAACCAGCCTCCTGCATCGACACGCTGTTGATATAGGCCCTTTTGTATTTCCGTTTGAGTGCCATAATTATAGTCCTGCTCGGATTTTTCCTGTCTTTCAATTCTAACCTTAATCATATCGGAGCTGATCTCAAATGAGCCGCTGACACTGTAGTCAAGTCTGAAAATATATATTTTCTCACACTGGTGATCAGCGGATGATCCGGCAACATCAAATGAGCCCTGGTTTGACCTTCGAGCGATCAGTATCGGGCTTCCATCGCCTCTTGTTATGGAGTCCACATATGTTCTCATTGAGGTATACAGGTCATTTTGATAACTGCCCTGATAATTGTTATTGCTTTGGATTGGTTGTTGTTTGGATATGTTTATGTTGATTGACTGACCCGGATTGAAATTTCCAATACTTTGCATTGAAGATCCGCATACAATCATGCAGTCGGAAAACGGCTGATTTGTAGAANNCCATGGACCCTGCCGTTACTTAAAGCCAGATTGGCTTCAATTATCCCGCCGAGGTCAGTTCCGCTGACAGACTCGAAAATCTTGCTCGACCACATAGCCATCGGAACATCGTTTATAGCCGTGATATCCTGCACCAGCGCGGGTGGTATATTGTCATTATCATCATCAGGGATAGCCTGGCCGAGTGCAAACTGGTCTTCGATATTCAAGTTATATCGTCTTCTTGCGGGAGAGAAGAGCGAAGCATCGGATACTACTCTTGCATATCTAGCGTTGGAAGAGCCTTCGACAATCGTCGCTTCGCGCAGTTGCAGCTTGCCGCCTTTCATCGTGTAGCGGATCGCATAAGCGCCGAGCGTAAATGCGACCACAATCACAGGCGTTGTGATCCATGCCAACTCAAGCCTTCGTCTGCGTTTGAGAACTACATAATTGACAGGCACAAGCACAATGAGATAAGCAAGCAGGAAGAAGCCGATAGTGCCTATAGTAGGTGTCTTTACATCGGCGCTTTGAGCGACAATGTTTGACATAGCAGGTCTGATGTCTTGACTGGATGGGGATGGATAACCATAACTTGATTTATCTTCAAAGAATCCTTTGGCGGTCGGCACCATCGGGCCGGTAGAGCCTGGCTTAATGAGATTTTTCCAGAACCTGGTTTGGCCGTTCCAGCTCTCAAAAGGCTGGCTGAGATGATCTAGAGCAAGAAATATAACTTTTCCCGTGCCATAGCGTCGTTCGACAAGTATGGGGACGCCAGATTCACTTAATAAAACTTTTCCTATCCCCGGCTTCACAGTGCTCATTGCAACTGTCGTCGCGCCGGCGGGAAATGCAGTTTCACCGAAAGCACCCAGCGATGGAGACCCGTTAATGCTGGTCGAACCGGTTATATTGACCGGCAGCAGGTCATCATAAAAATAATTTTGATATCGCTTATAATCTGCTCCGGTAGAGACCACCAAAGTTCCGCCCGAGGCGACCCACATCCCTATGGCCTTGAGCACGGATGGCCTTACTGAGGATGGGTTAAAGCCGGATAGAATAAGCATATCGGCACATTCATAACCGGCCGGTTTGTCGGGAAGCGCTCCCTGTGTTATTGACGTGGGATAGATTGTTGCTTCCGTCACGCCCGACCCATAGCTGGGGCGATTAGTTTTTGGAACCGTTGAATACTTCTCACCGGACAGGAAACTT
>DJHI01000158.1 GCA_002431715.1 Armatimonadetes bacterium UBA5829
CGCGACCAATCTTCCCTTATGCAGGTAATTAGCCGCGAATTCAGCGGATTGCCTCCAAGCCACAAGGTTAAAAAAGTCAGAGACTTTCTCGCCCGACTCGGATTTAAAACGCCTGTCGACGGCGATTCTCATTTGACATACCGCAACTCCACTCGGAGTATACTTAAGTTCAGGATCGGCGACCAATCGCCCTATCAGCACCACAACGTTCATATTCCTGCCTCCTGCTTCAAGCAGTGAATTTATTCTTCATTCGGCTCTTCCTGCTTGGATTCCTCCGTTTGAACGGATTCTTCCTCTGCTGCGGGAGCTTCAGTTTCTTCCTTTGCCGGCTCTGCCTCAGCAGCAGGAGCCTCCTCTACAGTCTCTTCGGAAGAAACGGCTGCCTCCTCTGCCTGAGTTTCCTGAGCAGCCTTTGCCTGAGCGCGATCGACATAAGAAGTGTCGATTCTCTCAGGCTCGACCCGTAGAATGATGTGACGTATAATCTCATCCGAAATTCTGAAAACGCGGTCGAGTTCCTTTTCAACAGCCGGTTCGCCGGTGAAATACATGAGTATATAAGTTCCCTCACGCTTTCCTTTGATTTCATAAGCCAGCCGTCGCTTGTCCCATTTTGCATGGGCCTGGACTTCTCCTCCCTGCTCTGTTACCAGATTGGAGTACTTGTCTATGATGGGGCTGATCTGTTCATCGGTCAGTGTAGAGTCGACGATGTAGAGAGTTTCGTAGTTGCGTATCGTGGTTTTCACCTCCCCTCGGTCTAAAGTCGGTTCCGATCATCAGTCGGAACGGAGAGTGCAGCCGGCAGCCACGCGTGCTTGCCGGAAGTCTTCACTCAATTATGGCCGGTGCTTCTTACACCGACGTGGAATTATACCACAATCTCCAGATACATTGCAAACTGCGATTGTGCTGCAAATTCTTTTCCTGACCCGTCGCCAGGCATTGAATTTATAAACCGGTATTCCTCACAGCGCAATCTGTTTACCTCATAAGGCATAACTTGTATGTAAGCAACTACCGACAATAGCAAACCCGTCGAAAGGCGGGGACGCAAAGCCAACGGGGCTAAGCCGGTGGGCGGATGCGGGGTCGGAGATATCCGATCAGATGCCCGCCCCGGTATGTCAGCCGAGCTGCCGAAGTAGGAGTTGCTGGTGACCAGGCACTGCCGGATGTAACACGCTTTGAATAAAGCGTGTTAGAGAGCATTTTTCGCTTCGCGAATAATGCAAAGTAAGTCGTCCGGTAGCCCGCTATATGCGGGATTTGAGGGTCGAAATACGTGGCCCTCGGAGCGTGCGGCGGTTTCTGATCACTGGCAATTCAATTCGGCAGCTCGGCTTTTTCGTGCTGTTAGTCTTGGAGGCCATAAAATGATGATCCCTGAAGCGAAGCAATATCTCGGTAGAAATGTAAGCGTTACTTTCCGTGATCGTCACGGTGATCTGCACACCAAGACGCTGCACGTTCACGAGGTGTCGTTTGTCCCGATGTATGGCGGATGTCTTGTAGGAGACATCGAGGATATCTGGCTGGACAGAGTGACCAGCATAAGCGCTGTTGATTAGGCAAATAAGTGTTGTCGTCCGTAGGGAAAGAGTCAAGATTTTCAGCGGGGAGGTGACTGCGAAGTTCGGCTGAAGTCTCGTAGTTCTAAAAATTGAATATCGAAAAACTGAATAGCGACCTCAAGGCCCGGCCTGACACACGGGAGAACTACCAATTCCAGGCCGGGTCTATTATTGTGTCCGGCCTTTTTTACCAACCGTGCTATAATCCAAAAATATCCTTGTAGATAAAACCACTCATACACGCATCTAATCTATTGACGAATGAGAATCGAGGAGGAAGGTCGCACTTGTCGGTTTCGGAGAAAGAACTGACAAACCAGGCGCGGGCGGGAAATGCGTCAGCTTTTGAGGAACTTATTTCCTGCCACCAGGACAGAGTGTTCTCGCTTGCATACCATATCCTTGGCGATGCGGATGATGCGGCGGATGTTCAACAGGACACCTTTGTTCGCGCATGGAAAAATATTCGCAGCTTCCACGGTCGATCCTCATTCGGAACCTGGCTGCATGCCATCACTGTAAACTCCTGTCTTGGCTATAAACGCAAAGCGAAAATGCATGCTTCTCTGGAAGAACCGATGGAGAACAATGCGAGTGCAGGCAATCGGGCAACTACAGCCTGTCAGGATAAGCTGATCACTTCAATTGCAGTGAGGCAACTGCTTGCGGATATTCCCGAAAAGCTGAGAGTCATGCTTATCTTGCGCGAGGTAGAAGAGATGTCGATAGATGAGATCGCTCAAGTGACAAATTCCTCATATCGGGCCGTAACCCAGCAGCTATGGCGGGCAAGAAAACTCTTTAGATCACGATTNNGGAGGTAGAAAAATGAGATTGGACTGTGCGAGTGTGGAAGAAGCCATCTGGAATTACGCGCGCGACGGCGTTGAGCTGACCACTCTGGAGTTGGCACACATAGATTCCTGCGAGTCCTGCAAGCAGGCTTTGGTGCAAGTAGAATCCGGCCTTAAAGCTCTCGGCACGCTCAAATACTCTCCTGATGCCCCGGATTGCACAGGTGTTGTGATGTCTCAAATCGTTCCGGCCAGACCGAAACGGTTCAAGTTACTACCTGCATGGTCGGCTGTCTGCCTGCTTGTCATAGTATCCTTGGGCGCGATACTCGTTTCCAGTGCCAGACATGTGCAAAAAGCGCCTGTTCAAATCGTCAAGACCCATCCGGTCATTCCTGAAAGAGTAGAGCCTAAAGCGGAACCTCAGGCGCCTGAACCCGCTGCAAATGTCGCTGTTGCTCCCGTACGGGTGGTTCCGGCATCGTCAAATAACAGAGTTCGACATAAAGCGCCTGTTCGTATACGGACTGATCGCAAGATCGCAAAGATTGATCCGACTAAGAAACCCGAAGTTGAGCCGAAACAGTCGGAGCCTGTCGCAAAAATATCTGAGTCTGATACGGACGTTTCCGAGGTAACATTGATATGGTCAAGCCCCGGTATAAATGAAACTTCTTATGAATATAAGGAGCAGGATCGCTCGACAGGCGAAGTAATAACACGATACACAACAATCACCCCGAACTCGATCGATGTCCGAGTCGAAACATCAAAACCTGCAAAACCGACCAGCGGAATGATCGATAATGACGTTGTGGAGAACAATATCGCATAGGAGAAATAGCCATGAAACGAATCACATTATATTGCCTAATCATATTTACAGCACTTTTGCCGCTCGGTTCCCAGGCGCAGAGCCAGTGGAACCAGTGGACAATAGATGCCGAACCACTTCAGGTGAATGTCTATATATCCGATGCCGCGAGCCGGTTTATAATAATCGATCAGATGTCCCAATCGAGTGATTCCAGCTATATAGACTACTTCGAGGAGCTCGATGGCGGTTTAAGCAAAGAGGACAAAGACCTCCTGGCCCGGCATGCTGCGCTGAGCAAAGGTAAAGGGGGTCGGCTTCACTTCTTCTATACCCCGCTCGATATGAAATCGGCGCTCGACAAGGCTGTTAAAGATGGTGTGATTACTGAAGAAGAGGCTCAGACTGAAAGAGCTGTTTTCAATCACTTTAAGGCTCGCATTGACAAGCTCATGACCGAACTAAAACCCTCAATGGTCGAAATGGCTGAAAATCTGCTGGTAAAGAAACCGAATTTAACTGACCTCGCAGGCAAATTCTCTCATTTTACAGGTACGGAGAAGCAGACCGTAGATATTTACCTGGTGCCGGTGAAAACAACTAAAGGCTCCTATTGGAGCAACACAGACTTCGGCAATGGCGTTATAGCCATCTGGGGCGGCGATATTAATGATTTATATTACAGCCTCGCTTGGGACATATGCGGCGTTTATCTTGCCACTAAATCGAAAGAACTTGGTGAAACTGCGCATTCTTTGCGAAGTACAAGCAGTTGGACATTTCAAGCAGGCATCAGCTATGCATACAGCCCCGGCATGTTGGGCGATGCGGGTTTGAAGAGGCTGACGGAAACTGCATCACATAATATACGCAATGGCATGAATTTGAACGATTCATATACCGCAGCCACAGTTTACGGACTCGCTCTTCAGCCCCTCCTCAAGCAGGCTCTTGAAGAGAATCAAACCTTGGAGCAGTTCTTACCTAAAGCAGCTGATGTATGGCGTGCGCTACAGTCTTTGAGCACATCTATGGGATACGACCCTAATCTATATAAGGAATATGATTTTCGCAAAGATTCCACACATTCGTTCCTTGTATTTGGAAATATCGGTTGGGATACAGCCAACGCGCTCGCAAAAAAATATGGATATCATCTTTTCGGGCGATATCATTCGCTCAGCTCATACCAGGAAATATTCGGCAAAATTTCAAAGCCTGATGATACTGTAATTCTCCTCCTTTCGCTGGACGATACTCAGCGTGTTCCTGCCGATTACAGCGATCTGCTGCCCATACCCTGGCAGCAGATCGAATCCCAGCTAAAGCAGGGAAAATCAGTGGTCTTGCGGGGAAGAGAAAGAGACATGAACGTTATTTTAATCGCTGCTCCGACACGAGTCGAACTGCGGAGCCAGTTTGAAAAGGCTGCGGATAATCTGGATCTGGCAAAGAGCCCGCTTAAGTAATCAATTTAAAGTTTTTTCGAGACAGGACATCCTGAAACAACTTCAAAAGACAAATTTTTAGCAATTAAGCATTGACTCTTCGAAATTCATAGAATATATTGAAATTAGAGTCTGTAGTACTACCTGGCCATGGGTTAGGTGTGACTACAGCTTTTTTTTGTTAAAACACTCTAGATTGCTCCTAATAGAACAGAAGGAGGCAAGCTTTGAAGAAATTATTGCTTGCATTATTATGTCTTGGCTTTGTTCTAGTTTACATTGGTCCTGCTGCTGCGCTACAGTATAAATTTCGAGATTTAGGGATCGTGGATAACAGTAGCACATATGTCTATGATATCAACGATTCCGGACAAATAGTAGGTAATGTGAGTGGAGGAGACGTGATTGTTTGGCAACAAGATGGAAGTAATGAGAGTCTTCCTCTGCCGACTGAAGCATTATATGGGCATGGATTAGGAAATAACAATTCCGGACTGGTTGTTGGGAAATATGTCACAAGCAGCATATATTGTTCTGCCAGCGCGTTTTGCTGGTCATCAAAAGATGGTTTACGCACACTCGAAAATTTATCTGATAAGGCATATGCACAAGCGAACAGTATAAACGACGATGGCATCATCGTCGGATCTTCATATAATTATTCCGTCGTTGGATCTGCATATCAATTGTTAGGAACAGCATGTTTATGGCTTCCCGGCATAACTGATCCAGTTCCCCTTTCCTTGCTTGATGGTTGTTTATATGCTGAAGCGATAAGCATCAATAATTCAGGTCTCATTGCTGGCAGATGTGTTGACACCACAGGAAAATCGATTCCTTGTCTTTGGGATTTAGAAGGCCGCGTAGCTGTGATGGCCATACTGAATGGAGAAAGCGGTACAATAAGAGCGATAAACGATTCCGGAACGGCAGTTGGCGTATTCAATGGCGTTCATCCAGTGATATGGACTTCTACCAATACTATAGTCAACTTGTGCACTCTTGGCGGATCTTTCGCCTCAGCCATGGATATCAACAATTCAGGTATTGTTGTCGGTTATAGCGCAACAGGCATAGGTAGTCAAGTGGCAGCATGCGTATGGACGCCACAGAGTGGCGAACAAATGCTTCAGGCTTTTGAGGGCTCGAGATATGCTGAAGCGCGTGCCATAAACGATTTGGGAATCATTGCAGGCTTTGCA
>DJHI01000223.1:0-1665 GCA_002431715.1 Armatimonadetes bacterium UBA5829
CAGTCGAAGACGGAATCATCATCGACGGCAAAAAGATCGCTGTTTACGCTGAGAAAGATCCTGCGAACATCCCGTGGGAGAAGCATGGCGTAGAGATCGTTGTCGAGAGCACAGGTGTTTTCACCGATGCCACAAAAGCCGCCGCTCACAAGCATGGCACAGTCAAGAAGGTCATCATCTCCGCTCCTGCAAAGAACGAGGATGCCACCATCGTTATGGGCGTGAATGAAGATGTATACGATCCGGCGACATGCAACATCGTATCCAACGCAAGCTGCACCACAAACTGCCTTGCTCCGTTCACAAAGGCTCTCAATGACGCCATCGGTATCGAGAATGGCTTTATGAACACCATTCACTCATATACCAATGACCAGAGAACAGCCGACCAGGCCCATAAGGATCCGAGACGTGCTCGCGCTGCCGCCGTCAACATCATTCCGACCAGCACCGGCGCTGCAAAGGCCATCGGTCTTGTTATCCCTGAGCTCAAGGGCAAGCTTCACGGCCTTTCCCTGAGAGTTCCTACACCGACCGTCTCCCTGGTTGACCTCACAGTCAACTTCAAGAGAGCAACCAGCGTCGAAGAGATCAACAAGGCTGTTAAGGCTGCCGCAGATGGTCCTATGAAGGGAATCCTTGGTTACACGGAAGATGCAGTTGTATCCACAGATTTCAAGGGCGACCCCCGCAGCTCGATCTTCGATGGTCTCAGCACGATGATGCTCGGCGATACCTTCGCCAAGGTTCTTTCTTGGTACGACAACGAGTGGGCATACTCTATGAGAGTAGGCGACCTCATTATGTTCATGGTGAAGAAGGGACTCTAAGATGAATAAGAAGACCGTAAAGGATATCGACGTTCGCGGGAAGCGCGTACTGGTCCGCGTGGACTTTAACGTACCGCTGGATTCGGACCGCAATATTACCGATGATCGGAGAATCGTTGCGGCCCTTCCTACCATCAAGTACCTTATAGATAACGGCGCCAAGGTGATTCTTATGTCTCACCTTGGCCGCCCTGAAACCGACGAAAACGGAAATGTGACTCCTGATTCGGTTAAGAAATTCAATCTCGACCCGGTTGCCCAGCGACTTTCAGACCTGCTGGGCAAGCCGGTCAAAAAAGCTGACGACTGCATTGGCGATGAGGTCAAGCAGGCTGCTATGAGCCTTAAAGACGGCGACGTTTTGCTCCTTGAGAACGTTCGGTTCTACAAAAAAGAGACCAAGAACGATCCCGGGTTCGCTGAGCAGCTTGCAAGCCTTGGCGAGCTTTATGTGAACGACGCGTTCGGCACGGCTCACAGAGCGCACGCCTCCACTGAAGGCGTTACCAAGTTTATCCCCGGTGCTGCAGGTTTCCTGATGGAGAAGGAACTCGATTACCTGGGCAAAGCGATCGGAAACCCCGAAAGACCTTTCCTTGCCATATTGGGTGGGGCCAAGGTTGCGGACAAGATTCCCGTTATCGACAACCTGCTCACAAAGGTGAACAGCCTGATAATCGGCGGTGGGATGGCCTATACATTCTTCAAGGCTCAGGGTTATGAGATCGGCAAGTCTCTTCTCGATGCGGAGGGACTCGACCTTGCTAAGAACGCTATGGCCAAGGCAAAAGAGCTTGGCGTTGAGCTGGTTCTTCCTGTCGATGTGGTTGTAGCC
>DJHI01000223.1:1670-5308 GCA_002431715.1 Armatimonadetes bacterium UBA5829
GCCACCGAATTCTCGAATGACGCCGAGAACAAGGTTGTTCCTGTTGACGGTATCCCTGCTGACTGGATGGGCATGGACATAGGCCCGAAGTCGATAGAGAAGTTCAAGGAAGTTATCGGTAAGTCCAAGACGGTGGTCTGGAACGGCCCTATGGGAGTCTTNNGACCTTTGCCGTTGGAACCAAGGCTATTGCCGAAGCGCTTGCTAATGCGTCTGCAACCACCATAATCGGCGGCGGCGACTCTGCTGCTGCGGTCGAACAGATGGGCTTTGCATCAAAGATGAGCCATGTATCGACCGGCGGCGGCGCATCGCTCGAGTTCCTTGAAGGCAAAGAACTTCCGGGTGTGGTCGCGCTGCAGGACAAGTAGGTTACAGGTAGAATAGATTTGTGCGATGATAAGGTCATGGGTCGAGAGATCCATGACCTGAAATATACGTGTCCGCGGATTAGGAACCGATATGGGTCTTGAAGAACTCGATAGAATGTCTCCCAAAGTAAGAGAGCAATATCTGGAGATACTGCGCAATATTCCTATCGGACGGAAACTGGAGATTACTTCTTCGTTCTGTGATGCAATGCGTGAGATGGTCATAGCTTCTATTCGAGCGGAAAATCCCGATGCAGCGGAAGTCGAGATACTAAGGGAGTTTTCCAGACGCGTGCTGCCGGAAGACCTTAGGAAAAAGGCTTACGGATGGTGACTAGCCAGACAACAGTTATAGAAATGGTCATATCTGCTCTGAATGAAGAGAATATACCATATATGATCGTTGGATCGATGGCCGCATCGGCTCATGGAGAAATTCGCGACACGCACGATATGGATATGGTTGTCGTGCTGGATACTGATTCGGTTCATCGTTTGGCAAAGCGCCTTGGTGAGGAATTTTATTTTGACTTGGAATCGGCAGAGGGTGCAGTCAGAAATGCTGATATGTTCAATGTCATCCATTATGACAGCAGTTTCAAGATAGATTTTTGGCTGCTAAAAAGTGATGAACTGAGCCAAATGCAGTTTTCTCGTCGACAAGAAAGCACGGCTTGGGGAAAAACCAGGGCTTTTGTTGAATCGGCTGAAGATACTATCCTGTCAAAGCTGTTGTGGAACAAGATATCTCCTTCTGAACGGCAATTAAAGGATATAGCAGGCATACTTAAGATACGAAAAGACAGGCTTGATTATACTTACATGAAAGAATGGGCGGCCAAAAGAGGCGTGCTCGATACACTAGAAAGACTTATTGAGGAAAACTGATGTCAAGAAAACCGTTTATAGCTGGAAACTGGAAGATGAACAAAACCATTGATGAGGGAATCGCCCTGGTCAATGAGCTCAAGCCGCTGGTTGCCGGGATCGACAATGTGGACATAGCTGTGTGCCCGACATTCGTCGCACTGGCCAAGGTCGGTGACGCGATAAAGGGAAGTAACATTACCATTGGCGGCCAGAACACTTTCTGGAAAGAGTCGGGTGCGTGGACGAGCCAGGTTTCGCCTAAATTTCTTGTGGATGCAGGCTGCAAGTGGGTCATTATCGGCCATTCAGAGACCCGCGGACGGTTCGGGACCGTTGACGATGAACTCGGCAAGGTTCTCGATTACTTCGGTGAGAAAGACGTCACCGTCAATATGAAAGCGAAATTTGCCTTTGAGAACGGTCTTATTCCGATCATCGCCTGTGGTGAGATGCTTGCGGAGCGCGAAGCCGGAAAGACCGATGAGGTTATTGCCGCTCAGATGAAGACAGACCTTGCGGGGTTCACAAAAGATCAGGCTATGAAGATGGTCATTGCTTACGAGCCCGTATGGGCTATCGGAACCGGCAAGACTTGCGACAGCGACGAAGCCGACAGAGTCTGCGGTTTGATCCGCGGAATCGTAAAAGAGATGTACGGCGCCGATGTGGCCGATGCAGTCCGCATTCAGTATGGCGGAAGCATGAATGAGAAGAACGCCGCGGAGCTTCTAGGCAAGCCGAATATCGACGGCGGCTTGGTCGGAGGCGCGGCTCTGGTTGCGGAGAAGTTTGCGACTATAATCAAGTCTGCGAAATAGGCTTTTTCAAATATACAAAAAATCGGAAAGGGCGCCATATTGGTGCCCTTTTTTGCGGGAAAACTTTAATAATAAGCTATAAACCACAACATACACTGCAAAATATCAATAACAACATCAGCGCAATAACCTCGGCAATATGAAAATTGCTGTTGACAAATCAACTAATATATAGTATATATTTATCACTATTTGTCAATTAAACTTAATGATGATCAACCCACTCACCCACGGCCAAGGACTGGCCAATGCTGCATACAACGACGTGTGTCAAACGGAGGTGATACAGATATTCTCTTAGCTTTGAAGTGTAATCTGCACTAGAAACAGAAAGCAATCACAAAGGAGAGAACGTTGAAATGAGAAAGTTTAGGTTGATCGTATTATTACTGACCTCGATTCTAGTGGTTACTTCAGCAATACCGGCATTTTCCGATGTAATATTGGGTGTGCCGTTCCTCCAACAGTTTTGGAACAGTGGTACGTGCGGTAGTACTTCATGCGGACCTGCATCGCTGACAATGTGCTGCCGTTATATTTTCGGTCAGTGCGGTGCTCTCGGGACACCCTCGCCGCAGGATATGATAAATATCTGGAGTTATTTGGGCGGCAGTACTGACGGCAACGATGTGGGCGGGACCAGTCTCAGCCAGTTGACCAGCGCTGCACATAATGTTTTCAGCATCGGCAATGCCTACCAGACTACTTCATCTCTTGCATCGGTCAAGAGTGAAATCGCTGCCGGAAGGCCGGTGTTAGTTCATGTATATACCGGATACCTAAGCAACCGTGGCTATTCCTATGTCGGAGGCCATTACATCGCGGCTGTTGGATATAATGATAATTACCTTATCTGCAACGATCCGGGGACATATCTGGGTGAGCACAAATACTACAGCAATTCAGATATGACTAACGCAATGAGTTACTACGGCAACGGAGTAATTAAAGGCTTCTACAATCCTGTGNNCTGTGCAGCCTCCGCCAACTACACCAGATCCTGGAGCAGGTCCGCATATACAATATGTAGGATACGTTCAGGACATCGGATGGCAGAGCTGGACCCTGGACGGTGGATTAGCCGGCACAGCCAATCAGAGCAAGCGCTTGGAAGGAATATGCATGGAGTCTCCAAACACTTCAGTTTCTTACAGTTCGTATGTCGGAAACTACGGCTGGCAGGACTGGAAAACTGATGGTGAGTTGTCCGGCACCACAGGTCTCGGGCAGAAGATAGAGGCTATTCGATTGGAAGTAGGCGAGGGGTATTCGGTATATTATCAGGCCTACGTTCAGGACTACGGATGGCTTGGTGTTGTTTCAAATGGGACAGTCGCAGGGACCACAGGGCAAAACAAGCGTCTTGAAGCATTCCAGGCATGGATAATTGATTTGAGTAATCTACCTGGAACGCCGCCATACGCCGGAGAAGGCACGCACATACAGTTCGCGGCGCATGTCCAAAATTACGGCTGGCAGGATTGGGTTAAGGACGGTGAATTAGCCGGTACGGTAGGGATATCCAAGGCAATTGAAGCCGTATGTATGTCGTCGCAAAATACTACTGTGAATTACAGTA
>DJHI01000099.1:0-7402 GCA_002431715.1 Armatimonadetes bacterium UBA5829
GTAAACGGCCCAGTCACCTATCGCCTGCGAGCTTACAAAAACAATCTCAACCTTTCGATAAAGGCGTCCGGCGCTGGGAATTGCCAACTCATACTGCCGAATTCGATAAAGATATTGGAACTGAATGCGGATGGACGAGAGCTTAAATCATTCTCTGGAAACAGATGCTCATTTCCAGGCTCAGCTAAAGAAATCGTGCTGAAGATCAAACGTTAAGCGGCAAGCGAGAAACAATTATTGTCTATCAGGCGAACGTTGTCCCGCAGATATTTTTCGAACTCTTCAGCAGGCACTGGCTTGCTCGCTAAAAACCCCTGAATTTCATCGCACTCAAGACAGCGAAGGAACTCGAGCTGGTCTATTGTCTCGACACCTTCAGCGATGACTTTCAGCTTCAGGCTCTGCGACATAGCAATAACCGCGCGCGCAATGGCTGCGTCATCGGAGTTTGTCGTGAGATCCCTGACGAATGACTGGTCGATCTTTACCGCATCGATAGGAAATCTCNNAGATAGGTAAGCGAAGAATATCCTGTTCCAAAGTCATCTATGGAGAGCCTTACGCCCATCTCCTTGAGCTTACCTAGAGCGGATACAGCCAGGTCTATACTGTGCATCAACGTGCTTTCAGTAAGTTCGAGATCGAGGTGCTCGGGCTTGAGGCCGGTCTCTTTTAGCACCCTCTTTACATCTCCTATCAGATTATCGCTTATAAACTGCCGCGCAGAGACATTTACGGCTATGCTTATAGGGTCATATCCTTTATCCTGCCATTGCTTGTTTTGCGCGCAGGCGGTCTCAAGGACCCATTCTCCAATAGACGTAATAAGGCCGGTTTCTTCCGCCATTGGTATGAAAGCTGTGGGTGATATCAGACCAAGTTTCGGATGCATCCACCGCACAAGAGCCTCCGCGCCTAGAATCTTACCTGTGCAAACATCCACCCTGGGTTGATAGTGAAGCACAAACTCGTGACGTTCCACGGCTCTTCTGAGGCATGTCTCCAGTTGTATTCTCTTAACAGCAGTTGCATTAAGCGCCTGTGTATAGAACTGATAGTTGTTTCTCCCTTTCTCCTTGGCTCGGTACATTGCCGAGTCAGCATTCTTGACCAGCGCCTCAACATCCGTGCCGTCGTTAGGATAAAGGCTTACGCCGATGCTCGCCGTAACAAACAGCTCCTGGCCCTCAAGCAGGAAAGGAGCCGATATTGCATCGCATAGACGGCGGGTAACCGCCGCGACATCATTGGGACTGGTAATATCTGAGAGAATGGCGGTGAATTCATCTCCACCCATTCTTGCTATAGTGTCTGCATCACGAAGGCAATCCTGGAGCCTCTCAGCGGCAGCTTTCAGCAGCAGATCGCCGATACTATGACCCAATGAGTCATTTACAAGCTTAAAGCGATCCAAATCAAGGAATAATACCGCCAGCATTGCATCTTGCCGTTCTGCATTGACCAGACATTGAGTAAGCCTGTCACAAAAGAGCAGTCTGTTCGGAAGACCGGTCAGATGATCATGATGAGCCAAATGATCGAGCTGCCTCTCATATAACTTTTTCTCGGTCACATTACGCTTGATCGCAATAAAACGCTCTACCGTTCCGTTTTCGTTTTTTATCGGGGTTATGGTAACATCCTCAACCACTGTGTTTCCGTCTCTGCGATATAGCGTTATCTCTCCATGCCAGGTTTTACCATCGAGAATTGTATTCCAAAGATTGGAATAAAACGCTGGGTCGTGTTTGTCGGATGTGAGGAAATCCGCAAGCTTGCCTTCTATCTCGCCGAGTGTGAAACCGGTCTCCCTTTCAAATGATGGATTCACAAAATCTACCCTGCCCTGAATGTCAGTGATAACGATCTGGTCCGTTGCTGCATTCATAGCGGATGTTCTGATCCTCAAATGAGACTCAGCTTTTCGACGTTCGGAAACTTCAATAGAAAGTGAAATTAGATCAGCAATAGAACCTGCAAAACTCTGTTCGTCGGCTTTCCATTCGCGCTGACCGCCCATATGCTCATGACACACAACGCCTACGGTGTGTCCACTGACCAAAATCGGCACATCTAGTGTTGAGCCGATGCCGTAACGGAGATAATAGGAATCTGAATATCCCTGCGTTCTAGTATCGGCAAAGACGTCGCTGACAAGAATGATATTTCCTTGTTCAATCGCATTGATATAACTGGGAGACTCGGGAATTCTTAAATCGAGTCCCTCTGAATGCCGACAATCATTACGCTGATAAAGGTCAACGCAAGATAAATGAGTCTTTTTCTCATCATAAAGCCAGACACTCACCTGAGCTATGTCCAGAGTTCGAGCGGCAGCTTCAGTAATCTCTCGGATAGCAAGATTAAGATTACCCCAGAACAGGGTTTTGTTGTGCGCAAGCTCTACAAGCGTTGCCTGCTGCTTCTGCAATCGCTCACCACTTTCAAGCAGTACAGACTCTGCTTTCTTACGCTCCGAAATATCTCTTACCGTCTCAATTGCACCTATGATGTCTCCGTCGGAATTATAGAGCGGGCTGACTTTAATCCAGCAGTAGAGACTATGACCCTTTTCAGTTTCAATATAGGTCTCACCAACAAAGACATCACCTTCTTTATTACAATAAGCATAGCTGCTGTCGATCTCGCTGCTCCGATTTAGAACAGCATCTATGAGCATCGGTCGTCGATACCCATAAAAAGCTATGGAATGATCGGACTTACCGATCATTTGCTCAGCGCTGTAACCTGTTATCTCCTCAGTCGCATGGTTCCATGCAATGATCTTGCCGTCAAGGTCTGCGGCGAATGTAGCATCGGGAAGGAAGTTAATAATATCAGCCAGCCGTCGTTCCGACTCGACGAGCGCTGTCTCCATGTGCTTACGTTCGGTTATATTTCGAATTACTACCACTGAGTGATCTTCGGGCATTGGAATGAACCTGGCCTCGTAGAAGAGTACTTCACTATTACGAGTGTAGGAGTATTCCGTAACATATACTGAATGGGCCTTTTTTAATCTCTTCAGGGCTGCCGTAAACTTGCGTGCTATCTCCTTTACTGGAATCTCATGCACACGTTTGCCCAGGAGTTGTGTAAGTGGTATGTGAGCGTCTATTGCGCTTCCACCCTTGCAGTCCACTATCTTGCCTTCACCATCAATGCGCAAGAGTATATCGGGGAAAGCCTGAAAGATGGCGGTAAGCTCTGAATTGGCCTGAAGCAATTCTTCCGAGCTCAAATCAAGCGAATGCTGGAGCATGCTTAAATCTGTCTCGTAGTCGTGATAAGCTGAATTCACAGCATGGATAAACGACTTCAACCCGTAAGGATTATTATCAGGCCCACTAAAATACTTCTTGAGTTGTCTTTGGAGCAGGCTGTTATACTGATCCACTCCTCAGCTCTCCCTTAAGGTGGTAATGGTCATTGTCTGGTTATGTAACTCCGGAGCCACTCCAGGTATGAACGGAGCAATTTCGCCGTAGGAATAAAAACCTGTAATTGCCGTATCGGGACCGAAGACATCCCGCACTGCATCAATCTCATCTTCCGATCTCTGCCTCAAAACCAGTTTTCGCGCAACACAGCTTATAAGTAAGGCAAGCTCGACATTTTCGGGTCCAATGGCATCCCGGCTGATATTCGCCGCTTCTACTGCGCCGTTTATCAGATGATCGTAATTAGCTTTCATCAGTCGACCATAGCAGCCTATCGGTACATCGCCGGCAAAAGACATCGACTGCTCTTTCTCATCGAACGCAAGAAATGCACGCACCACTCTTCTCTCATCGTTCGCCCTGAGTCGGATACCTAAAGGGAAAAAGAGACCCATAGACATCAGCCCGCCCGGACTTGCTTCCGCATAATCTCCTATATACTTCTTATAAAGCTCCAAAGCCGAACGACCATCAAGCTCATAAAGAACGTTTCCTTCACTCCGGGTAATGAGTCTGTCGGGGCCGAAAGGATCCCAACCACCTATGGAGGCATAACCAATCGAGAGGTGATCACCATATAAACCAATAATCGCCGCGGAATTATATTCAATCTTGCCGTTATAGATGATGCAGGTCTTCGTGAAATCGGTGCCGTCTCCGGCAAGCCCGCCTGTGACGGTAACACCACTTGGAAGATGCTTTATGATGCCGCGAACAAGATCGCTGCCGTTTACCTCGATGCCGTCTACCAGTACAACAGCATGCACAAGTCCATGATGATCGAGAGACTTGGCTAATTGTTCGCCCACTTCGAATATATTATTGAAATCGCTTATCTTAAGGCATACTCCGCTAATTCGAGTACTCTCAAAACTGACAACACTGACATTCAGAGAGTCTTCCAGTACCTGGGTATCGAAAATTTCGCCTGCTGTGGAACATCCGAAGATAGTGGCGTGAGGATAGGCTTGAGAAATGTCATCAATACCACGCTGTTCGAATATTGCTCGTGAACCGAAAATTAAGACAAGTTGAGCCGAATCAGCCAGCGTGCCCGGAAAATCCGGCTGCCATCCGGCGTACTGCGTCCACTCAAACTGCTCAATATTCATTTTGTCCATCCTGCAGTAGTATAAACGACGCATTATTAGATCAGCCTATTTATTACGGCTGATTTTTACGTGCTTGACTTTATTATTGGCGAGATATAGGTGAGATTGTAGTGTAAAAAGTATAAAAACAAAGCCGTTTGTCGAGGTAATGCCACAAGACGATCAAATGATACCCAGATTACAGTCCATTTTTCTTTTTATAAGTCAACGCAGCTAAACCACAAAGGAGTGCAGATATTGAACCTGGTTCCGGTACTGCTGCTTGCGAAGCATCGAAGAAATTCAAGATTGCATCTTCCTGGCCTACTATCAAAGCGTTATCGTGACCAATTCCAGGAACACTCTTAAATATTACGGATCCTCCAGCATTTGTAAGTGCATTATATAGCTGTTGGGAGTGTACCTGGGAAACTATTGTATCGGCTGTACCGTGCGAAATATAGAGAGGAAGTGATTTTAGGTCGTCTATGTAATTCATTGCAGACCGCTGTGAATAAACGCTGGGGATTTGTGTAGGGCTGCCGCCGTAAGCAGTTTCTATTGAGGTGTGATAGTTAAGGCTGTCATTATAAAACTTAACCATATCAGTCATGCCCATCATATCGCAAATAGCCGCTACCTTTTCCTTGTGCCGGGCTCCATAAACAAGAGCGCCGCCGCCGCCCATAGAGACACCCATCATACATAGCCTCTGAGAATTGATGTTATATTGCGACTTGAACAAATCAATACTCTGGGTGACTATATCCTCCGATGCCTGATTTATCCAGCCATCACTACCATAATTCGGCACTAATACGACATAGCCGCGAGCTGCCGCTTTACTTCTGAAATTGGCAAAAGCATCACCTGTAAAGTTATTGGCTGATACGCTACCTCCACGGCCATGCAGGAAGACAATCAATGGATATGCCTGTCCTGCTGAATACCCGTTAGGCAATTGCAGCCCCATTTGCTTTCCCTGTACTGTTATTACCTGATATGATCCATATACCATTGAAGAGCAGCAAAATATTGCCACTAAAATGCAGCATATAACTAACAACTTTTTCCTCGGCATTCTTCCTTCACCTCAACTACCATCAGGGCAAGATTCAAGCCAAACTCATCAATATCAATATTAAAATGAGGCAAAAAGTTTTAGGACATAATAATAGTGCAGAAAATCAATGTAGGGAGCTAGTTTTTCTTTTGAGTTTGCCGACTTCATTTCTCTCATCAAGTCCCTTTACCAGGAATTCTTTCGTTATCTGATAGGCTTTCGTGGACTCCACTCCCAAAAATACAACACCAGTCAGAACCGATGCCATTCCAAGAAGGAAGAGACTGAGAATCAGTGCACTGCTGTCACTTCTGCCTAAAAAATGAGTGGCTCCTATAAGTAAAGATGTAACTAGAAAAAACACTATAGCGACTTCGAAGCTGTATACGGCATTCCTGATCTGCATCAGGCGTTTGAACAGCAGTTCAATTTGCGAGAGGTGACTATCATAATAGCCTTTATCTGAAGAAAGATCCCTAATCCTGTCTATTACTGCCGACGATTTGCTGCTACTGACCGAAAGTAAAATCGCGCAACCCGACACCATAAAAACAGGAGATATCATTACCTGAATGACTTCAAGTGAGTTCATGAAAATCTATTCCCCCAGTACGAGGTTGTCCCTATGAATTACTTCATCAAAATCCTTATAACCGAGAATTTTCTCTATCTCGCTGCTGCGTTTGCCTTTTATAAGCTTGATTTCGCCGGAACTGTAGTTGGTAAGTCCGCGTGCGATCTTATTTGATGACTCATCAATCACGCAGACCAGATCGCCTACATCGAACTTCCCATCGCTGCTTAAAATACCAGCAGGAAGGAGACTCTTGCCGCGCTCGACGAGCATTTTTCGAGCGCCGTCGTTGACCATAATGCTGCCCTGCACACGGTTGCCGAATGCAATCCAGCGTTTCTTGTGGTTGAGCTTTGTCGCGCTGCTCAGGAATTTGGTTCCTATCGATTCCCCTGCCACAATATCGACAATCACATTCGGTCTGGAAGCATTTGCGATTACCATGCGCACACCGGACCTGGTAGCGATCTTGGCAGCTTCGATCTTTGTTCGCATACCTCCACTTCCGCATGATCCATGATTTCCGCTTGCAAGGTTCTCAATATCTGCTGTGATCTTTTTGACTTCCTCAATGAGCATGCATTCGCCATCGGTTCTGGGGTCACCGTCAAAGAGGCCGNNCTCGCCGCAACCAAAGCCGCAAGCGTATCGTTTTCGCCGAATTTGATCTCGTCAGTCGCCACCGTATCGTTTTCATTGACAATCGGGAGGCAGCCGAATGCAAGCAGGGTGCGCAGTGTATTGCGGGCATTCAGGTATCGTGTGCGATGGTTGAAGTCGTCGCGGGTAAGTAGAATTTGTCCCGGCACTATCCCATGCTCGGAGAGCATCTCGGAATAGGTCTGCATAAGAGCGCTCTGGCCGATCGCAGCGGTTGCCTGCTGCTCAGGAATATTGGATGGGCGATGCATAAGGCCGATGCGCTCCATGCCAGCTCTGATTGCGCCGGAACTGACGAGGATTACTCCCCTCCCCTGCCCTTTTATTTTAGCGAGTTGGTCTATCAGAGCCGACATTTTGTCATGATTAAGCGAGCCGTCCTCGCTGACAAGGCTGCTCGTGCCGACCTTAATCACTATCCGCTTCATCGTTTTATTCATATGCTTCATCGTGGAAATCGAACTCCAGATCGCCTATGCGCACTGTGTCACCGTGCTCGGCGCCCATATCTTTGAGCCGTTTTATCACACCCATCTTATCGAGCTGGCGATGCATTCTACGAAGGGCATATTCG
>DJHI01000099.1:7426-12919 GCA_002431715.1 Armatimonadetes bacterium UBA5829
TATTCGTTATTGATATCCGTGCGCTTCACCAGAACTTCAACTGCCCTGCCCTCTATAGCATACAGCTTATCGCCCTCTTTTACCACATCCCAGGACTCGGTTTCTCTATCGACCGTGAACCGGACCACTTCCTGAACATGCTCAAGCTCTTCCTTTGGAATCTCATCGAGCCGGTCAGCAATACGATAAAGAAGCGGCTGTATTCCCTTGCCGGTAAGCGCTGAAATCTCAAAGACCTCAAGTCCGCGACTTTCAAGTTCGGGTTTGAGATTCTCAATTATAGCCTGCGAATCAGGCGAATCGGCTTTATTGAGAGCGACCATCTGACCAAGTGCGGCCAGCTTTGTGCTGTACGACCTAAGCTCATCATTAATGGCATCGAAATCATGCATGGGATCGCGGCCGCTGAACCCTGAGACATCTATCAAGTGAACAAGGAGCCTCGTGCGCTCTATATGACGCAGGAACTGATGACCAAGCCCAGCGCCTCCGTGTGCTCCCTCGATCAAACCAGGCATATCCGCCACAACGAACGACCTTTCATCAATCGAGACCACACCTAAATTCGGGGTAAGAGTCGTAAAAGGATAGTCGGAAATTTTGGGTTTGGCAGCGGATATGCGGGAAATCAAAGTCGATTTGCCCACGCTTGGATAGCCGATCAGCCCAACATCCGCAAGGAGCTTCAATTCCAGTGTCAGCGCGACTTCATCAGTAGGTTCGCCCTTTTCGGCGAATTTAGGCGTCTGCAAGGTAGATGTTGCGAATGCAGCATTACCCCTGCCGCCCTCGCCGCCCTTTGCAATAACCTGCCTCTGGCCGCCATGTGTAAGGTCTGCAAGTGCCCTGCCTGTATCGGTTTCATAGACGATGGTCCCGACCGGCACTCTCAGGACTAGATCATCACCGTTCTTGCCGTGCCTGTCATTGGGCCCGCCGTCGCCTCCACGCGCGGCCTTATAGTTCTTTTTATATCGAAGATCGACAAGGGTATTGAGTCGAGCATCAGCCTCGACTATCACGTCTCCGCCTCTGCCGCCGTTACCGCCCGAAGGGCCACCGCGAGGGATATACTTTTCCCGGCGAAAAGCGACGAGTCCATTTCCGCCGTCACCGGACTTAACAACTATTTCTACCTGATCTACAAATTGCATATTATCTCCGGCACTATTTTACCACGCCGTGTATTGGAAGTTCAAAGCAGACATTTGAAGTCGTGGAGACATGGTAATATGGGAATGATTCGGCAACAAAAAAAGCCGGATGATTACTCATCCGGCATATTTCGCAAAATCGCTTGTTATTCCGTTGAACCGGACTGCTTATTAGATAGTTCCTCCATCTTCTCCTGTGCCGGAACAGGAGACTTATAAGGCGGATAGTTAAAGGGCTTTATGGTGCCGGCTCCCGGATATGCCGAGATTGTTAACCCCGAACCAATATCGACGGAGTACGCCGCATCACGAGAATCCTTTTCTCCCCAGAGGAAAGCATATGGCCCCAGAATGTCATAGCCTTTCATCTTGAAATCCGCTATGGTCGCTACCACATTCTTATCGCCGGTAAACCAGACGCGAGCTACTTCGGCCCCCGGCTTATCATCTTTTTTGATCTCGTTGATTTCCAGTGACTCACTTTTGTTAAGCAAAAATTTATTATGACCAGGGAAATCGTAAATACCTATTTTCTTCCATGCAGGTGATTCCGCTGCCGGATTTGTCGAATAAACGGAGGAGCCATTGTCATCTTTAATCATAATTATCAGATCATCACCCGACCATGCTATATTCTCCGGCCTCTTATCTTCAGGCAATTGCAGAGTAACCGCTTTCGATGAATCTCCATCAGTGCGCCCAACAACAATCGTCCATTCGTACGCCAGCCTCGGCCTAACAAACGCGGCCCATTGATCTTGATTCCGACTGAATGCCGCAGCGCCGAGACAGAAAGCACTATAAAGCTCCTTTTCTTTTCCCGGCTCTTTAGCATCGACATATAGAAGATCGAATGACGAACGAGATGTGCGTCGAGTAAAGATTATTTTGCCATTCTCTTGAGGATAATATTCAGAGACCCCAGAGGCAAGTGGCATATTGTTAGTGCCGATCAGCGAGCACTGGTAGAGGTCACTGTTCAGATTCGGCTCATTGGCTACCGGTTTTAGATATAGCATCGAGTAGGCCCAGGCCGTTAGCGGCCCGCCATATTTGAATGCTTTGTCACTCGTGGTGTAGATGAAATAATGGCCTTTAGCTTGAAAATACAATCGCTTGCCCGGAGTCTGCACTTGAGCATAAACCTTACCGACTTCGGGAATACCGAGCGCCGTATTCGGCCATACGGCACTCTCGATATTTACGAGTTTGATATCCTGTGTCTTCAAATCGAGCTTATTTGCAAGATCAGCGCTGCACTTTGAGGAAATTGATAATTCTTCCGACTTTGGCTTAGCTGATCCTACTGCGGCACTGCACAACCCGCAGGTGATAAGAATTATCAACGCGCATAAGAATCTTTGATTGCCTAAAAAACTACACTTCATACTGCTCACTCCTATTGTTACTGACAAAAAAGCATTCAATTACTTCAGTGCAACTTCCTGCTGTACTCAACCGGATTAGCTAAATTCAATAGACGCGATTTGTGGAGTGGTATTCTTATTGGCAGGGAAATATTCTCCCGCCGCAACTCCATGCTTATTAAGCCAACTTAATCGTCTCTATTTTCTTTGCAGGGACATCTAAAGTCAATTCTTTACCTGGCTTTATCTCTTCCAGACAATCTTCTCTGATATTGGACTTGCATATCTTGGCCGGAGACTTGAACAGCGACACATTGGCCTTTACAGCGCTCTCAGAGCCGTTCCAGAGCCTGATAGAATATCCCTTGCCGTCCTCACAGCATTTGATGCTCGAAAGCATAGCGTTACCAGATTCGACGTTAATAAATGAGAGTTCGGTCGGCAGGTCAGCGGACTTACTGGTATAAAGCACCGGCATAGCCTTCATGCCCTGCACGAATGCGTGAGCTTCGCGCTGTGCATGGCTCTCGTTCCACTTGCCCGCATGCGGGATAATGCTGTATTTGAACACCATCTTCCTGCCGAGCATCTGAGATTCAGGGGTCGCAATAATCGGACCCGCGGGTGACTGCCGGGTGTTCTTATAGCCTGTCGAGAGATAAGCGACCGACCGCAAAAGCGTGATTGCAATCGCTCTCTCGTTATCGGGAGTCACTTCATACTCAGGCAGGCCGTTATTGGCAATGGTGAGGCCCCTCTCGCCATCGCTTACTGAAGAGAAGCTCTTCTGGGCAAACTGCTTGGGCTGATCTTCTTTCCACAGCTCCAGAGGCGGCTGCTTTATAAAGACCGGGTGATCGACCACATCGAACTGAGCTTCACCCGATGACGTATCCACATCAAGATATGACGGGAAGACGGCTCTAAGGCGATGATCCTTGACCGTATTCACCAGAGTCGTCTCTATATCTACTCTGCGCGAGTCTGCTCCAAGAGAGATAACGCTCTCGATCACCAGGGGCTTTTTAACGCTCGACCTGGCCTGATTTGTGCTATCCAGAGACTCAGGCAGATTCATTGTAATACTTACTTTATATGCAGCTCTTGCCTGCGAGTTCTCGATCATGGAAATTTCGGCATNNCATCCCGCTTCGGGAAGGAATAGGCATAGCCGCCGCCATTGTCGCCGCCGTCTTCAAAATAATGAAGGTTTTCGTAGACATTACCGGTGGATTTGTCCTCAACGAACAGTGTTCCGTTCGGCTCGATCTCTACCCGGAGGTATTCATTCTCCAATACATTTCGCTCGGGAGAGAGGCTGCCGAAGAGGCAGTTCGGCTTATCGAGAGGCTTGAACTTGAACACCATATATCCACACGCAGGGATGTCCTCAGCCCAGAAACTGAAGTTGAAGACAGGACGGCAATCGGCTGTGCAGAACTTGCGCATTGAAGGCCTGTTCACAACCTTGTTTTCATACTTGTTGAGCCAGGATTTCTGGTGATTACCTGCAAGGTCGGAAACCATAATCCCCCGGAAATCGGTCTCCTTTGGCCAGTTCTTGGCGCTGTATGGAACCTCGACTTCGACCTCCAGCCAGTCTGATCGCTTCTCTTGGCTCGGGTTAAAGACCGCAAATGCGTATTCATCGTCGGCAAGACCGTCGATCTTTACATTCTCCAGGATGTCAGTAAGCACGAACTGGAGCAGATTGTCGGCGATGTCCTTTGCCCACTCGAATCGAGTCTCCATCTGCCTGTGAACCGCATCTATGGAGCATCCGCCAATCGAGTCATGCGGGTGATTTTTGAGAACCCACTTCCAAGCCTGGTCGATGATTCCCTTATCATACCTGCCGCCCAGGAGCGANNCTCCTGGTTCTGCTGCTTGAGGTAGATTCTGGACGACAAGACGCCGTTAAGGATAATTCCGCTGCCGATCTCCGCCCACACGGTATCGCGAAGCTCGCCTTTCACAACCTGCAAATCCTTGCCCTTGACAGCAGCTTTCAGAGCCTCTACATACTCATCAAACGAAGCGTGGACGATCTCGCCGTCCTTAAGCTGCTTGTTAGCTTTCTTAATAAGGCTGGGAATCTCAGGATTGGCCTCCATATGGTCTACGCCATTAAAGAGAATGTGACAATCGGTCGCGGCTTTCTCTTTGATTTCAGCGCATGCGGCAACCAGCGCTTCGACAGCTGTATCGCCCGTCGCCATATCCTGATTGTGCAGGCCGGAATCGAGCATCTTCCGTTTTATATGCGGTGCAATCGAATCACCGAAGAGCGCGGCGGTGCAGTAGCCAACCCTCTCATAGATATGAGAAAGAAGCACGCGAGAGCCGTCGGGAGACTCCCATATCAGCTCGTTTTTCCATTCATCACCCGAGATGCCGCGCCAGAGAATTGCCGTGTCCATTCCCCGNNCCCCCATTGCTTGAGGATTTGGGGAATCTGGCTGAAGTGGCCGAATGTGTCCGGCAGGTATCCGGCGTTGCTGCATTTGCCGAATTTACTTGCAATTCTTCGACCAAATTCGAGGTTTCTGACGGTGGACTCGCCGGATACTAAAAACTCATCCGGCAGAATATACCAGGGGCCGATTACGAGCTTGCCTTCTGTAATTTTCTTGCGCAGTTCTTCTTCGCGCTCGGGCTTTATTTCAAGATAATCTTCGAGCACTATCGTCTGCCCGTCGAAGTTGAAACATTTGTAATCGGGGTCATTGTCAAAGATATCTAAGAGTTTGTCCACAAGGCGCACGAGGCGCATTCTGAACTGCTGAAACTCACCATACCACTCGCGATCCCAATGGGTCTCGGAACACAGGTAATACTTATCTGACACGTTGAATCTCCTTCGTAAATAGCTGAGAGTGGAATGGGGAGCGGAGAGTCCGAAAATCCACATTTGCACACTCAGTGGTAAATCGATATGCTAATGCTATATATTAACCGTTCTTGCGGACGCG
>DJHI01000222.1:0-2546 GCA_002431715.1 Armatimonadetes bacterium UBA5829
TCATATGCTCGGCGGGCGATTCAGAAGTGGGTTCAAAGTATTCTCCGATGCGATTACAGACGGCAGAATCCGTGGAGTAGCTGCAGTGTTCGGCTGCAAGTCCGATGCCGCCAATGCCAAAATTACGCGGGAGCTGATAAAGCAAAACATACTGGTTATCAATATCGGCTGCTGCGCGGTCGATCTTGCAAAGGATGGTCTGCTCCTTCCGGAAGCGGCGAATGATGCGGGCGAGACCTTGCAGGAGATGTGCGATATGACCGGCATGCCTCCGGTCTTGCAGATGGGTTCATGTTATGAGAGCATTAGGTTTCTGCTATTGGCGAACGAGCTTCTATCCCTTGGAGGGCTTGGAGAAGACTTTGCGGATATGCCGATAGCTGCATATTGCGCTCAATTGGGTGATAGAACCGCTGCCATAGCAACTGGCTTTGCTGCAAGCGGAGTGCTCACTGTAATGGGAGATTCTAATTCCGGGCTCTCTGCTCTCTGCCCTCAGCTCTCCGCTGATAACAATCCGGTCGATGCAATCATCACCCACATCGACAGCAAGCGCGACGCACTAAAAATCAACCAGCAGCGCGAACGCAAACTACTAGATATGAAAGAGCGCAGGGAACTCGAATGAGCAAAATAATATCCTCCATAGCCATATCAGGCGCTGAAAAAGTGGTTGGGGCGGTCGACTCGCTCGTGAAGCAGGTTATTGCCGATAAAGGTGAAGATTGCCCTCTGGGGTTCCCGGATACGGCATATTACCTGCCGGTGATCTATTCTCTTTTGGGTCATAAGGTTGAAAACCTGGGCGATGTGCTGCTTGTTTTGGATGAATGCAAGAGCCTGTTGACTCCACCTCCATCGGAAAATGCATGGCTGCCGTATTTCGGGAGCATGCTCGATGCCGGAATGGCGACCCTCTTTGCCGCTGAAATACTCGAAGCGTGCAAATACCTGGTCGGGCCGAGTCCGGTTGACGGCATATGGCTCGGCGCTGCGAGCGACGTTATCATCCGCGAGCGCGGTATCGAGTTTGTAGACGGCTCCGCTCCGGGGTTTGCTGCGATTGTCGGCGCGGCGCCGGATGTCGAAACCGCAGTAAAGATCGCACGCGAGCTTCAAGAAAAGAACCTCTACGTATTTATGGCGGGCGAAACTAATGGCATTTCGTTCGCTGAGCAGCTTGTCGAGGGCGGAGTCGAGGTCGGCTGGGATACCAGGCTGGTTCCGTTCGGGAAAGACGTATCATCGGCAATTTATGCTCTTGGGTTTGCCAACCGCGCTGCTTTATCTTTCGGTGGAGTCCAGCCGGGTGATTACGCTCGTAACCTCAAATATAATAAAGACCGAATTTTTGCCTTTGTGCTTGCGCTGGGCGCGGTAGATGAGATTAAGTGCGCGGCTGCGGCAGGAGCTTTGAGCTACGGCTTCCCTGTCATTGCCGATACTGCGATCCCGCAGATACTCCCGAGCGGGGTATGCACATATGAGCACGTGGTATCGAATGTGCCGCTCGATCAGATTGTAGAAAAAGCCCTTGAGGTTCGCGGGTGCAAGATCAAGATCACAAAAGTGCCGATTCCGGTGACCTACGGCGCTGCTTTCGAGGGCGAAAGGATTAGAAAAGAGCAGACACACGTTGAATTTGGCGGAAACAAGACGCCTGCTTTCGAGTTTGTGACCACAAAGGAGCTCGATGAGGTTCAGGACGGGAGGATAGAGGTCGTCGGGCCGGATGTGGACGATGTTGATCCGGGAACCGCCCTTCCACTGGGGATATGGGTCGAAGTTGCGGGTCGGAAGATGCAGTCGGATTTCGAGTCTATCCTCGAACGGCAGGTTCACCACCTTATAAATGGCGCCGAAGGCATATGGCATATGGGCCAGCGCGACATTATCTGGGTGCGCATCAGCAAGAATGCAAAGGTCAAGGGGTTTACGATAGCGCACCTCGGCGAAATTCTGCATGCAAAGCTCCTGAATGAGTATCCGGCGATTGTCGATAAAGTGCAGGTGACTCTCTTTACCAATAAAGACGAAGTGGAGAAGAGGCTCGCTCATGCGCGCAGTGTATATCGTGAGCGCAATCTGCGGGTAGAATCCCTGACTGATGAAAGCGTGGATACATTCTACTCATGCCTCCTGTGCCAGAGCTTTGCACCCAATCACGTCTGCGTTATCACTCCTGAAAGACTGGGACTCTGTGGAGCTTACAACTGGCTCGACGGCAAGGCTGCCTATGAGATCGACCCCACGGGACCGAACCAGCCTCTTATTAAGGGCGAGTGCCTCGACCCGGTCAGGGGTCAGTGGAAGAATATCAACGATTACGTCTATCAGAACTCCAAGCAGACTATCAAGTCTTTCAATGCATATTCCATGCTCAAAGACCCCATGACAAGCTGCGGGTGCTTCGAGGCTATTGTCGCGATGATGCCGGAGTGTAACGGCGTCGCGATTGTAAATCGGGAATACCCCGGTACAACTCCTATGGGGATGAAATTTTCGACCCTTGCGGGAATGATCGGCGGAGGCATTCAAACACCTGC
>DJHI01000222.1:2568-2875 GCA_002431715.1 Armatimonadetes bacterium UBA5829
CCGGAAGTTTATATCGTCCGAAGGCGGGCACAAGAGGATCGTCTGGATGCCTAAAGACCTCAAGGAGATGCTGCGCGAGGAACTTGTGCATATAGGCGAGCAGATAGGCATCCCTGGTTTTATCGACAAGATCGCTGATGAGACCATAGGCGTCGACGAATCCTCAATCCAGGAGCATATGAAGAGGGTGAATCATCCGGCTCTCGAAATGTGGGATATTACTCAACCCTCACCTGAAGCGGCTGCTTGGGATGCCAAAAAGTCAGCATCTCCCACAGCTTCCACACCTAAACCCGAAGAGCCTGCT
>DJHI01000021.1 GCA_002431715.1 Armatimonadetes bacterium UBA5829
ACGACGGCGATAAAAGTTCTGTGTATTGCAATTGGGGTGTCGACCCAAATGGCATAGACCGAGCATGTGTTGCTTTCGATTACATGTACCGCAACAAGACCGAACATGATTTCTTCATCGGTTGGGACAGCGGCGCGGGTTATGTCAATCCGACGCAGCTTTATGGCAGCAGAAACCCGTCTGGTTATTCGAGCGCAACGGATATTTGGCAGAAACACTGCGAGAAATATTACCGTCCACTGGATTACTCCATAACGGCCTGGCTGCTGAACGGCAATATGACAGTCGATTCCACCTGCTGCGGGTATTACACTCAGTTCAGCGGCGATGGTATGGCTGTGCAATCTCCATGTCTGTCCACACCGACGCTGATAGATAACGTTCCTGTCAACAGGGTTTATTCATATGTGCCTAACTCCTCCGGCGGAGTGTATTTCGGAACCTATCGCGGCAACGCTCAACAGACAGTTGCAGAGATGAAGAGTGTGGAGGACAGTTATGCTTCATCCGGCAACAATCAGCGTTTCCTGGACGCGTATTCCTTTTACTATTTGCTGCGCTACTACCGCGGCGGAAGCAACAATTACCGTGAGACCTGGGTCGACGACAACGTGCCACGACTCATGCAGGCCGGACAGACTTACAGCTTTGATGTAACTGTCAGAAACGACGGTTGGGACACATGGTCGGAGTCGAGCAGGTATCATCTGGGTTGTGCCTTGATGCCCTCGGGAACCACTCCGACGGACAGTGACTACGATTCCAGGGGCCGGTTCGATATACCAAACAGTGGTTCAGTCGTTCCCGGTGGGAGTGTGACTTTTACCGTTACCGTGACGGCCCCCAGTACCGCTGGTGAGTACGATTTGTATTTCGATATGGTCAGAGATGGCACGACCTGGTTCAGATACCAGAACAATCTGGAGTCTTTGAAGACAGTTAGTGTCGTCAGTGATCCTTCTGTTGTAGATACCGATGGTGACGGCACCCCTGACGAAACGGAAGATGTCGACGGCACTTATTTCTGGTACCCGGGTGACAACTACGAACTGGGACCTGCGGTTCCATCTGCTCCGGCCGACATCGGGGCGTACACGACATCGACCACAGTTAAGTTCACATGGGCGGCCGTTNNGTTGCCGATGCCGCAGGCGGCTATTACTGTCAGGTCGGCACAATCCCTGGTGGAAACGATGTGTATGACGGCTATGTGGGCACTGTCCTTTACAAGAGCATCGTGGGCGTTGACGGAGGCACTTACTACTGCCGGGTTCAGGCAGTGAACAATACTGGCTACGTAAGCGAATGGTCGGCGAGCAGCGATGGGATTGCCATAGACAAAACGGCTCCTTCGACACCTGCTGCTCCCACCGGAAGCGGCATATATTCAAGCAGCAGCGTTACGTTCAACTGGAATGCAGCTACGGATGCGACAAGCGGTGTGGCCGGTTATTATTGCCATATTGGGACCACATCCGGTGGCACGGACATTTACAATGGATATGTCGGCAATGTTCTCAGCAAGACTGTCAGCGCCGCTGAGGGTGCGACTCTGTATTGCAGTGTATGTGCACAGGACAATGCAGGGAATATAGGTTCATACTCTCCATCGAGTAATGGAGTAGTTGTAATATCATATGCAAGCGATGACATTGCATCTCTCAAGAGTCTGGCTGACGGAACCACCGTTGGTGTCAGTGGTAGAATCGTTACAGGAGTATACGACGGTTTCTTCTATATTGAAGATACGAATCGTGTATCTGGGATCAAGGTTATCAGCAGTGCGAGTGTGTCCATCAATCAGTTGGTGGATGTGGCCGGGACTATGTCAACAGAAAACTCGGAGAGGTGCATCAATGCAATGAGTGTGGAGCCTGGTGCGACTTCTTCTATAAGTCCTCTGGGTATGACAGGCAAGTCACTAACCGGCGGCGGACTGTCGGCTGTCGGCCTGCTTGTGAGAACATGGGGTATTGTCACACTTGTTGACTCTGCCAACGGCTATTGCTACATCGACGACGGCAGTGGAGCGTCGGACGGTTCCGGTTATGTCGGTATCAAGGTTATGATCGGCAGTCTATCAGGCACTGTCATCGAGGATTCATTCTACACGCTGACCGGTGTCTTTGGTATGTCTGCTGGTGGCTGTGTGATATATCCGCAGACGCCCACGTCAATGGTTCAGTAGTGCATCCCCTAAACTCTGCCGGATTGAGTTTGATCCGGCAGAGTTCTTTTGCACCTGCAAGACAAATCTTGCCAACTATAACATGATGTTTTGTGAGCGCAAGTGCCGCTGTTAAGCTGAAAATAGTCCATCTATAGAGTTGGCGAGTAACTAAAGAGAGCAATAATATGGGAACCGGCATTGTTTTGCCATGGAGGAAACTTTTTATGAAGATCAGTGTGACATTGTTGGCTATATCTATGGTTATATTGCTGTCCATGATGGCGGCATTTGGGGATGTGGTTGTGCAAACCCCAAAAGAAGATAGTATGCTGCCATATACGACCGAGTTGCTCAAGCAGAGGCTANNGCTAGAGCTTTTGACTGGAGAAAACGTCAATATCGTGCCTGCCGGTGCACGCAAAGCCAATATTCGTCTTGTGTTCGATAAGTCACTTGAGAATAAGCTTGGTCTGGAAGGATACATCATATCCACAGGAAAGAGTGGGGCAACTATATCCTCTGCAGGTCCGAATGGTCTGCTTTATGGAGTTTGTGGCTTTATCGAGTGGATAATGGCCCAGACAACCCCTGATCTAGTCAACAAGCAGGATGTGGACATCGACTTTCCGGTCAAGCCCGGACAGGCGGCCAAGTTCTTTCATAATATGCCCAAGACGAAGATAGAAGACAAGCCATACTATTCCATAAGGGGTATGGAGCTTTCTAATCTGGCTCTTGGTGTAGCCGATCTTGTCGATACTACAAAAGGAGTGCAGAAATATAATGATCAGAGCCAGATAAAAGGCGGCTTTATGGAGAGCGCCGATGTGTGGAGAAACTGGTGCGATTGGATGGCAAGGCATCGCATGAACTTCATCACAAACTGGCCTTATAGCGCAGGTACCAACTGGTGGGATCTGGCCAATGATCCAATGACCAAAGGCAGCAGCATATATAGTGCAGATGAGATCGAACGTGCAGCAAAGATACGGGAAGGTTTGTTCAAGTATGCCAGAACTCGCGGCTTGGTGCCGTATTTGATGAACTACGTGCCCGGAGCTGCATCTCCCGCAATGTGTGAGGCATATCCTGACATAATAGGAGAGCGCACTCTGCCATCGCATCCAGTGCCGTACAAGCTGGTAGGATCAAAGGCAATGGATATGTTTCGTACTCAGATTCATGCGATAATGCGCACATATCCATCACTGGGTGGTTTGCACCTGCGGTGGTGGGGCGAGTCTTTCCTGAGCAAGGGTGAAGGCCGCCAGCAGTTACAGGACCTTGCGCTTGCAATAATGGATGCGGCCAAGGAAGCGCGCCCGGATGCCGGGATCATAATGAGCGGCTATTTCCGCAACGGCGGAACAAAGGAGTTTGCCGCGAAGATGCCGGATGGAGGAATTGTGCAGTCCAAATGGGGCGTCCAGATTCATAATACTCGGCGCTACAAGGGGATCGGAGGCGACTGGGAGCCGGTTCCTGACCCCAGCGTGCCGTTTGACAGAATCAGGGAAATACCGAAGCCGTTTCTTATCAGTCAGTGCCTGCCGTCTGAGGAGTATCACTCGATTGGCGGAGTGCAATACAGGTCTCTGGACAAGGGGATCAAGAAATATTATCAAGCGGCTAATGAAGTGCCGAATCTTGATGGGTTCTCAACGCTCGTTGCCGAGAAAGATCACGAATGGATCACCGAGACCAACTTCATCGCCATGTCTCACTTAAATTGGAGCCCCGGAACGACGGATGTCGACTCATTAATTCGTAACTATCTTGCTGTCCACTATGGCCCGAAGGTTGTAGAGCCGG